>JAEEHP010000028.1 GCA_016280855.1 Bacteroidaceae bacterium
AAGATAGTCCATGGCCGTCCACACGAAGTCGCCAATGACGTAGGGGAGGCGTTCCACCAAGTCCCAGTTCTGGGCCAGGAGTTTCGGGAAACTCTCCAGTCCGCACATGACACGATCAGGATGCGTGCCGTGGTCGCGTTCATACAAACTGAAAAGGTAGTTATAGCCACCCACATCGAGACTGCGGAAAGCCTTTCCGTCCTGCTGCTCCCAGCTGTGGCCGGCAGAATTCCATGTATCGCCGTTATCCCATCCGCAGATGGCTGCCGTGACAGGGCGCGTAGTGTCTAGCTGGCGAATGGTCTGCCTGAGCCGTTCGGCAACGGCCAAGCCTTCTGGTTCGATGCGCCCTGGAATCTCGTTGCCGATGCTCCACATCACGATGGAAGGATGGTTGCGGTCGCGGCGGATCATGGTCTGCAGGTCGCTCGTGCTGTGTTCAGGGAAGAAGCGGTGGTAGTCGTCAGGGTTCTTCTCCATCAACCACTGGTCGAAGGTCTCATCTACCACCATCAGCCCCAATGTATCGCAAGCATTGAGGAACGATTCCGAAGGCAGTCCGTGGCTGGTTCGCACGGCATTGTAGCCCTGAGCTTTCACCAGTTGCAAGCGGCGCACCTCGGCACGGTCGAAAGCCGCCGCACCCAGCAAACCGTTATCGTGATGAACGCAACCGCCACGAATCAGCATAGACTGGCCATTGAGCAGAAATCCCTTGTCGGCTGTGAACGACAGGCTGCGAAAGCCCACACGAGTGGTCAGGCGGTCCTTCACCTTTCGTCCTGCCATGAGCTGTGTTTCCAGCTGGTAGCAATAGGGATGGTCGGGCGACCACAGCTCGGGATGCTCCACACGAAGCACCTGCCGCGACTGTCGGCCGCTGACGGTAGCCACCTTTCGGCCCGCTGCATCGTAGAGCGTATGCTGCAGTGCCTGTTGTCCTTTGGCAACGCCCTCGATGGGTGCTTCCACGACGAGCTGCCACGTGCCATCGGCCTGCTGCTGAGTAGTGGCCTGCAGGTTCCAGCTGTCGAGATAGGCATCACGAGGCGTTTGGATGAGCCACACATGGCGATAGATGCCACTTCCGGCATACCAGCGGCTGTTGTTGCCCTCGTTGGCGACACGCACCAGAAGCCAGTTGTCGCCCTCGTGCAGGGCATCGCTCACGTCCACACGGAAACTGATGTAGCCATAGGGATTGAAATGCAGTTTCTGGCCGTTCACGTAGACTTCCGTCTGGTTATAGGCACCCTCGAAGTAAAGTATTTGACGGCTATCGCGGTGCCGTTTGCCCTTCACCGTAAGGCGCTTGGCATACCATCCCTCGCCACCCACGGTGAAAGCCGTCTGGTAGCCGCCGATGCTGGCTGTGGTGAAAGGGCCCACAACGGTTCCACCTGCAGCCTGGGCAGCCTCGGTCTCCACACTCCAGTCGTGGGGCAGGTCCAGCAGGCGCCAGCCACTGGTCACGTCGGGTTGGGCGATGGCAGCACTTCCATCGCCATAACAGAACCGCCAGTCGCGGTCGATGCAGGTTGTTCGCTGCTCGGGGGTAGCCTTGCCGATGATGACGGCAGGTTGTTCTGTGCCGTTCTGAGCCACTGCCATCAGTGCCGACAGCCATCCGAGAGTAAGAATGCATAACGTCTTACGCATGGTCAATTTGCTTAAAGGTGTTGATCGTTTATGCTGCAAAGTTACAAAAAAATGTTGGGAGCAATACAAAACAAAATATTTTTTTTCGTAACTTTGACATTCGTCGAATCGCAGGTTAGAGATAACGCTGGCTGCTTACCAATACATGTAGGGACGCGACGTGTCGCGTCCCTACATTCATTTTAGCAAAGTCGGGGCTGATGATTATCTCACCACCACCTTTTTCCCACCTTGGATATACACGCCCTTGGGGAGGAACCTACCCCCAACCCCTCCCTGAAGGGCGGGGAGCTTGAAACCAGGGCCTTGTAACTCGGTACTATTTACCACTTTCCGGCCTTGCAGGTCATAGATGGCTGTCGAGGCATTATCCATCGAATTCTCATCACCCTCCACCTGCCGAATGCCATTTGTGAGCATCAGCTGGGCGACGTTCAGCACTTGGTTGTCGCGCAGGTCGTTCTTGTTCACCTTGTGCACGAATGCCACCAAGCGGCGTGCAGTGCCACCGAAGCCTTCTTTCTCTACCTTGGGGAAACTGACGCTGTACTTTCCGTCGGCATTCACGCTGAGCAAATCGCCCACCGGGTCGCTGTTGTAGTAGTGCAGGATGACGCCATTGTGGCGAAACACATCCTTCAGGTCGGCGGGTGCATCGGCATCGTCCATACCCGTCTGCGGGTATTTGTCGATAGTGATACCGTCCTCCACCAGATAGCACGACAGATAGAGCGGCTTGTCGATGAGGTCGCGGGCCACGCGTCCGCTCACCGTGACGTTTCCGCTCTCGTCGCTGATGTTCACCTCAGCCATAGCCGGCATCTGTGCTGCCTCGGCCAAAGCATTGAGATAGGGCGTGGGCGACATGTCGCGAATGCCCTGCACGATGACGTCCTCGCCTTCCAAGACGGAGCGGTTGTACATGATGGCGGGGTTGTATTCGTGCTCATAGCCACCGAAGACATACACCACTGCGCGGTCGGCTTCGCTGGTGAAGGCATCGTCGTGGAAGCCACTGTGGTGAGAGATGTAGACGTAGGGTCCGTCATACTGCTCGAAGGCTTTCTCCAGGAAGTACGCCATCTGCGGACAGTTGATGCATCGCTGGCTGGTGAACTCCTCGATGAGCGGTGTGCGCTGGAAGTTGTCCTTCGTCACATAAAGCTTCGTCACACCAGGGCGCGCCTGCTGTGCAAGCGCCTTGTTCACATACGTCACCCAGCACGTCCAGTCGGCGGTTGTGCTCTCGGTGCTTCCTGCCCGCAGCTGTGTCACGACAATAGTGCTGCCGTAGGGCTCAAGCTGCTCGGGCAACGCGATGTCCTTGTATGTCGGCTCAGCGGCGCCCTCGCCCTGCATGGCTATTGTTATGTTGTCGATGGGGTAAGGCGTGAAGTTATGGATGTAGAGCCCACCGGTGAAATCCTGGTCGGGAGCCACCGTCTGCGGGTGCGTGGTGTTCTGTGCATAGACAGCGTGGTCGAAGGTTTCAACGGCATTGTCGTCGAGCAGGGCGAAGATGAGCAACGTGCCGCGGTCGGTGTATTCCTCCCACGTCTTCTTTCCTTGATTGATGAGGCACGACTGCGGAACGGTTGCCTTTGCGAAGGCAACCAGCGGATGGGGCTCACCGAGCGTCTCATAGGTTTGCACGCCTAGGAAGAACGGCTCGTCGCCAATGACGTATGGCTCGTCGAACATCACGTCGTTCCAACCTTCCGTGAGGTCGGCATAGGTCTGGCGTACGATGTTCTCGGGCTTGCTCTCGCTGGCGAGGATGCCGGAGCGCTTCTGGCGAGCCTGCTTATAGTCGGCACGCAAATAGCAGCGCACACCCTTCACCTCACGTCCCTTCAGGCGTTGCAGCACGGGGTCTTGCGTTGGGTCGAACTTCGTCAGTCCCTGCATGAACTGGTTTTTGTTGCCGCCCAGCGCCGAGAGATCCTCGGCAGCCGGGTTGGCAGGAGCATAGCCGTAGGGCACCTGTGACCAGAGCAACAACGTTGCAAAGTTACAGAGTAACAGCGTGAGAATCAGTTTCTTCATTTCACTACGAGCTTTTTACCATTGACGATGTAGATGCCCTTCGGGAGGGTTTCAAGTTGCTGGTTTCTGGTTTCAAGCTTGCGTCCGCTCAGGTCGTAGACGGCGGAAGCAGCAGAAGCATTCTCAAGGGTGTTGATGCCGTCTGAGATGCTCAGGCTGCCCTCTGTGCTGTTGAACACATGCATGTACTTGCCACCCTTCTGACCGTCGCGATGCACGAAGGCCACG
Organism: Bacteroidaceae bacterium; assembly: GCA_016280855.1. Lineage (GTDB taxonomy): Bacteria > Bacteroidota > Bacteroidia > Bacteroidales > Bacteroidaceae > Physcousia. The sequence goes on from JAEEHP010000028.1 coordinate 3,934, forward strand.
ATGTAGAGGTTCTCGGTATTCCACATCGGATCGGGGTCATCCACCGTTGTGTCCCAAGAATAGGAGCCGGTTGCCGGCAGTTCAACGCCGTCGGCGAGAATCTCACGGATGACGTTCACGTGCGTATATTCGCCCATGTGCTCCTCTTTCTCCTTCTCCGTCCAGAACATCTGGCTGTCGCTGAACACGTCGCGCTCCATCAGGTAGACCGTCAGGCGAGGCTTCTCACCCTCGGGCAGCACACCTTCAGCCACATCGCCATTCACCTCGACGGCGATGCCTGTGGTCTCTGCATTGCCCTTGGCTTCCACGCTGGCAAACGTCGGCACAGCCTTGGCGGCATCCAGCATCAGATTGAAGTAGTTCGGGTCTACGAGGACGTCGAACATCGGGTTGGTCGTAGAGCTCATCTGCACGAGGATATTGCCCGTGTTCATGGCACGATCGACGGTCATCGCCGGAATGCTCACCCGCGAAGAGTCGTTGTCGCAGAGCTGCAGGGCGAGCACTGTGGCATCGTCGTCGCCCGTCATGAACTGGTCGTCGAGATGCTGGCATACGAAGGTGATGTCGTTGCGTACCGGCTCCAGCAGCGGGGTGATGTATTCATCGTAGTAGCGAGCAGAACGGTAGTTGTTCTCCGACTCGTAGTACTCCATCAGCGGACGACGCGAGTACTTCTCTGCCACCTCCTTCGGCACGGCCAACATGTTAACGGTCTTGGTGATGGGCTTCTTCAGCTCCTTGTCGTTCACCTTGGTGATGCTCAACTCCACGTCGCCGCTCTCGAAGCATGTCAGCGGAACCAGGAACGAGCCGCTGGTCTTGCTGGCAGCAATGGGGCTCGACAGGTTCACCTTCTCGCTATAGGTCTGTTCGCCCTGACGCGATGTCACCTCAATCGAGCGAATGGTCTGCGAACCGGCATTCTTCAGTCGCATCAGGCAGTCGGAAGGCTCACCGGCCGTCACCAGGCCGTTGGGCGTGAACATCGTCAGCACGGGAACCAGGCCGAATGTGCCCTGGGTATCCTCTACGATGAGCAGAATGGGCAGGATGCCATATTCATTACGGTCCACCCAACGCGGGTTGCCCTCTTCATCGTTGTCGCCATCCACCCAGAGGTAGCAGCTGTTCTTCGTGTAGTGCGGATAGATCGTGGGAATGGCGTAGACACCACTCTTCACATTCGTGGTGAAGCCCACCACGAGCTG
>JAEEHP010000228.1 GCA_016280855.1 Bacteroidaceae bacterium
CGAGGCTTTGTTGTAAGCCTTGATGTTCTCCACGGCCTCGGCGGGCAGTTGGTTGATGATGCCGTCGCCGCCGAAGAGCTTCTCGCCGTCCATGGTGATGCGGATGGGCTTGCCGTTCCACGTCAGGCTGCCGTCTTCGGCCACCTCCACGCCCGGCAGCTGGCGGATGAGCTCGTCCAACCGCGCACCCTCTTCCAAGTGGAAAGCTTCGGGGTTGAACACGATGGTGTCGCCCTTCACCGTGAAGCGCCGCGCCCGTCCCTTCACCTCCAGCATCTTCATCAACGTCTCGGACGGTTTCAGCGCGATGTCGCCCACATCAACGGTGTCCTTGGTGCTCTCCGAGAAGCCCATCACCACCTTCGTCTTCGTGTAGTAGCCCAGCATCGATGCCGACAGCGTGCCGCGCCCCATCAGTCGCATGTTGAAGCAGCCTATCGAGTCCGTGTTCGTGCCCATGGTAAATGAGAACATGTGACCGTCGTACTCCACCGTCTGCTCCAATTTCAGCTCTGCCTCTGGCAACGGCTCTTTGGTCTCGGCATCGATGACGCGCCCTTTGAGGACATCGGCGCTAGCTGTCAGCGTGCCGAGCAGGAGGGTGAGTAGTGCGGTGAAGATAGTTTGCTTCATAGTTATTTCTTTTATAATATAACGTTCTTGGATGTTTTTTATTGCATGTACCCCGCCGCATCATCACGACGCAGCGGGGCCAGGATGCCTATAGGACTTGCAAAGGTGCGTCAAAAATCCCGTTCCCTACAAATTTATTCCCTGACATTTGTCTGACATTTGCATTATTCCCGATTTCATCGTGGCATGTGGGCGAAGAGGATGGTGATGATGGTTCTTCGAAGTGTCGAAACGACCAAGGTCGAGCGTTCTTGTTCATTGTTTGTTTTTATTACTTTAATTATTAATACCGCACAAAAGTGCGATTTCATTTCGTTGGAGCTAAACATTTACGAAGAATTAACAGGTACTGATACTTCACGACTTGCCCCGCCTACCTGTCACAGGCGGGCGGAGCGGATAAAGAAAATTTACCTTAAAGTTTCAGCGTTTATTTGAAGACGTCTGGTCATGACTTAGGTTTCATGCCTTTGAAGTAGGTTCGCTGGCCGTTAATTTCACGCTTCGTGGATGGCCAATGACGAGGTAGCCATGAGGTGCCCTGAGTTTGAGCGACAAGGAAATGATAGCCGAATTCATCACGCTTAAGATCAAGCTCGCAAGTGTACATCCGCGAGGGTTTTAACTGAACGTCCACAGATGTTATCGTGAGCAGAGGTGTCCAGATAGGTTCCTTGAAAGTAGTGTTATAGCGATATGTGTAGTGAGCTTCGCTGTGCAGGTGCTTTGCATACTGCTGCGCTAGGCTATCAAACGCGGCAAGAAGCTGCTGCGCCTGTTGAGCCTTATCCAGTGGTACGGTATAAATGGTAGCATTCGTGATACCAGCGAGGTGATCTATACTCCCACCTCCACGAATGTATTTATAGTCACCAGTGTGTTTGATGGATTCCAGATACGCTTTTGAATACTCCTGATCGTGCTGCCAAAGCGCTTTGCGCGGCTTGATGCGATGCAGCTTGAACAAGCTGTCGATGTCGGCAGTCAGCATCTCCTCGGTATAGGGCGTGACGTCGAAACTGTCCTGCGGAAGAGTGATCTGATATTCGAGAAATCCTGCGTATCCCATTGCTTTCTGGCGATATGGGCGATAACTGAAATACAGACATTCGTCGGTGTGGAACTTCCTTTGGTTGTGTTCACCGCTTGTCGAGACCCAATCGTCGTTGCTACTGAGGTTCATGGAATAGATGATGGTGTCCTGCCCACCATGATGGTATTCATAATGATAGCTCTCCGATGCCTCTGCCTGCAATTCGTCGAGGGTACGTCGGACGGCGGCCAAACGCTGTTCCTGCAGGCTCCTGTTCTGCTGCAATAAGGAGTCCGAAGCAGAACCTGAGGCATCACGGTACTGTTTGGGACGGTAATCAAGACCTATGGAATAGTGCAACTGATTAGGACTACCATCTCCTCCATACTTGATTATCTCAAAGTACTCTATGCCGATACCCTTGAGCTCGTCAAAGAGTCGGTTCATCTCTGGCCGCACCTGTGCGTTCGCTGCGACACAGACGGATATAAGAATAAGGAAAGATGCGAACTTGTTCATCGTTGTGCAAATTTAATATGTGACATTGATGGCTTGTAGCTGTTGCCGTATGTTTTCCGTCAGCCGGTTCCCACGGGCGCGCAGCTCTTCGACTGTCATTATTTCGTCTATCTGTGGCCGATACGAGGAGACCTCCTCTTCCTGAAGTGGCTCTACTCCGGCTGTTATGGGACAAGGCTTTCCAAGTCGCATCGTAACCCCAGGTCCTAAGTCTGCCGATGTAGGAACAATAGTCAAGCCTGCAATCTTTTGCTCCAAAGGCTCTGTTTCACTTTTTTGAGAAACGTTTTTTTCTTTTTTGTTGACGGCTAAAAGGTGTTCTTGACTCGCTTGTTGCACCATCACAGGTTGAGCCTCCTTCTCATTCCCTTGCTGCTTTGGCGTTTCAAGGGTTGCCATCAATGCAGGCGTCTCCTGTGCATCGGGCTGCGGCCAAAGGAGAACGGCCACCATCAGCACAGCCGCCACGGCTGCAGCCCACGCCCAGAGGGGAACACGGCGGGCAGGTTTCTTGCGTCCGGCCACGATCTCGTCGAATGCGGCCTCGGCAGCATCGAGTTCTTCGGCAGAAGGCAGGCGCAGGTCCTCGGCGTGCAAAGGTGCCTTGCCCGCAAGATACTGCTCCAACCATTCAGCATCTTTCAACTTCAAGCTGTCATCTTTAAAATCAGAAGTCATAGCATTCCTCCTTTCTTTAATGATTCTACAATACGACGACGGGCCGTGCTGAGCATCGAGCTCACGCTGCGGACGGCAATTCCTGTGGCGGCAGCTATCTCTGCGCTGTCCATCTGCGCTTCGGAATACATCGTCCACAAGCGGCGCTCGGCAGGAGGCAGCATAGCCACAGCCTTCTCCAAGGCACGTTGCAGTTCTGCTTCGTGCACGGTGTTGCTGGTTGCTGTTGCTGTGACTTCCGTCAGCGCCACCGTCTGCCGCTTGTGCTTCAGCCTGTAGGCATCGATGCAGGCGTGCTTCGTCAGCTGTACCGCCAACCGCTCGGCATCAGCCACGTCGTCCAATCCTTCCCAAGCAGTCCACAACCGCATCAATGCCTCCTGCACCGCGTCATCAGCGGCTTCGCGATCAGCATCAAACTGCAACGCGAGGCTCTGCAACCGAGGACGGAGGCGCAAGACGATGGATGTGAACAATTCTGCTTTCATACATCTATATAACGTAAGAAAGCACAGATGTTAAGTGCGCATTAAACTTAATTAAGAAAAGAGACGCCTGTTTTAAGAAAAAGAAATACATATCCGACGTCTGGGATGACATGAATAGACTGAATACATCTAAATGAGTTTTCCTTAGAATTCGATGAGGAAGCGGGCGTTGATGAGGCGGCCGGTGAGGTAGTTGGGGATGGCGTACTGCTGGTTGGTGATGTCGGTAATCCAGAGATAGGAGGCGACGTTGTTGAGCCCGAAGACGTTGAAGCAGTCGAGGCCGAGCCACACGTTCTTGAGATTCTTCCCGAAGCCCGTGCGACGATGGCCGTCCTCGTTGTTGAACAGACGGTAGTTCATGCCGATATCAACACGGCGGTAGGCGGGAGCTCGCCAATAGCGATGTTCAAGACCCGAGTGCGGGGCGCCGAAGGGCAGGCCGTCGGCAAAAGCCATCTTGAGCGTCATCTTCCAGCGGTCGGTGCCGGGGAAGTAGTCGGAGAAGAAGAAGTTGAGGTTCCACCGCTGGTCGGTGGGCTGGGGAATGGTCTTGCCATGGAGCTTCATGGAGGCTTTCATGAGCGAGAAGGAGATCCAGGAATCGGTGCCGGGCACGAACTCGCCATAGACCTTGAGATCAACGCCGGCGACGTAGCCGCTGCCTTCGTTGCGACCATAATAGACGATCTTAAGGTTATCGACGTTGTAAGGATTCAGGCGCGACTGTGCCTTGTAGTAGGCTTCGGCGGTGAACTTGAAGGGCCGTTCGGCGATGCGGAACTTGTACTCGCTGCCGACGACGACCTGGAAGGAGCGCTGGCTCTTGATGTCGCGATTGAGCTGCACGACGGTGGCGCCATCGGCGGTGATGGTGTCGCGCAACTCCTTGTAGAAGGGAGCCTGAGCATAGAAACCTGTGGCGAGACGGAAGGTGAGGTTATCGTTCCTGGCAGGCACGAAACCGATGCCGGCACGGGGCGAGAAGAGCGTCTCGCCATTCCACGACCAATGGCTCAGGCGTGCTCCATAGTTGACGGATATAATGCCTGCATTCAGCTCTTTACGCCAAGTGTCCTGAAGGAAAACTTCAAGACGATTGGACGAGATATCCTGAACGGATTTGAGGTTGTAGATGAGCTCGAGGCGGTCGCCATAATGAGGCATCGAATAGCCGGCCGAGTCGCGGAACTCCCACTCGCGCGTGTTCTCTTTAATACTCTCGTGCTTGAAGAGGATGCCGGCGAGGATCTGATGGTAGCGAGGACGGAACTCGTAGGTGGCGCGCAGCGTCTGCGTACTGGAGGTGAGCAGGTTTCGGGCGTGCTGCATATAGGTGCCTACGGCCAACTGCTCGGCTGTGTTGGTGTCGTCGAGCCAGTACTGTCCCTGGATGTCGTAGGTCTCGCGCTCCTTGGTGGAGAAGGCCGAGGCGCCGAGGGTCAGGGTGCTGCGCTCGCCAAACTTACGCGAGATGGCCACAGAGCCGAAGAGGGTGCGGAAGAGGTCCTGCTCCTCGCCGTCGAAATAGACGCGGAAGCTCTTGACATCCTCCATCGTGCCGAAATTGGTCTCGCGGTCCTTGGGTTTGAAACGATATTTGTTGCGTGAGATATAGCCGATGGCATCGATGGACCACAGCTTGGAGGGTTGCCACGAGAGGTAGGCCTGATAGTCGATGAACGAGGGGTCGTACTCGCCGTTGGTCTGTAAGGAGCCGAGAAGGTAGCGGTTGCTCTTGTAGCGCAAGCCCTGGGAGAATGAGAGGTTCTTCACGCGGAAGCCGTCGTAGATGTTGGCGCCAAGGAGGCTGGCACCCAGCGAACCTTCGTGGCGCTCAGGACGGCGATAGGTGATGTCGAGAACCGAGGACATGCGATCGCCATATTTGGCCTCGAAACCTCCGGCAGAGAACTGCACGCGCTCGACCATGTCGGAGTTGATGACGGAGAGGCCTTCCTGCTGGCCGCTGGAGATGAGGAGGGGACGATAGACCTCCATGCCGTTGACATAGACGCAGTTCTCGTCGAAGGAGCCGCCACGGACGTTGTACTGCGACGAGAGCTCGTTGTGCGACGAGACACCCGCCTGCGTGGCCACAAGTTCCTCGACGGCGTTGCCTGTGGTGGAGGGTAAACGCTTGATATCCTTTGTGGCGATGTCCTGCGTCGTGCCCATCTGACGCCGCACTTCCTTGACGACGAGCTCACCCATCTCCGTGCCGCTGGAACGCATGGTGACGTTCCATACGAGCTTGCCTTGGGGATGCTTGAGCGTCTTGGATTTCTTCTCGTAACCGATGAGGGTGTAGTTGACGACGATGGAATCGGCGGTGGTGAACGAGAAGCTGTAACGCCCATCGGGATTGGTGACGGTGCCCGCCATCTGCCCCTCGACCTTGATGGTGACGAAGGGAAGCGGCGACTGGTTCTCATCGATGACTCGACCGGAGAGGGTGCAGGAGAGGGTGTCGGCAGGAGAACCGCTGGGCACAACGGCTGGCGTGCCTTCTTCCTGTGCAAACAGTGAAAGAGGAAGGAGGCAGACGAGGAGAATCAGGTATGGTCGAATAATGGACACTATATAAAGAACGCGCGACGGGCGGAATTATTGTGCAGCGGGGAAAATGGTGTGGATGCCTTGCTCGCGATGGGTGAGGTCGATGCGAATGCCATATTTCCGGTTGAGATGCTCGGCGAGGTGCTGGGCGCAATAGACGGAGCGATGCTGACCGCCTGTGCAGCCGAAGGAGAACATGAGGTCGGTGAAGCCGCGCTCGAGGTAGCGCTCAACATGATGATCGGCGAGGCGATAGACGCTGTCGAGGAAGGTGAGGATCTCGCCGTCGTCCTCAAGGAAGCGGATGACGGGAGCGTCCAAGCCGGTGAGCTGCTTGTAGGGCTCGTAGCGGCCGGGGTTGTGCGTGGAACGACAGTCGAAGACGTAACCGCCGCCGTTGCCGCTGGTGTCCTCAGGAAGGCCACGCTTGAAGGAGAAGGAGAAGATGCGGACAACAAGGGACCCACCAGACCCACTCCCTGAGGACCCACCCCCCGAGCCATTCAAGTCGGAACACTTAATAGTTCCGTCTTTCTGGCACCCTGTGAGGGAGGGGGCGATGACCTGTGACATTGAGGGATTACTGCTTTCAAATGATTCCACTCCCTCCCTCACAGAGAGGGCATGGGGTGGGTCTTCTGTAAGTTTCTCCAAGACCATCCTCAGTTCAGGATAGGGACAACTACCTTCTTCCTGGAGGATGGTGCGGAGATTGGCAAGGGCTGGCGTGATGCTGTCGAGGAAGTGCTGCTTGCGCTCGAAGTAGCCACGGAAGCCATAAGCGCCAAGGACTTGAAGGAGGCGGAAGAGGACGAAGGTATTGAAGACGGAGGATTGGAAATCGAAGGGGGGAAGGCCGAGGGATGCGAGGGTGGCATCGAGGCTCTCGCGATAGACGGCGATGAGCTCGTCGCGAAGGGATTGGGGATAGCGGGCAGAGGCTTGCCAGAGGAAGCTGGCGAGATCGTAGTAGATGGGACCGCGGCGACCGCCTTGGAAATCGATGAAATGGGGGTTGCCTTCAGCATCGAGCATGACGTTGCGGGCTTGGAAGTCGCGGTAAAGGAAAGAAGAAAAAGACCCTCTTGGTGGGTCCAAAAGATCCTTTGCCAAACTGCGGAAATCCTGTTCGAGGCGGAGTTCGTGGAAGTCGAGGCCATCGCGGCTGGCGACGGGCTTGAGGAAGCTGTATTTGAAGTAGTTGAGGTCGAAGAGGACATTGGTTTCGTCCATCTCGGGCTGGGGATAGCAGACGGAGAAGTCGAGACCTTGGGCGCCAAGGACCTGCAGACGTGGCAGCTCGGCAATAGTGCGTCGCAAGAGCTCGCGTTCGTCGTCGCTATAATGTCCTCCAGCCTCGCGGCCACAACGCAGGGCATCGAAGAGCGAACGCGAGCCGAGGTCGTCCTGCAGGTAGCGCAGGCCATCGTCGGACACGGCAAGGACGTGAGGCACGGGCAAACCCTTCGAAGCAAAATGACGGGCAAGGGTGATGAAGGCGCGGTTCTCCTCGTGGGAGGTGCCGATGACCCCGATGATGCCCTTGCCTTGCGAAGAGACGAAACGGACGTATTGACGATTGGAGCCGGAACCGTTGATGGGTTGCACATCTTTAGGAGCAGCGCCAGTGAAAGAGGTATAGAGAGCGATGAGTTGATTCATGATAAAGCGGAAAGGTGGCTGAGCCTACAAGAACTTGATTTTACGGCGTATGGCTAAGCAGTTGAAGTAGGACACGAGGACGAACAGGGCAAATCCTACGAGGAAGGTGTTGTTGACGGCTCCTTCGCTCAACGTCGGGAACACTTGCCACAGGCGTTCGAGATACAGGCTGCGCAACCAGAAAACGATGGCAAAGGCCAGCACGAGGACGAGGGCATTGATGCCGATGGTGAGGAGCTGATAGGGCAACGAAATACGGGCAGGCGAATAGCCGATGAGTCGCAGGTTCTGCAGTTTCTCGGCGTTCTTCTGTACAAGAAGGAAGATGCTGAGCATGAGGATGTAGAACGACAACGCGCTGATGAGCAAGCCTACAGCCATGACGATGGCGGCGACGACCTTGAGGAAATAGGTGGCACGTCCGGCTTCGAGGCTGTTGTCCTCAAGCTCGTAGCCGTGATCCTGCATGAAGGTGGCGATGGCATCGTCGGCAGGATTCTTGACCTCGACGATGAGTCGCGTAGGTTCGGCACTGGCGTTAGGAGCCAACTCGGCATTGGTCTTTTGCATGAAGGCCTCAGGCACAAGGACGGTGTTCAGCCGTGTGGAGAAGCCCACGACGCGACCTTTGAGGGCGAGCTCTCTCCCACCCTCTCCACGAAGGCGGACGTCCAGCTGCACCATCGAGACGACGCCCTCGGAGAGCTTAGGCAGGTTCTTGGTCTGTGCGAAACCGAAGTTGTAGATGGCAAGATAGGAGCGCGGCAGGATGATAGGCACCTCGCCGTCGCTCGTGGCAGGCCAATGGGTATCAACGAAATCATCGGGCACGCTCTCGAAGAACATATCGGTGCCCATGCCCAAGCCGCCCATGGAGATCGAGCCATAGACCTGATACTGCGAGGCTGTGAACTTGCCTACCCGTTGCGTGAAGTCCTGCGTCTCGATCTCGCGGATGTCGGCATCGGTGAAGGTCTGCGCCCTGCCGCCCAACGCGTCGGTGGCAGCAATATGCTTGGATACAATGATATATGTGTTCTTCATCACGCTGTCCTCACCCGTGAAGGCAGGAACGATGTCCTCGTAGAACTGCAAGGACAGCAACACGATGACCATGCCCAGGAGGTTGGCGAAGAAGAAGCCTGCGAGCTGACTGAAGCTCAGATGGCGTCGAAGGAGTTTCCAGATGAGTTTCATAGCTTAAAGACTTTTTCGTAAGGAAGATCCATGTGATGACCGATGCTGGTGATGACGACTCCGGCTCCCTGACGTCGGGCCTCGTCCATCATCAGTTGTCCCATGATGCGGCTGTTGTCGCTGTCGAGGTGGCTGACGGGCTCGTCGGCAAGCAGGAAGTCGAAGGGCTGACAGAGGGCACGGATAAGTGCTACGCGCTGCTGCTGCCCAAAGCTCATCTGCGCCAGGCGTGTGTCGCGTTTGTCAGCGATGCCGAGGGCTTCGAAGTAAGCCATGATGTCGGCATCGGACTTGAAGGCTGTGAGCTGGTTCTTGATCTGCACGTTCTCCCAAGCGGTGAGCTCGGGGAAGAGGCGCAGCTCCTGGAACATGGTGCTGAGCGAATGCTGACGCAATGCTGTCCAATCGCCACTACGCAGCGAACGAATGTCGGATCCGTCGAAAGCCATTGTGCCGTCGTAGTCATCGCGATAGCCGATGAGATAGCTGCAAAGCGACGACTTGCCCGTGCCCGAAGCAGCTTCGATGAGATAGAGATGTCCGCGCTCGAAGGTGACATCCTGCTGCCAGATATCCGAATGGATGTCTGTGCGCTGGCGGAAAACGCGCGGAAGGGTGTTATGGAGGGAAATGGTGTTCAAAGTTGAAAGTTGAAAGTTGAGAGTTGAAAGTTGAAAGTTGACGAGTTGACAAGTTGACGAGTTGACGAGTTGACGAGTTGACAAGTTGACGAGTTGACAAGTTGACGAGTTGACAAGTTGACGAGTTGAGAGTTGAGAGTTGAGAGTTGAAAGTTGAGAGTTGAAAGTTACTTGGGACGTGATGAAGGAGTTAGAGACCGAGGAGGGTGCGGAGGATGTTGGTGGTGTCGGAGGCGTTGAGGGTGAAAGTGAACTCGCCAGCCTCGTCCATCCTCACATCCAGGCGGTTGAGGTCGGGATAGCGTTTTGTCCAGACGGAGAGGGGTTCGAGGGGAATCGACGCGAGGTTCAAGGTGGCGAAGAAGCGAGCGCCTCTGATGTCGTCGAGTTGCTGGCGAAGATAAGCGTTGCCCTCCGTGGTGAGGCCGCGCTCGCTGCCCAGGTAGAAGGTCTTGTCCTGTACGCCCAGATAGATAGGCGACAACGAGTATTTCACGACGTATTCCGTGGCGCTGAGCGCCTGCACATCCATGAAAGCGTTGCCCCACGACGAGGCGCCGCTGAGGAAATCGGTGTTAGCGACTTGTGCCGTCAGACGAGCGTTCTTGAAGTCGAAATCGAAACGTATGTCCGAGGGCGATGCTTTAGATGATATGAATTCAACGGCCACGTCGCCGTCGATGGCTTGTATGATGCGGTCGGCATCCACGATGAGGTTGATCGTGAACAAGGCCGTGCGCACTTTAGGTTGAGCGCGCAAGAATTTCAGCAACTCGTCGCCTTTCGTGTTGACAGCCAGCCAAATGGCGTTGTCGGCATGAGCATTCTTCGTCAGCTCGCCTGAGAGGGGTCGCATGATAGCGTTCAACTTCTTCAGCTCAGCCTGCACGTCCTCGTTGTCGGAAACGATGTCTATGTCCACCTCGAGTTCGTTGTCGTCGGCGTCCATCGTCATGCGGTATAAGCCCTGCGACGAAGATTTAAGTTTGATCGAGGACAAAGCACCAAGCACATCATCGGGCATGAGTTCAGGCCTCACAGCCGCCACGAGCGGCTCGTCCTTCGTGCCTAATAACTTGTACAGTTCCGTACCCTGGGCGCTCTCATCCTTATCCTGTTTCATCAGCTGGGCAATGACGGTTCGCAGCTGGTCCTGTGCTGCGCCTACGGCCGGTCCCATGGCCAGCGCCTTGTCGTCGTCGAAGGCCATGAGCCATTGCTGCTCCACCACGACCCACGAGAGGCCGCGCTGACGGGTTACCTCAGAGGCATGACCATTGGCAGCCAGGTTCTTGCACCACGTCGTGAGAGCATCTTCGTCAGCCACGGCAGCCAGGAGACCGAAGTTGCCGTCCATAGCAGCAAAAGCGTAGGCGGGTTGCGAGAGGTCGAACCCGATGTCGGTACGCTTCTCTTCGGGCAGCGAATAACGTTGGAAGAGCTGCGCCGTCTCTTCGTCCGTGAGGCGGGCTTTGTCGAGTACGGCTTTAATGTCCACGCGTGCCAACGCCTGCGCATCCTTCGGCAGGGCATTGATGTAAGACGAGGAGCCGCGAAGGAGGAAGAGGGTGATGGCGGTGATCAAGGCGGTGACGATGATGAGTCCGCCAAGAAGGATGAGAACTTTCTTTTTGTTCATGGAGCGAGGAATGACGATGAGGTATTACGGATGCGCATCATGTGAACCGCCACGAGGGCTGCCGTCTCTGTGCGCAAGCGGCTGGTGCCGAGGGAGACGGATCGGAAGCCAGCAGCCTCGGCCTCACGGACTTCGTCGATGCTGAAATCGCCTTCGGGACCGATGAGGACGAGGGCAGGGGTACAAGGGGCGAGGAGGTCGAGGAGGAAGGGCTTTTCGCCTTCGTAGCAATGGGCAATGAAGCGCTGGGCGGGAAGGTCGGGTCGAGTGATGAACTTGTGGAAGGGTGTCATCTCGTCGAGCTGTGGCAGCCACGCCTTGTGGCTCTGCTTCATGGCCGAGACGATGATCTTCTCGAGGCGTTCGTTCTTCACGACACGACGTTCCGAGAAGCGGCAGTCGAGCAGCGTGAGGCGGTCGAAGCCGATTTCCGTGGCTTTCTCGACGAACCATTCCATGCGATCCATGTTCTTCGTAGGCGCCACGGCAATGTGTATCTTCCCCGTCCATTCGGGTTGCTGCGGCACGCTCTCGAGAATGCGGTAGCGACAATGATGGTTATCGGCTTCGGTGATGACGGCACGATGGAAGGCACCTTTGCCATCCATCAGATGGAGCTCGTCGCCCATGCCGAGTCGCAGCACACGCAGGGCGTGCTGTGCTTCGTCCTGTGGCAGTTGCCCAGCCTCGGGCGTAGGTGTATAAAAGAAGCGTAGCTCTTTCATTCCGCAGGGCGTTTGGCCAGTTCATCACGCAGTCGCGACGCCGCCTCGTAGTTCTCGCTTTCGACGGCGTGCTGCAACGCTTCCTCCAGCATCTGACGCGTGAGCATGTTGATGTTGATGGCAAAGGCATTCTCGCCCGTCTTGTGCATATACTGGGCTTCGAGCAGTTCTTCCTCGATCATGAGCGAACACCTGGCAGCGGTGGCCAGGACGATGCCGTCGGTAGCGGGACAAAACTCCAGCGTTTTCTCCTCACCCTCGCGTTCGGCATAGATCTGACAGTAGAAGTTGCCTTCCTTGATAGCAGTCAGCACGACACGAGTCAGATGAACGTCGAACTTGTTCATCATGAGTATGGCGGCATCGGGAATGGTGGTCGCCACCGGCATCGGCAGCTGCACCTTGGTGCGCATCATCAGGGTCACAGCGCGTTTGGTGGACATCATCATGGGCAGTATGCGTTCGCCGTCCTTCTCCTTGAGAAGCACCATCGAGCGATCGGGATCCGAAGGGGTCCCGGCTACGGCATAAATTTGCAATTCTATCAACTTCTTGTCCATAGGGATGAGGAAACGTTTAATGAGTGATGGCCGAGGCATCGGGCTTCTTGCCGTCCTTGAAGAAGATGGCAAAGAGCACGAACACGACGAGGGCGTAGGCGGCGAAGATGAACCAGCAGGTCTGCCATCCGGCGATGGTTTCAGCACCCGTAGCGCCAGCTTCCTGCGGGTAGAAGACGTAGTGGTTGATGATCTGCTGGGCGACGATGGTGCCGATGAAGGCGCCGAGGCCGTTGGTCATCATCATGAACAAACCCTGAGCGCTCGAACGGATGCTTTCGTCGGTCTCCTGGTTCACGAACAGCGAGCCGCTGATGTTGAAGAAGTCGAAGGCCACGCCATAGACGATCATCGAGAGGATGAACAGCCACACGCCGCCTCCAGGATTGCCGAGGCCGAAGAAGCCGAAGCGCAGCACCCATGCCATAAGGGCGATGAGCACCACTTTCTTGATGCCGAAGCGCGAGAGGAAGAAGGGGATGAGCAGGATGCAGAGCGTCTCGCTCATCTGCGACAACGAGATGAGGATGTTGGCGTGCTGCACGCCGAAGGTGCTCTGGTATTCCTCGATGGCGCCGAAGCTCGTGATGAATGGATTAGCGAAGCCGTTGGTGATCTGCAGGCACACGCCAAGCAACATGGCGAAGATGAAGAACATCGCCATGCGAGGGTTCAAGAATAACTTGAACGCGTTCAAGCCAAGTGCCTCGAAGAGAGACTTCTTAGCACCACCCTTCTCGATTCGCATGCGAGGCATCGTCAGGGAATAGGCCGCCATGACCAAACTCAAGCAACCGCTCACCATCCACTGTCCAGGAGTGGCCTGCAAGCCACAGAGATCCACGACCCACATGGTGACAATGAAGCCCACGGTGCCCCACACACGGATGGGTGGGAAGGATTTCACGGAGTCGTAACCAGCGCCTTCCAAGGCTGCGTAAGCCACAGAATAGCCCAGTGCGATGGTTGGCATGAAGAAGGCCACTGACATGGAATACAACGCAAACAGCGGTGCGAACTGAACGCCGTCGCCAGCGCTATAGGCGTAGGCCGAAGCGCCGATCATGAACAAGCCGGCAAGCGCATGGCAGAGGCTCAGCACCTTCTGGCCTTCAATCCAACGGTCGGCAACGATGCCCATCAGCGCAGGCATGAAAATCGACACGATGCCCTGCACGGAATAGAACCAGCCGATGTTCGAAGCGAGGCCCACGCCTGCCAAATAGGTTCCCATGGACGTCAGATAGGCGCCCCACACAGCAAACTCAATGAAATTGAGAATGGTCAGTCTAATTTTGAGGTTCATTTTGTATCTTTTTTGAGTGATTACAGCTTCCTAATGGTCAATTCACGCGGCAAAAATACAAAATTCTCACCAATCATGCTATCATTCCAGCATATTTTTATACTTTTGTCACGAAATAAAACAAGACTTCAATGAAAAAGCACCTTCTCATCGTGGCCGTGGGGCTCATCATGACCCTCGCCGCAACGGCACAGACACGCGACAACCTGCACCTCGTATGGCAGGACGAATTCAACTACACGGGAGCTCCGGACTCAACGAAATGGCAGTTTGAGCACGGCTTCGTGCGCAATCAGGAGCTGCAGTGGTACCAACCCCAGAACGCCCTCGTCCGCGACGGCGTGCTGCAGATCACAGGTCGCCACGAACAGGTAGAAAATCCCCGCTACGACCCACAGAGCCGCAATTGGCAGCGCAACCGCCGGACGGCGGAGTTCACCAGTTCCTGCATCGAGAGCCGCGGACGCTTCACCTTCCGCTACGGCCGTCTCGAAGTACGTGCGCGCATTCCTATTGCTTCTGGCTCGTGGCCCGCCATCTGGACGCTGGGCAACCGATGGGGATGGCCGGCATGCGGCGAGGTCGATGTGATGGAGTTCTACAGGGTGCCGGCACGTGAGCTGAACATCCACCACCAGACGGAGAACCACGGCCGCACGGAACCCATCGTGCTGGCCAACGCCTGTTGGAAGGGCGACAACGAGCGCGATGCCTGGGACAGCGCACGCCTGCCACTCTCCCACTTCACCGACCGCGACCCCGACTGGGCTTCAAAGTTCCACGTATGGCGCATGGATTGGACGCCAGAAGCGATCTGCCTCTACCTCGACGACGAATTGATGAACGAGATTCCGACGGCACAGGCCGCCCATGGCGGAGGTTTCCACCACGACATCAATCCGTTCGCCAACGACGAGCCGGGCTTCGGGCAGTATGTACTGCTGAACCTCGCCATCGGAGCCTGTGGCGGAGAGCCCGACATCAGCGCCTTCCCGATGGTCTATGAGGTGGACTACGTAAGGGTTTATCAGAACAAATAAAAGGATTCGCCCGCGAAGAGGAATCAGAAGGTGACGTGCACGCCCGCCATCACCGTTGCCTTGGGCATGGGGAAGCCCTCGTTGATCTCGCAGCGCTGCGCCAGCAGGTTCTCGCCACGCGCCCACAGCTTCAACTGAGGCAACACACGATAGGCTAAGCCGATATTGAGCAGCGCCACGTTCTCCTTAGCTTCCGTCTGAACGTTCGTGCAAAGGCCTGCAAGGTACTGGAAGCCAGCGTTTGCCTCAAAACCTGCTACGCGATACTGCGCACCCAGATAGCCCTTGTATTCAGGTGCTGCGAGGACGGCTTCCTGCGTGTGGAGGAAGCTGTGGTTCGTGCTCAAATGCCAATGGCTGTTGATGCGGTAGGCCGCTTCGAATTCTGCGCCGAAATGCTCCGTTTCGCCTGTGTTGTAGTTGGCTGCACGTCCCAGAGCCTGCACCATCGTCGAGGCAATGAGATTGTCGGCCTTGAGGTAGAAGAAGTTGAAGCCGTAGGTGAACTGTCCGTTCCAGGGACGGTGCTTCCACGCCAGTTCGTAGTTCCACAGGCGCTCGGGCTCGAGGTCGGGATTGGCGATGCCATAGAGATACATCTCCTTCAGGTTAGGCACGCGGAAGCCCTTACCCACGGACAGCTTCAGGTCGGCATCGCTGAGCGGACGGAACACGAAACCGCCCTGTGGAATCCACTCGCCGCCTGCCTCGGAATGATGGTCGTAGCGCACGCCTGCCTCAACCGTCCACCATGGCATAATATCCTGACGCATATCCACATAGCCTGCCACTTCCGTGAGGTTCTTATCCAGCGGATAGTGCATGTTCTGCTCCATCTTGCGGTTGAGCGGCTCGTTGGTGTTGATATCGGCATTCCAGCATTCGCCATGGATGTTCTGATAGTCGAAGCCCACAGTCGTCCAGTTGCCTCGCCACAGGCCAAAGCCCTGGTGAATGCTGATGCCCGTCAGGGCATCCTTCGAGCGGAAGAGGAAATCGCGAGCGGCAGCGTCGGCTGTGTGGCCATCATTGATCTTATGGCGTCCGAAGTTGTGATAGACGCTGACGCTGCCTGCGGTCTTAGCATAATGGTTGTCGGCTACGGCCTCGACGACACCGCGGTTGATCCACTGACGGGCATCGAGCAAGGGAGCGCTCGTAGGACCTGGGTTGGAGGCGGCAAAATGAGTCATGTTGAACGTTGCCCAAGCACTCCAATGCGCTGAGAAATCGAAGCCTACCTTGGCCAGACCGCCGTACTGGTAGAAACCCATGTTGTCGCGATGGTTGTCGCTGCGTTGGTAGTTGACCGCCACATCACTGAAGAACCTTCCCGCACGCACGCTGTTGTGCGCCTCCGCCTGCAGAGACTTATAGGAACCGCCGCCCACGCTGACGTCCGTGCGCACGCCGTCGGCCTTGGATTGGTTGGTGATGATGTTGACCACGCCGCCCATGGCATTCGAGCCATAGAGCAACGACGAGGGTCCACGCACCACCTCGATGCGCTCAGCCACCATCGTCTGATAGGCATCGGCGATGGAATGGCCGAAGATGCTCTGGTACTGAGGATGGCCGTCCACGAGCACCATCACCTGTCCCGTGCCGGACGACATGCCGCGAACACTGATGCCGCCTGCTGCACCGCCGCTGACACCATAGCCCATCACACCACGCTGGGTGACGAGCACATTGGGTACCAATTCGGACAGCGTAGGCAGCACGCTGATGCGCTCCAGCTGCGTGAGCTGCGTGTTGGTGAGGGTGGTCACGGTGGGCAGGATGGCCTGCTCTGCGACGGCTGTGCGAGTGCCAGTGACGACGATGTCGTGCAGGACGCTGTCGGTCATTTCATCTTCTGCACAGACGGCGAGGGGGAGCACGAAGAGCAGACTGGCGAAGAGGACTGAACGGAAGGGATTAAACATAGTTGAAAGAGAGTTTTTAAGGGGTTGCGATATTTTTGTGTTATGTGTTCCAATTTCTTTGCAAAGATACAAATATTTTTCGAAATAATCACTATCTTTGCGGCGAAAAAGGCATAAAAAAGCGCCCATTTTAACACATTACAACACTCCAGCACCCTACCCTGCCCGATCTGCCGTAGCCGTGAAGGCGCTACCCAAAGGAGCACTCGTGGAGATTGAGTGCATTGCAGAACGGTAATCGCAGCATACCGAACAAGAAGCGAACAGCGAACGAACGAACACTGTTCGGTTGTTCGGTATGGCATGGCGTGAAGAGTTCAATATTATATATTATATATATTAAATATATATAATATATAATATTGCCGTTTTCTTGCCGCGAAATCAATAACTGTTCGTTCGTTCGCTGTTCGGCATCAAAAAAAACTGCTCTTCCGTGCACCCCTTTTTTTCAAAACTATTGCACAATTCCGCAAAATGTCGTACCTTTGCAGTGTCGAAAGGGAAAGACTCACCCCCCCGCCCCCCTTTCTTTCAAAGAGGGGGAGACCTCCGGAGAAAAGGGCACGCGCCAAAGGCCACGGCGCAATGAGCGACCAGACGCAGTCGCGAATGCGAATAGTCGCACAGGGGGATGCGAATAGACACATCCACGTATGCACCCGCGAGGGCGCGAACATCTTACAATTCGTTAAAAAAAAGCCTGCCATCTGCTTTTATTCTGCTGAAAAAGCGGTTATTTGAATAATTTTCCGTACCTTTGCGGCCGTTTAAAGCAGTGATAACGTGAACTCATCGACTTCAAGGGTTTCAGATTCGGCTCGTTCGCAGGCTGCACGCCTCTACGAGAAGGGCAATGCGCATCGCAAACAACAGCAATGGGCTGAGGCCATCAATGCCTACGATGCTGCTGCTGCACTCGACCCCGAATCGCCTGCCGCCACGGCACGAAAGATGCTCATCGAGATCATGGAATACCGCTGCAAGGAATACTATAATCCGTAAGCAGTAAACAATAGGAATATGGCAAAAATGAAAGGAGCTATCGTCGTGAACACCGAGCGCTGCAAAGGGTGCGAGCTGTGTGTCGTGGCGTGTCCGCTCAACCTGATTCGTCTGGCCGACAAGATGGTGAACCGTCGCGGCTACAGATATGTCGAACAGCCTGACGCTGAGGCCTGCACCGGCTGCACGTCATGCGCCATCGTATGCCCCGACGGGTGCATCACGGTGTACAGAAAGAAAATGGACAATTGAACGTTATGGAAAAAGAAATAGTACTGATGAAGGGCAACGAAGCCATCGCCCACGCCGCCATACGCTGCGGCTGCGACGGCTACTTCGGCTATCCCATCACCCCTCAAAGCGAAATCCTCGAGACGCTGGCCGTCGAGAAGCCTTGGGAAACCACCGGCATGGTCGTGTTGCAGGCCGAAAGCGAGGTGGCAAGTATCAACATGATCTACGGCGGAGGCGGCAGCGGCAAACGCGTCATGACGTCGTCCAGCAGCCCCGGTGTGGCACTCATGCAGGAAGGCATTGCCTACATGGCAGGCGCCGAGATCCCCGGACTCATCGTCAACGTGCAGCGCGGCGGCCCAGGCTTAGGAACCATCCAGCCCTCGCAGGGCGACTACTTCCAGGCAACGCGTGGCGGCGGCAACGGCGACTACTACGTCATCGTGCTCGCTCCCTCGTCCGTGCAGGAGATGGCCGACTTCGTGGATCTCTCGTTCGAGCTCGCCTTCAAGTATCGCACGCCCGTCATGATCCTCTCCGACGGCGTCGTGGGGCAGGTCATGGAGAAAGTGGTGCTGCCACCGTTCAAACCGCGTCGCACGGAAGAAGAGATCCTGCGCGAGTGCCCATGGGCTTCCACAGGTCGCAAGGGCGGACGACCCATCAACGTCATCACCTCCTTGGAACTGCGTCCTGAGGCCATGGAGAAGCACAACCTGCACCTGCAGGAGAAATATAAAGAGATTCGCGCGCGCGAAGTGCGCTATGAGGAACTGCAGACCGAGGATGCCGACTACCTCATCGTGGCATTCGGCTCGGCTGCACGCATTGCACAGAAAGCCATCGGCGACTTACGCCGCGAAGGCATACGCGTAGGACTGCTCCGTCCCATCACCCTGTGGCCCTTCCCCACCCTGCGTATTCAGGAACTCTGCCGCCGTGTGAAAGGCATACTCACCTTCGAGATCAACGCCGGACAGATGGTCGAGGACGTCAGACTCGCCGTAGAAGGACAAGTGCCCGTGACGCAGTACGGCAAGATGGGCGGCATTGTCCCCACGCCCGATGAGCTGATTGCACGCCTCAAGGAAGATTTCAACATCTAAAGACACCTCCCTGAGCCTCATCATTATGCAGAACAGAGAACAAGTTCGCAACGCGCTGAACACCATCTTCATGCTCCTGGCACTCGTTGGCGTAGTGTTGTACTTCGCCGTGCCAGCGCACCACATCATCGGCCTCGTCGTCATCGGCGTGGCCATGGTGGTCAAGATTGCCGAGTTCTTCATCAGATTCATGTTTTGAACAGCTTTTAAGAAATGGAAAATATCATATCCCCTGAGAACATTGTCTATCAGAAGCCTACGCTACTGAACGACACCGACATGCACTACTGCCCGGGCTGCTCCCATGGCGTCGTGCACAAGCTCATCGCCGAGGTCATCGAGGAGATGGGCATCACCGAGAAGGCCGTCGGCATCTCACCCGTCGGATGCGCCGTGTTTGCCTACAAATACATCGACATCGACTGGCAGGAAGCCGCCCACGGACGTGCACCCGCCATTGCCAGTGCCATCAAGCGCCTGTGGCCCGACCGCCTCGTGTTCACCTACCAGGGCGACGGCGACCTCGCTTGCATCGGCACCGCTGAGACCATTCATGCCCTCAACCGTGGCGAGAACATCGCTATCATCTTCATCAACAACGCCATCTACGGCATGACGGGTGGACAGATGGCACCCACGACGCTCATGGGCATGAAAACAGCCACCTGCCCCTATGGCCGACAAGCCGACCTCCACGGATATCCATTGAAAATCACCGAGATAGCCGCACAACTCGAAGGCACCTGCTACGTCACCCGACAGAGCGTCCACAGCGTGGCTGCCATACGCAAGGCCAAGCGTGCCATCCGCCAGGCCTTCGAGAACTCCGTCAACCGCCGCGGAAGCTCGCTCGTCGAGATCGTTTCCACATGCTCCTCTGGATGGAAGAAAACGCCCATCGAGGCCAACCAATGGATGGAAGAACACATGTTCGACTACTACCACGTGGGAGACTTGAAAAATACATCAATTGATAATGTATAATTGATAATGTATAATTTTATTGGCTGCGCATGGTAAATCCTAACGCCTGCATGGCGTAATCATTATACATTATCAATTATCAATGATACATTAAACTATTATGACTGAAGAAATCATCATATCGGGATTCGGCGGACAAGGCGTATTGTCCATGGGAAAGATTCTGGCCTACAGCGCATTGATGGAAGGCAAGGAAGTATCGTGGATGCCGGCATACGGACCCGAACAACGCGGCGGAACTGCCAATGTCACCGTCATCGTCAGCGACGAACGCATCTCGTCGCCCATCGTCAGCAAGTACGACACAGCCATCATCTTGAACCAGCCCTCGCTGGAGAAATTCGAGCAGAGCGTGAAGCCGGGAGGAACACTCATCTACGACGGCTACGGCATCAGCGTGCCTCCACAGCGCAAGGACATCAACATCTTCGAAATCAACGCCATGGATGCCGCTGCGGAGATGGGCAATCCCAAGGGATTCAACATGATCGTGCTCGGAGCATTGCTGAAAGTGCGACCCATCGTGACGCTCGATAACGTGCTCAAAGGCCTGCGCAAGACGCTGCCCGAACGACACCACAACCTCATTCCCGCCAACGAAGCTGCACTGCGCAAGGGAATGGAGCTGATAGAAGGATAAGTGACATAAAATAGCTGCATTACTGAAACAGACAGGACTGATGAAGAGGATTCGTCTTTGGCTCATGCTCATGGTGTGCGCGTGGTCGGTGAACGGCTTCGCACAGGATGTGGCACGCGATATCCTCAACGAAGGACAGCAGCTAGACGAATTCGGCAACCCCGTACAGGACGACAAGAAAGGGCAGAAGACATGGGGACGCGACACGTCGAAGGTCGATCAGACCGTGCCCACCGAATTCCACCAATGGCACATCGACGAACGACTGGGCACGGTGCTCCCCGAAGCCTACAACGACACCCTCCCCCATCTGTTCCAGAACTTCAACTCCACCGACGGTTACTACGGCGAATACAACTACACCGGCAACCTCGGCGCGCCACGACTCTCGCGTCTGTTCCTCGATCGCGAGATGACCTCCGACTTCATGTTCCTCCAGCCCTACGACTATTTCCACACGACACCCTCGAGCATCCTGTTCACCAACACCAAGAGCCCGCTGACCAACCTGCAGTACCACTCCTGCGGAACGCGTGAGAACGGACAGGATCGCGTACGTGCCTACTTCTCGTCAAACATCAACAAGATCGCCGGCTTCGGATTCAAGATCGACTACGCCTACGGACGCGGTTACTACAACAGCCAGGCCAACTCGCTCACGGGCGGCTCGCTGTTCGGCTACTACCTCGGCGAGCGCTACGACCTGCACGCCATGGCCTATTGGGCACACATGAAGACGAGCGAGAACGGCGGCATCGAGGACGACAAGTATATCAAGGATCCGGAGAGCTTTGCACGCAGCGTACGGTCGCGCGACATACCTACCGTGCTCTCGTCCGTATGGAAC
The DNA here is from genome assembly GCA_016280855.1 of Bacteroidaceae bacterium. GTDB lineage: Bacteria > Bacteroidota > Bacteroidia > Bacteroidales > Bacteroidaceae > Physcousia. The sequence goes on from JAEEHP010000228.1 coordinate 21,425, forward strand.
CGCAACGACGTTCAGACCTATTTCCTCAACCATCGCTACCACCTCGGCATCTACCGCGCCGGCGAGCTCTCGGACTCCCTGAAGGCAGCCATGCCCAAGGACGAAGAACTCCTCCTGTCGTTAGGCTCCGACAGCCTGCAGAACGAAATCCTCGGCGATACCCTGCGACTGGCCACCACGCTTGACTCCCTGCGCCAGGCGTGGAAGGACAAGCAGCCAGAGATTCCACGCGAATTCGTGCCTGTCACCAGCTTCTTCCACACCTTTAAGACGCAGGTGCTCAACCACAACCTATACCTGCGCAGCGGACTGAATTCCGGCTATCTGACACGCACACAACCCTTCTACGGGCAAAGCTTCAGCGGAACTGACGAGACGAAGGCGCTGAGCGTGAAGAACACCGTAGGCGTGCAGCTCCGCGAAGGGTTCAACAAATGGGCTAAGGCTGGCATAACACTATTCGCATCACACGAGATTCAACGCTTCACGCTACCCGATAGCACCTCCACCGACAGCCTCAGCGTGCTCAACCGCTACGTCGAAAACCACATCACCGTAGGAGGCGAGATCCAGAAGATGATGGGCAAAACGCTGCACTACAGCGCCGGAGCCGAGTTCTGGGTCGTTGGGCCTAAAGCCGGAGAGATGGACATTCATGGCACGGGCGACCTGAACTTCCGACTGCTCAAGGACACCGTGCACCTCGAAGCAAAAGCATTCTTCAAGAATGTCTTTGCCCCGTTCTACTACACCCACTACCACAGCAGAGCACTATGGTGGGATCAGGACTTCAAGTCCGAAACCCACACCCGCGTCGAGGGAACCCTGAAGTTCGACCGCTTAGGCACAAGCATCCGCTTCGGCGTCGAGAACATCTCGAACTACACCTATTTGGCCTACGCCAACAAGTCCACCGGCGAGGACGCCGAGGGCAACACGACATCATTCACCCGCAACCTGGAAGTGCGCCAGCAGAGCGGAAGCATACAGGTGATGAGCGCTACGCTGACACAGAACTTCCACTTCGGAATCTTCCATTGGGACAATGCTGTTACGTGGCAGCATACGACCAACCCCGACGTGATTCCCTTGCCCACGATATCGTTGTACACGAACCCCTACGTTGTGTTCCATGTGGCCAAGGTTCTGCGTGTCGAAGCTGGCGTGGACTTGCGCTACTTCACCTCGTACTATGCGCCCGCCTATGCGCCGCTGATGAACCAGTTTGCCATTCAGGATCCCAACCTCACACGCGTCAAGATCGGCAACTATCCCATCTTCAACGGCTACCTCAACCTTGCCATCAAGCGCGTCCGCGGCTACCTCAGCGTCCAGCACTTCAACGAAAGCGGCGGCAACGCATTCCTCGTGCCCCACTACCCCATCGACCCGCTGTCGATTCACTTCGGCATTTCGTGGAATTTCTACGATTGATGGTTCTGGGAACTCCCTCCTATCAGTTTTCCACCACCGGTTGCTCCCGACGTAGGGGCAACTCTGGCGGCACCGTCTTCACCTCAGGGCTCTTCGTCTTACGCTTCTGGAAATAAAAACCGACGAAGACATTGGCCGTGCCGAAAGTGTTGCTGAAACGCATGTCATTGCGACGATAGTTGAAGTTGTGGACAATGCCCATCAAGCCCGCGAACCACTTGCCGGTGTTGTAAATAATGCCCGAGCGGGCCGTGCAGTCGAGTCCCAAGGCAGCCTGACGGCGAAACGAGTCATAAATCTTGGTAAAGAAAGGCGAATCCTCGTGCCCTTCCTCCTCTTGAGCCTTGCTCTGAAGCATGGCGGTCTTCGTGCTCGTCCACGTCACTGAGATGGCGGGCATGAGCGACATGCCGAGGCACCAGTTGCGAGCAAATGCCCAATTGTAGGCATAGCCGAGATGAATGGCATAATCGGTGTACTTGATACGCTCGAGGGCTTGAATCGATTGCTGCTCTAAGGCCTCTTGCGACAAAAGGGATGGCAGCTCGTTGTAATTGAAGCGAACGTCGTGCAGCGTGAACGACACACCAAGCTGGAAAGAACCGGCTGAACGGCGCTGAATCTTCGACTGAGAGTAAATAGCCTGATTAGCATACCGTTTGCTGTTGAAGTTGTAATAGATCTTGGCTCCTATGAGCTGTGTGGTGATATAGTCGTTGCAAGCCTCGCCTTCGAGACCTTTGACGAGATCGCCGAAGCCCTCAATCTTGCGAAAATAGAAGTTCTCGCCCGTGCGATGGTAGAAAAGGTCGAAACCCAGACGGGACGTGTAGAGCGACAAGTCGAGATTGATGCCTCGATTCTTACGGCGAAGATTCAGCACATCGAACGTGTAGCCAAGGAAGATCCAACGCCAACCGAAATAGGGACCTATGCGCAGGTTGTTCTTCTCTGCAAAGGCGAGGCGAGCATCGCTCTCATGGTCGCCGATAGTGTAATACTCAAGGTTGCGAGTGGCCTGCAGCATAGCCGTGTAGTTGTATTCGATAGGCTCAACGTAGTTGCTGTCTATCGCGTCGAAAGCATCCATGAAACGCTTGAAGAAGCCTGGACGCGGTTGGGAAACTGACAACGTGACGTCAGAAACAGGCTTTTCAGGCACAGATGCTTCTGACACGGAAGTTTCAGACACAGGGGAGATGGAAAGGCTGTCTGGAGTTTGCGCTAAAACGCAGGTGCCTGCCCATGCAAGAAGTGAGAGCATGGCAAGGCTTCGCGTAAGCAAACCACGTGAAACAACGGAGATGATGTCGCGAGCCTTTTTCACAGTTTACCTAAGATTTTATCCATGACCCAATTGACGGACGTGGCGCTGACGCTGTCGAGCTTGCAAATTCGTTTTCCCTGCAGATGCTCTACGACCTGCTGAATGAGCGGCAGCTGAACATGAGGGGGATTGGGTACGGCTATTTCCTGCTGACCGCTTTCTGTACAGAGAATGATTGGATCATACGTGAACACAGAAAAGCGTATTTGTCCACGGTCGCCGATGATTTGAATGCGATCCGTACGAGCCGAGTCGTGCGCACAGAAGCACCAGGTGCCGCTGCCAGGAAGACCGCCCACGAACTGGAAGCTGGCGCTGACGGTGTCCTCCGTCTCGTAAAGGCCAGCACGATTGGATGTGTATCCGCTGGCATGGACGATAGGTCCGAAGAGCTGCTGCAACAGGTCGAGCTGATGGGGCGCAAGGTCGTAGAAATAACCGCCGCCGGCGATGTCACGCTGCACGCGCCAGGGCAATTGAGTGCGATTGTAATCCAAATCGCGCGGAGGAACGGCAAATCGGATCTGCACACCGACGATCTTGCCTATCGTGTTGCTGCGCACGATTTCATCGACCTTCTGGAAATAAGGGAGGTAGCGGCGATAATAAGCCACGAAGCAGGGTACACCCGTCTGTTGCGCCACGCGATTGACACGCAGACATTCCTCGTAGGTAGCTGCCAGCGGTTTCTCAACATATACGGGCTTACCGCTTTTCATCGCCATGATGGCAAAGGTGACATGCGAGGACGGCGGCGTAGCAATATAGACAGCGTTGACCTCCGGATCGTCGAGTAATTCCTGAGCATCGCTGTACCATCGCGAGATGTGGTGGCGCTGTGCATAACTGCGGGCTCGTTCAGGGTTGCGGCTCATGACGGCAACCACGGACGAACCAGGAATGAGACTGAAGGCGGGACCGCTCTTCTTCTCCGTGACTTCGCCACAACCGATGAATCCCCATTTGACTTCTGAAAGCATAGCGTAGCTCTATTATGTTAATTCTCGACGAACTGACGGATCAGCTGCTCCTGGTCGAGCGGACAGATGAGCAACTGGTCGTCGTTCTCTGCGACAATGAAACCTTGCAAGCCCTGAACAATGACACGTCGCTGCTGGGTGGCATGGATGATGCAATCGCGCGTGTCGTGCAAATCGATGTTCGACCCGATACAAGCATTGTTGAAGGCATCATGAGGTGTAATCTGATGCAGCGAACCCCACGTGCCAAGATCGCTCCATCCGAAGTTGGCAGGCAGGACATAGATCTCCTCGGCTTTCTCCATGACAGCGTAGTCGATGGAGATAGACGGACACAGCGGGAACTGACGATTGATGGTTTCCTGCTCCTCGGAGGTCCCGTAAATGGGCATCATGTCCTCGAATATTCGCGCAATATCAGGGGTATAGATACGTATGGAGTTGACAATAGTGGTAACGCGGAAAAGGAAGATGCCGCTGTTCCAGAAGAAGTTCTTACGACGGATATAACGTTCGGCCGTAGCTACGTCGGGCTTCTCGTGGAAGGCATCCACACGGAACACCTCACGATTGCGGGCACAAGGCTCGCTGAGATCCGCCTGGATGTAGCCATAACCTGTCTCCGGACGTGTCGGGTGCATGCCAAGCGTGAGTATGGAATCGGTCTCGACCGTGAAAGACAGGGCCGACTTGATGACACGCCGGAACTCTGCCGTATCAAGTATGACATGATCGGAAGGCGTAACGACAATGTTAGCTCGTGGATCTTGCTTCTTGATGCGCCAGCTGGCATAGGCAATGCATGGAGCAGTATTCCGTCGGCAGGGCTCGAGGAGGATGTGATCCTTCGGCAGTTGAGGAAGCTGCTCGGCTACGACATCAGCGTAAGCGGCACTCGTGACGACCCATACATTCTCCTGAGGACAAATATCGCCGAATCGGTCGAGGGTGAGTTGCAACAACGTGCGTCCACAACCCAAGACATCGATGAACTGCTTGGGCTGCTGCGGAGTACTCATTGGCCAGAAACGGCTTCCGATGCCGCCTGCCATGATGACAAGATGATTGCTCATACGTTTCTATTTATTAATGAGGGGCAAGCACACGCCTGCCCCTAATTTCTTGATTACTTTACATAAAACTTGCGACCTTCACGAACATAGATACCGCGAGAGAGCTGATTCGTCTTCACGCGACGGCCGCTGAGATCATACAGGATGCCTGACGGAGAGGCATCGGAACGAGTAGCATTAATGCGATCGTCGTCCAATGGCAGAGTGACGCTGACGGCATTGCTCCAGTCAGACTTAGTGCCATCCGCATCGATTGCCCTGACGCGATACGTGTATGTAGCACCTGAACGCAGGTTCGTCAACAACGTGGAAGTGGCTTCAATGGCTTCATACAACGTTGTCTGTGTCACGCGCTTTCGGAACGGAGCACGACGAAGCTGACGAGCAACGACATGACCCGTCGATTCGTCGAAAAGTGTGTTGATTTGTTCGAGCGTGTAGTTCCCGTCAAACACCATCAGCATTCCAAGATACACGCGCTTCCTGCCTGCAGGGGTGGAAAGAAGGATAGAATAATGTTCAGGAACATCTGTGAAATGAACAACAATTGAGGGATATTCGCCTTTCTCGAGAGACGTCATGTCCACTGCCTCGACGCTCTGTTTCTCGACGATCCCATCGACGCCAACGAGAGCGACCTCAAGCGTTGAACCATCGCCTTGATAATCTCCGACTTCCACATAATTCTTATAGTTGAACCAGTCATAAGCATCGAGATAAACCGTAACCTCACCCGTTGTATTATCGAGAGTGGGCGTAGTGAGGGTACCATATCTCATTACACTGCCCAGTTTTACTCCGAAGACACCTTGGAAGACCTTTTGACCTGCCCATCCGGGCGTCTTGGTGTATTCGTCGAGCTTGTCAGAGAGTTCGTCCACTCCATCGCTGAGCGCATACTCGCCAACAACACGGAATTTTTCAAAATCCTCGTACAAGGACATCACTTGGAGAAGCGGATTCTCAACTTCCTCCTCGCCGTCGTCATACAACTCCGTCAGCGACAGGTCGTAAGCCGCAGCCCTTTCTACGGCATTCCAGTTGGCCGTGAACATTTCCGATTCGATTTCGGATGCTTCCAGGGCTTCAGGTTTCTTGAGAGGAGGAATACCACCCATGAATGTGAAGCTGATGAGACCTGACACCTCTGAAATGTCCTCGACACTCTTGTGCATGAACTTCTTGCCATCGGTGTTGGCATTGAACAATGTGGCTGCAGGAACTGACGTATCGGTCAGCGACCTGTTGTTCGACGATCCCGGATAGGTGTCGCCACCATTCGCCTTGAAATAAGAGAATGATCCGGATTTGAAATTATTGTCAGCTGGGATAAACGTCATGCGTTGGTGTGATTCAACATTGTTAACCGTATTGGCGTACCAGGCATTCTCATCATAGTCAACATGAAGGACGAGCATTCCATGAGCAAAAGCTTTCACGTCCCATCCCTTGAGCTGATGGTTCTCGAGAAGATAGTACTCTTTGCGGTTTCTGTCATTATATATGACGTAGGCTTCGGGCTCATCCTCAATGGCTTTCATCCCAGTCACCTTGCAGGCTTCCTTCAACTCAACAGGTTCAAGCCATCCACAGAACCAACGCTCGTATGACGTGTATCCTGCTGGACAAAAGCCATCGCCATTGTAGCAGCCATAGTCCAAGATGCTCCATTCTGACATTCCGCAATTAGAACCGTCGGAAGCGTCTGTGTCATAGAAGTCGGGCAAACCGAGACAATGGCTGTATTCGTGACACATCGTGCCGATACCGTCGATGGTCTTGCCGCTTGCTCCTGCCAGTTCAGATCCGCAGGCATAGGTGTCAATCGTAATACCATTATATCGATAGACCGAATTCGTAGCTTCTCTGAGCGTCCATTGATGAGGCCAGATCGTATTGCTACTTCCTCCGCTCGCCTGACCATAACCGGCATAAGTAATGTAGATGTTCTCCACCGTTTTGTCGCCATCCCAATCGTAGTCAGCCAAATTGACTTGGTCAAGAATCAAGTTGAGCGCCTCCTTGACCATCTGCCCAGGACGCTTGTCAGCGCCTTCTTCGCCATCGTCCTCACCATAGTACTTCATGTTTTGGGACAATGTGATGGGTCCAACGACATCGAAATGAATATCCAATTTCCCGTAGCTCTGATCACGGAAATACTCGCGAACGCTGCCGTTATTTCGTCCGTAGGGATTGTTCAGTCCATTGAGTTGCTGCTCGAAGATTTCCTTGGTCTTTTCATCACTATTTGCAAACTTCTTGTCCTGAAATTCCACGAGGATGAGCAAACCCTTTTTAGTGACGACAGCTTCGTCAGCACGTCGTTGTGCCTTCATCGCACGACGCGTCTTAACAGCATTCTCTGCGCGATGGATGTTTCGCTTGGACAAAGCTTTTTTCCACAATTGTTTCACATCGCGACTGTCTGCTTCCCATACGCCTTCATCATTCTGACGGATTGGCGTGCCATCAGCCGTGACATAATAATGGAATGATTCATCGCCGCGCAATTCAACAGACAGCGTTGTGCCGTCGGGATTAGTCACGACACGGAAACCACGCTTGGCCGGAATGGCCGAAGCGGCAACAGCAAAGCAAAAAGCCAAGATAAATGTAAAAATCTTGTTCATGAAGACACGTAAAAAATCTGTTAGATTCGTCAATTGATTGTAATCGTTAGATGTAGTTTTGTTTTTAGTTATAACCTGAAGTATTTAACGCATCGCTGCAGTTATCTGATGAGTCGTTTGCGGCCGGCCTGGATGTAAACGCCTTTGCGAAGCGAACCCGATGTGGTCACGGGGCGTCCTGAAAGATCATACATGGGGGATGAAGTAAGCGACGGCATGGCCGAAGGCTGAGTGAGGCCATCGACATAATCATTGCCGAAATAGAACGTTACGCTTTTGTCGGCATTCTCATGAATTGCATGGAGGTCCTGATTCATGAAACCTGAACGGGTATAGACCGTGGCGGCGGGAGTGGAGAAAGCGGTCAGCGAGTCGTTCATGACAACGCCGTCCTTGACATAGGGGAAGAGGGTGCCTGCCCAGCAGGCTACCATTTCCGCTTGTGTGCATTTTCCATTCTGGAGTGCCGTGGAGCCATTATACTCATTATTTGCAGAGATGACGGTCATGCGCTGGTGATTGGCCACGGAATTCACCATGTTGATCATCCAACTTTCGGCGTTGTAGTCCACGTGAGTGACCTGCAGGCCGTGTCCCATACTGCCTAAGCTGCGGTCCCAGTTCACTTTCTGACGATTCTCGAGGATGTAATATTCGTTCGCGTTCTCCTCATTGATGACCTTGTAACCTATGCCGCCATCTGCGATGGGATCTACAGTGTACAAGCCGGGATCAGTGAGGGTGACCAGCGGTTGCCACCCCATGAAATCGCGTTCATAGGCGGTGTAGGCACAAGGCACATTACCATTACCGGCGTAGCAGCCATAATCCATTAAGCTCCACAGGTCCATGCCGTAAGCTTTGTAGTACGTGTCATAGAAGTCCGGGAGTCCAAGGGCATGACTCAGCTCATGGCACATCACACCGATGCCGTCGGGAACGGTGTACTTGAAACTCTGTTCATCCACCTTGCGGCTACGCATGGCTTTCTCGCTACAGCAGCCGCTGCACACGAAGGAGACAGAGCTTCCGTCAGAAAGACTAACGGTGCCTATCGAACGTTCATTCGGCCAGATGTGATCCGTATTACCCGATGAGTTCTCGCCGCAACCGGCAAAGATGATGAAGACCATATCAACCTTTCCACCGCCTTTGTTGTCGAATTGCGACCAGTCAACAGCGAACTTACGGGCTACGGAGTCGATGGCTTCACGAACGAATTGGTTGTAGTTCCCATCTTTGGTCGAACCGGACTTCTTGCCGTAGTAGGCAACTTCGCGGCTGATAGTGACTGGACCGAATATAGTGAACTCGGGGGTAAACTTACCATTGCTCTGATCTGAAAAATAGTCGCGGATGGATCCATATGAGCCATGGCCCTGATAGAGATTGCCATCGCGTGTGCCGTTGCAGTAAAGGTCGTAGTAATGATTGATTGCTTCATCGCCATTGGCCACCGTGAACACTGAATCCTTGAAATTCACCAGGATAACCGGAACACGAGGTGAACCGAACGAAGGCAACGGTGCCGTAGCCTGTGAACCTATGCGACGAGGAGCACGGCGCATAGCGTTCGTTCGCTCCTGCAACGCTGTCTGCTGTTCCTCTTCGGCACGACGTTGGGTGAGTTCATACACATCGGGAGCGACTTGCTCAACGATGAAGCCGTCGGCTGTCTGAAACCACGAATAATGTTCATCACCAACGAGATAAACGGTTATGACACTACCATCCGTTAGACGGACTTGGCGAGGAGAGGGATCTGCAGGAACAGCCAGCACGGAGAGGCTTACCAACATGAAGATGAGAGTAAAAAAGAATTGTCTCATTGACACTATACCATTAATTTAGCGTGCAAAGATAGTGATAATCCGCTGAGTGGGCAAACAAATTGGCCGAAAAACGCATTTATTTATTAATAAGGTGTATTTTTGTCAAAAAGACTTGCCCATTTCAGCACTTATCACTACCTTTGACCCATAAATTCGGAATATAATAGACCTGTTATGATTGTTTATCCTAACGCAAAAATCAATTTAGGCCTGCACGTTTTGCGCCGTCGCAGCGATGGTTACCACGATCTGGCCACTATCTTTTATCCCATTCCCCTTCAGGATGCTTTGGAGGTTCACGAGACGGAGCGTTTCCGTTTCCGTCAGGCTGGCAATATGTTAGACTGCCCTGCAGGCGACAACCTCGTCATTCGCGTGCTGCGTGACTTGGAGGCAGAGTTTCAGATTCCTGAGCTTGACATTTTTCTTTATAAACACATCCCCTCCGGCGCTGGCTTGGGTGGTGGCTCATCGGATGCTGCCTTCATGGCTAAGCTGCTCAACGACGAGTGCCATCTCGGGCTGACGGATGACGACCTGCGTCAGCGCCTGTCTAAGTTAGGAGCCGACTGTGCCTTCTTCGTGGACAACACGCCTGCACTGGCCACAGGCATCGGCGACCAACTGCAGCCCATAGACCTGTCCCTGAAAGGTTGGACGTTGCTACTGGTGAAGCCTGACGTGGAAGTCAGCACCCGCGATGCCTACGCAGGTGTCACCCCTCAGGAACGCGAGGGTGAGGACGGAGCTGCTTTGCTTGCCATCGTTAAACGTCCCGTGGAGGAATGGCAAGGGCTGCTCACCAACGACTTCGAAGCCAGCATCTTCCCACGTTATCCTGAGATAGCTGCCACGCGAGACCAACTGCTGGATCTTGGAGCTACGTATGCAGCCATGTCGGGTTCCGGCAGCGCTGTCTTCGGACTGCTCCGCGAGCCTATTGAAGCGCCTGAAGAGAAATTCGCGGGTTGCTTCGTTCGACAGCGCACTTTAGAATAACGCCCTCCATCCACATGTCTTTTCCTATTATATACGTTGCCGCCGTTCTCGTGTTCATGCTTGTTGCATTGATGCGAGAATGTCTGCGTCCCGGCCTTATCCTCTTCACAGCTGTAGTGCTTCTACTCATCGCAGGTATCATCAATCCCGAGGATGCGCTGAAAGGCTTTTCCAACAAAGGCATGATCACGGTGGCGTTGCTCTACCTCGTCAGCGAGGGTGTTCGCAAGAGTGGAATCCTCGAGCGAATCGTTTTCAAGATGTTACCCAAGAAGAATGCCTCCATCACCTCTGCTGGCTTCCGCTTCTACCCCATCGTGACGTTCATCTCCGCTTTTTTTAACAATACGCCCGTTGTGGTCATCTTCGCACCAATGATCAAGAACTGGGCGCGCAAGATGAAACTGCCACCGACTAAGTTCCTCATCCCGCTTTCCTATGCTACGATCATTGGTGGCGTTTGCACGCTTATCGGAACGACCACCAACCTGGTGCTTCATGGCATGCTCCTTCAGGAAGCCAAGGACGAAGCCGTAGCCGTAGAAAACGGTGGTGCAGAAGGCATACTCATGCGCTTTGGCATCGATGGCATATCGATGTTTGAACTGACGAAAGTGGGCATTTTCATAGCTATCGCCGGTCTGATCTATTTAATATTCTTCTCCAAATATTTGCTGCCTAAAGACCGACGTTCTGAAGAAGAAGCAGAGGATCAGAACCTCGCACCAGGCATGACACGCCACGAAGTGCTCTTAGGCAACCGTTTCCCAGGGCTTGGTAAGACGCTCCACGAGTTTGATTTCTTCCGTCACTACGGCGCTCACGTCCGAGCCATCAGTCGCGGAGGACGAGTTCTCGAGGGCGACTACATGAATATGCGAATGACTCATGAGGACACGCTTATCATCGATGCCGACGACTCGTTCATGAAGGCCTGGGGCGACAGCCGCGTGTTCTGGATGATCAACCGCGTTGGCGAATACGAGCCGCCCATGGGACAAAAGAAGCGCTGGTTTGCACTCGTTCTGCTCATCCTCATGATCATCGGCGCCACGGTTGGCGAGCTGGAACCCGTCAAGCAGTACCTCGCACAATCCGACTTCGTACAGGCTCACATGCCTGGCCTGAGGCTCGATATGTTCTTCTTCGTCTGCGTGACGGTCATCATTATGGCTTGGACGCGAATGTTCTCGCCGCGCAAATATACCAAGTTCTTCTCGTGGGACGTGCTCATCACCATCGCCTGCGCTTTTGCGATCTCCACGGCAATGACCAAATCAGGCTTTGCTAACTTCATCGCAGGTTATATCATTTCTCTAACCGACATCGTTAAAGGTTCTGAATATGGTATATATATCATCCTTGCAGCGCTTTTCTTGATAACGAACATCTTCACCGAGTTGATTACCAATAATGCCGCAGCAGCCCTGGCCTTTCCCTTGGCTTTGGCTGTCTCTGAAAAGCTCGGTGCTAACCCGATGCCCTTTGTCGTTTGCGTCTGTTTCGCAGCCAGCTCATCTTTCTCCACGCCCATTGGTTACCAGACGAATCTCATCGTCCAGGGCGTCGGCGGCTACAAATTCACTGATTTCATCAAGGTCGGCCTTCCGATGAACCTCATCGTGTTCACCTTGAGCGTCCTCCTTATACCTTTATTCTATCACTTGATATAATGGATAATATCTTTCCTATATACGATCGGATGATGTCACGCGCCGACAAGGAATCGCTGTTGCATCAACGAGGCATGATGATTTGGTTCACTGGCCTTTCGGGTTCGGGCAAATCGACCATTGCCATCGGCGTAGAGCGCGAGCTACACCAGCGCGGCCTGCTCTGTCGAATCCTTGACGGCGACAATATCCGTTCGGGCATAAACGCGGGCCTTGGCTTCTCGGCCGAAGACCGCCGCGAGAACATACGTCGCATTGCCGAAGTGGGCAAACTGTTCGTAGATACCGGCATCATCACCCTTGCCGCCTTCGTCTCACCGACCAACGAATATCGCACAATGGCTCGTGACATCATCGGTGCTGAGGACTTTTTCGAGGTTTATGTTTCAACGCCCTTAGAGGAGTGTGAGCGCCGTGATGTCAAAGGTCTTTATGCCCGAGCCCGCCGCGGAGAGGTCAAGGACTTCACGGGTATCAGTGCCCCCTTTGAAGTGCCCGAGCATCCAGCCCTCAGCATTGACACCTCCAAACAACCGCTCGAACAGAGCGTCAAGCAAGTCGTCGATTTAGTCCTAAGCCAACACGTATAGAC
>JAEEHP010000229.1 GCA_016280855.1 Bacteroidaceae bacterium
CAAGGTGCAGAACGCTGCTATGCCGATCATCTCGCAGCAGCCATTCGACGGCAATACCCAGGTCAGCATCAGCTGCGTAACCCCAGGCAGCTCCATCTTCTACACCACCGACGGCACCGACCCGACTGCTGAAAGCAACGTTTACACCGAGCCATTCGAAGTAACTGAGGACGGCCTCGTAGTAAAGGCATTTGCCCAGGCTCACGGCTACAACGATTCGAACATCGCCACAGCTACCATCAGCGTGAAGACGCAGGCTCAGGCTCCAACCCTCGACATCCAGCAGGAGGTTGGTCAAACCATCGTCACCCTCACCGGTGAGGAAGGCACCAACATCTATTTCAACTTCCAGGGTCTCACCGCTTCGGCCACCTCGCAGCTCTACACCGAGCCAATCGTCATGACCGAACCCGCCGAGATTACAATGTTTGATGAGAGCGAGAGCAAGCTCACTTCGCCTATCTATACTGCAGAGATTGAGGTTGCAGGCATCTGCAATCCTATCGACACCGTGGCTCACTTCACCGCAAGCCAGGCTGACTGGTACGACAACGTACTCATCACCGTGGGCGAGAACAGCTACAGCGCAGCCGATGCCGTCACCGAGGGCATCGCAAGTGGCAGCGCTTCGGCCATCTACTACTTCGGCAAGACTGCCTGGAACTACTTCAGCGACGTGGTTGACCACACTGAGATCGTCTATGACGAGGACGGCGTAACTCCTTTGAAGGACATCAACGGAAACGACTCCATCAAGACCATCTACGTTCCCGATGCAGCTGCCTACCGCAAGATCACTTCGACTACCGACACCCAGTGGACCATCGAAACCGAAGGTCAGGTGGTTACCGGCGAAACCAACCTGAAGCCAGAAGTTGGCGTAGGCAACGGTGCTACCGGCCGCTATGCTGAGACCGCATTCGATGCCATTGGCACTCCAACCAACGGCGTTGTCGATTTCGGCGGCAAGGTTTCGGGCGAGCCCTACAGCATGCGCATCGTCAGCAACGAGAAGTTCCAGGCGCCCTTCGATGTAGTGATCTACATGGGCAACGGTTCGACCGGCACTCCTAACATCGAGATTCAGACCTCAGCCGATGGAGAGAACTGGACGAAGGTGGGCGAAGTCAACTATTGCACCACCCAGCGCTACTGGAAGAAGACCCGTCAGCACGTAGGCGACGAGGGCGAGTTCTTCGTTCGCATCGCACAGACAGGCGGCAGCAGCAAGGCTCAGCTTTACGACGTCATCGTCATCACCACTACTCCCGCTGCCATTGAAGAGGTTCGCGAAGACAACGACGCTCGCGGCGAGCAGCAGATGTTCGACCTCTTCGGCCGTCAGATCCAGGCTCCCGCTGCCGGACAGATCTTCATCCTCAACGGCAAGAAGGCTGTGAAGTTCTAAGGGCTTCGGTTTCCGCTCTATTAGTCTCGATATTCCGGTATTCCGTGATACCGTTATACCGGAATACCGTTAAATCGAAATTCCGATATTCCGATATCCCGAAAAAAAACAATTATCATCGCACGGGGCCACTCCCCGTGCGATTCTATAACAAAGCCGCCAGTTCCGCAGCTTGACCCCTGCGGATTAAAAGGGAATCCGGTACGAATCCGGAACAGTCCCGCTGCTGTATGTCATCATGAACCCACGGGCCTCGGCATGTCACTGTCCATGTTAACAGACGGGAAGACTGCCCAAGGGGATGACGAGTCAGAAGACCTGCTGACGACTGCCCAGTTTCCAGTTCTGAGCACCTCAGAACCTCAAGCATTGGCTTGAACAATCCTGCGACCGACAGGAGGGCGAACTTTTCGTTAACATGCACGAATGAAAACTTTGATGCGCATTTTCCTGCTCATGCTGTTGGGCGGTTACAAGCTGTGGAATTACTCCATGGCTCAGGATTCTGTGCGCATCATCGACAACGTGACCATCACGAGCAAGATCAGATACCATGAGACTATTACGCCGCAAACCCTGAAGGGCAACGATTTGGAGAAGGTAAACGCCCATTCGGTGGCCGATGCCTTGCGCTTCATGAGCGGCGTTCAGCTGAAGGATTATGGAGGCATCGGAGGCCTGAAGACGGTGAATCTGCGTTCGTTGGGTTCGCAGCACGTGGGCATCTATTACGACGGCATCGAGTTGGGCAATGCGCAGAACGGCGTCATCGACCTCGGGCAGTTCTCATTAGACAACATCGAGGAAGTCAGCGTCTATCAGGGGCAGCGCTCGGCCATCCTGCAGACGGCTTCGGACTTCGCCAATGCGGGGAGCGTGTATATCAAGACAACGAGACACCTGGACAATAGGTCAACAAGTCAACGAGACAAGAAGTCAACAGGTCAACGAGACAAGAAGTCAACAGGTCAACAAGAAAACAAGCCATCGAAAAACCATTATTTGAAAACCAGGATACAAACAGGAGCGTCCAACCTGTTACGGCTTTCGTCATTCTATGAGACCTATATAAACAAAAAAGTACTCTTGTCTGCGAATGCCATGTTCCTTTCGACAAACGGAAAATACCGCTTCAATTACCGCCGCCGCAACCACGACGGAAGCATCGCCTACGATACCATCGCCACCCGGCAGAATGGCGACGTGCAGTCGCTTCGAGCCGAAGTGAACCTCTACGGTGAAATGACCGACGGCCATTGGCAGGCAAAGGCCTACACGTTCCTTTCGAATCGTGGCATACCCGGAGCCATCGTCAACAACGTGTGGCGGCGCGGCGAACGCCAGGGCGACAACAACACCTTCGTGCAAGGCTCATGGCAGAAGGATTTTACCGACCGCTATACGCTTCGCATTTTGGGCAAATATGCCCGTTATCGAACACATTATTTAAATAGAGATACCACGCAGCTGACGGTCGATAACACCTATCGGCAGCAGGAGTCGTACCTGAGTGCGGTGAACGTGGTGGAAATACGGCCGTGGTGGAGCGTTTCGTGCAGCTATGACGTGCGGTGGAATCACCTCGGTGCCGACCAGCCGTTGTTCGCCTATCCTACCCGCTGGTCGAACCTCACCTCGCTGGCTTCGGCCATGGACCTCGGCAAGGTGCAGCTACAGGGCAGCATCGTCTATTCGCACCACCGCGACCGCACCCGCACAAGTTCCCAACGTCCAACTTCTTCCAACTGGACACCCGCTCTCTTCTTCAGCTATCGCCCATTAGACTGCCTCCAGCTCACCGGTTTTGCTAAGAAGAGCTTCCGGATGCCCACCTTCAACGACCTTTATTACACCAATTTCGGCAACGCCTTCCTCCGTCCCGAATCCGCCATCCAATACGACCTGGGCGTTCGTCTAACTGGGGGTGCCGGTTCTGGCCGCTTCTCCTCCCCCTCTCGGCCCGCCCGTTCCTCTGGTGTTTCTGGTAAAACCATCGATGGTTTTACCCCAACCAAAGCCGCCCTGCAAGGTGCCCTCGAAGCACACCTCTACCACAACTCCGTGCACGACAAGATCGTCGCCTATCCGAAGGGACAGCAGTTCCGCTGGACGATGCTCAACCTCGGTCGCGTGCACATCGACGGTATCGACGTGCAGGCCTTTGGCGAGTGGCAAGCCTTGCAGGAGCTGTCCCTTTCGGCAAGACTGCAATATACCTACCAACGCTCCCGCGACGTGACCGACAAGGCTTCGTCCTACTACGGCGACCAGATTCCCTACACGCCCTGGCACAGCGGTTCTGTCACCCTGATGGTCGATTACGGGGCCTGGGATTTCGCCTACAACTTCGTCTATACGGGCGAACGCTATTGCCAGCAGGAGAACATCGCCTACAACCACCTGCAACCGTGGTACACCAGCGACCTGCACCTCTCGTGGCGACATATGTTCAGTCGTTTTGTTGCCAAGTGGACGCTGGAGGCCAACAACATCTTCGACCAGCAATACGACGTGATCATCAACTACCCCATGCCGGGCAGAAACTTCAATTTGACGATGCTATGCGAATTCTGAAACTCCTGCTTTGTCTGCTGCCCTTGTGCGTGTGCTCATGCCGCGAGGACGAATACGTCACCTACATGACCGATGAGGATACGGGTGCCGAAAGCCAGGCGTCGGACTTTGCGGGCCTGTATATCCTCAACGAGGGCAACATGGGTTCGAACCGCTGCACGCTCGATTACCTCGACCTGAGCGGAGCCGATTCGACCATCCACTACTACCGGAACATCTACGCCGAGCGCAACCCTTCGACCATCAAGGAGCTGGGCGACGTGGGCAACGACATCGGCATCTATGGCACCCGGCTTTGGATTGTGGTGAACTGTTCGAACAAGGTCGAGGTGTGCGAAGCTGCTACCACTCGACGCATCGGACAGGTCAATATTGCCAACGGCCGCTACCTCGCCTTCGACGGCGGCTATGCCTACGTGAGCAGCTATGCAGGCCCCGTGCAGGTGGACGAGAACTGTCCCCTGGGACACGTCTATAAGGTCGATACGCTGACCTTGCAGAAGGTCGATTCGGTAGTTGTTGGGTATCAACCCGAAGAGATGGCCATCGTTGATGGACGGCTCTACGTGGCCAATAGCGGCGGCTATCGCGTGCCCCTCTACGACAACCGTCTTTCGGTAATCGACCTCGCCACGTTTCGTGTGGTGAAGGAAATCGAGGTGGATGTCAACCTGCATCGCCTGCTGGCCGACCGACATGGACAGCTTTGGGTTTCGTCACGTGGCAACTATTTCGACGTCCCTCCCGCC
>JAEEHP010000230.1 GCA_016280855.1 Bacteroidaceae bacterium
AGGTTATTAGGTCGCTTCGCTTATAGGTTTTTAGGTGAGAACAGCTATCATATAGACAGAAGAAACATATTTCAACTTATCGCTCGGCTTTGCCGCTTCGCCTTTAGTGCGAAGAACCTCATAACCTTATAACCTCATAAGTTGAGCATATGCGAAACTTGAATTATCGACAAAATCCCGTTAAAAGGGCAGCTTAATAACAGTGTTATATTGAGCACGTTCCGATGAAATGGGCAATAAATCTAACAATCTTCCAATATATATATTATCCGTAGCAATGAAACAATTATTTAAAATCTCCTGCAAATGTTTGGCGCTTGCAGCCATCTGCACGCTTTCCTTCACCATCATTTCCTGTAGCTCCGACGAATGGGAGCCGCGTGAGGTGCCAGAAGATTACAAACCAGTGTTCAAGGAAGGCAAGACATGGACATATGGAACCGTACCACGCTCGTATATTGGCGAGTCATCATCATATACCTATACAATCAGTGGCGATACAGTCGTCAAAGGTAAGAAATATCTGAAGCTGTATTGCTCGGACAAAGAGGCATACGGCGATACAGATCAGCACTACTTTGCCGCTGTACGAGAAGAGAGTCTCAGGGCTTTCTACATCTTAAAAGGTGAAAAGAAGGAGAAGCTGCTCTTCGACTTCGGAATGGACCTTGATGTGCAATTTGAAATTGATCCCATACCTACGTGCTACATCACCATACAGAATAAAATTCCTAAAGATTTCTTGGGAACCTCCAGACTCGTTTTCTATTGGATTTATACAATTAAGGAAACCGGTATGGGCGTTTCACAACAATATGCTTGGTTTGAAGGCATAGGCAATTATCCAGACCTCCTGAGAAGAGGAGGCCATGATCACCCTCTCATCTCATGTTATGAGGACGGACGCTGCGTTTATGATAGGGATCTACTACCGTTGATATACTGAGGCAACAATCAATTTCAATACAACCATCAACCATCCCTGTCAATTCTGGGAAACGACAACGTCGCCATAATTATTCATCAAAAATTTGGTTGATTCAAAGAATCGGAGAATCATTGCGCCCGAAGAGCTTGACAGCTTTCTTTGCAGCCCTATCGAAATCGCAATTTAACAGGCTAAACTCGCAGGAAAGGATGTCAGCCGGCTCACGCATGCCATATCGGAAGCGTGGGCTTTTTTGCATAACATCTGCGAGTGGGAATTGCGACCCCGACAGGGCAGGTGTTATCTCCATTGTAACTTTGATGATATCTGAGTGCCAGAGCATGTTCCAGCACTCAGACATTCTGTGGAATCTGAGGGATCTGTGTGACATTTCAAACTACTATGCAAGAACACTTTTTATCGCACACAGATTCCACGGATTGCACAGATTTTTTCACGAGACAACATGATCTGTGGAATCTGAGAGATCTGTGTGACCAATTCCAGGTAAGTGCCTATGGACTAAGACTATCCCTTCAGAATCAAATGAGCAATAACATCTGCGGGGCATCTCATCTCAGCATTTCTTCAGGATTTCAGTTAGCTGTGCCTACTTGACGGGCTCCTCTGATGACAAGGGGCTTATGGGGCATCCGACTGCTCCACATCCTCATCTGTTTGATCAGTTCTCTTTCGTACATATTACCTGTTTTTGCGTGCAAAGATACGCAATTTTTCTAAAACATAACCAACTTTTGGCCATTTTCTTTCTAAAACATAACCATAAACATCGTAAATCTCTTCTAAAGCATAACCAGCGGTGTGATATCTGCCATCACCAGCGGTATAAACACCATTCTGCTTCGCTTCATTGAAAAAACATGTTGTGGCTGATTGATTATTGATGAATGTTTTCGTCCTCATTTCCTAATTATTATGTCCATTACGACAATTTGTGTCCATCACTGTTTTCGTTTTCGTCTACATTTTCGGTTATTATAGCCATTTTGAATGTGAAAATCCCTTAAATTTGGCCCTAAAATCGGCAATTTCTTCACAAAATCACGCACCTTCACACTAACCTTCACGCTTTATTGCATTGTATGTCAATTAGATATATCAATTTGTGAAGATGTGAAGGGCGTTTTGGATTTTTTTTGCGAGTGAGATATATGGAAGTAACTGCTCAGTCATGCAATGTGGGGTCGGCCTATCGGCCTCCGCTCGGCGCTTGCGACGCTTGACCCTTCAAGAATGTTATATAAAAATTGAATAAGAAAATTATCAAAGGCTTCGCATAGCGTCTGTTCTTATAATTTTTTGAATTAATTTTCTGGTAATTTTGAGCGTAGCGACCATCCAGGGCACATGACTGAGTAGTTACATATGGAAGAATTCCTCATCCACCTGCATCTTGGGGCAGTACACAATCAGGAAAGATCGACTGCCTCCGGCGAAAATAAGCCTCAAGGGTTAAGCCAAAAACCTTCAAGGGTTTACAGCAAAAGCTACAAGGCTTTCGGCCAAAACCCTTAAGGGTTTTTGAACGAAAACGAAAACGGAATCAATTCATAATTCACAATTCACAATTCATAATTCATGAAACGAAGACGATTGCTATCGTCAGAAAAAATCTGTGGAATCAGTGAGATCTGTGTGAGATAAAAGATGGTCCCGCTTAGGACTTGGAAAAGTCACACAGATTCCACTGATTCCACAGATCATGTTGCAACGAGAATATCTGTGATCTGAGAGATGCTTATTTCGTTGAGCAGAAGTTGTTACGGAGGTCTTCAACGGTGACGTTGGAATGGTTGAAGATGAGTAGTTCGAGGACGGGCTGATCTGAGTCGTCGAAGAGTCCATCGAAGTGGCAGGGTTGCGTACAACACATCATGTCGTTGGAGATGGAGAGCAAGGTGTAGGTTGTTACGACGACGTCGTTGCCAAAGGTCTGAGTGATGTTAAGTGTGTTCGTCGCTTCGTCGTAGGCGAAGGGCCTTTCGAGCAGGCTCTGTCCTTGGGTGCTAAAAGCGTATTCATAGACAAGGTCCTTGCTGCAGTAGAGGTAAGCGATAGCCGGACTTCCTATGTTCCAAAACTCCTTAACGGTTCCATCGGGCCATACGAGGTATTGCTTAGCTCCTCTTCCATGCCAGCTGCCCTTGGAGAAGTGCGAGAAAAAGGTCTCGGCGCTGATAGGTTCTACGACTGGTGCATAGCCCTCTGCCGTCTGTTGTATGGCAATCTTCTGTAGCGCGTCGGGTGTCTCTTCCGGAAGCTTCTCTTCCTGTTTCTGCTCAGACGCAGTTACGTCGTCTTTGCTGCATGATGTCATGGCCCATGACATTGACATTGCGAGCAATAAAAGGGTAAGTGTTTTCGTTTTTATAGTCGTTGTTTGTTTAAATGTTCTTCACCCATTCGTTCCCCGTAACTTTGCCGATGAAGTAAATGAGGTTGGTGTCCTTTTCGGTGATGACGAAGAGGAAGGGACGGTCGATAATGAATTCCTGAGATCTCATGCCCGATGTGATGGTTGAGATGGTCACGGCAGCTGCCGAAGTGCCCTTCTCGTCCACCTCAATCTTGGCATTCTGCTTGATGAGGCTGATGGAAAGAGGTGTAGAGGGATTCTTCATCATCTTGGAGAAGTCGGCTTCCTGGCTGCTGAAGGCAGCTCGTACGCCCATCGCCATGAGGGGCGACTTCAGATCTTGCTCCGTAGAGATTTCGAACCTCGGCATCTGCAAGATAATATTTTCGTCGGGCATATCCGTTGACACTTGCGCGGCTATGTGTTTCCAGCGTTCTGCGGTGAGTGCCTTGAGCAGATTGTCCAATGACATCGTTGCGTCTGTCGGCAGCATGAGGATCATGCTGAATTTGCCGTCGGCATAAGGCAGTCGTATCGCCTGCACCGTCTCGTCCTCAAAATACTCAAAGGGAGCATTCCCGGCCATTGCCCGCACTCTTGCTGTCTCGCCCTTCGCCGTCGTGAAATCATACATCAAAGGCGGATCCAGCAGATCAAAAGGATAACGCCATTGCGCCTTGAAATAGAGGGAGTTGAGCAGTACGGCAATGTCTGTCGGATGGAGCTCGCCATCCTTCAGTATCTGCGGAATCATTCCCTTGGTCTGCTGGTTGCACCACTCGTTGACCTTGTCGATGACCTGATTGGTCTGGGTGAAGTCCATGCTCTCCAAGCCAGCCTGATAGTAGCCCTTCATGTCGGCAGCAAACTGAGCGCTGAAATCATTGCCGATGGCTTTATTGGCGAGCAGGTAGTTGGCGATGCTCAGCTCCACCTTGGGGTCGAGCTGCGGGGCGTTGGTCATCAGGTTGCCGAAGAAGTCGTTGACGGCTCCCGTCTCGTACTGCTCGACGCCGAGCGCCCGCATGAGTTCCTGTCGTGTCGTGCCGGCAGCTGCGTCGTTGAGCATTCCTAACATATAGGCTGCGCTCAGTGGCGAGATGACCATGTCGCCCGTTACACCTTTACTGATTTCGCGCGTGAGGTTCAGCGCGAACAGGTTGTTGGCGTCCGCCATGGATTGCTCCTCCTCGCTGAGGAAGATAGTGCCCGGCGTCTGCTTGACCTCGGGTGTCTTCACGATATCTTCCTCGTGCACTACTTCCTGCTGTTCTTCGATCACAATTTTGGCATCCTCCTTGGGCTCTTCTCCTTTGGAGCAGGAGGTGATCGCCATGGCCATGAACGTCATTCCGGCAATCAGTAGATAAGCTCGTTTCATTTTCCTTGAATTTTTTATGTTGAAAAGATAATCTATGTACACCATTATTTATTAATAGGTGCTGCAAAGGTAGCCGTTTATTGCTGAACGGCCAAATTTTTTGTTCAAAAAAAACACATCAAAAACACATCAAAATCGTGGAATGTGTTCAATATCACGCCGATATAAGGCTTATCCCACGGTTCCTTCGAGCGACACGCTGAGTAGTTTTTGGGCTTCTACGGCAAATTCCATGGGAAGTTTGTTGAGGACGTCCTTGGCGTAGCCGTTGACGATGAGTCCTACGGCTTCCTCCTGCGGTATGCCGCGCTGCTGGCAGTAGAAGAGCTGGTCCTCGGAAATCTTGGACGTGGTGGCTTCGTGTTCGATGACGGCCGAAGGGTTCTGGACGTCCATGTAGGGGAACGTGTGGGCGCCGCAGGTGGAGGAGAGTAGGAGGCTGTCGCAACTGCTGTAGTTGCGGGCTCCCTCGGCACGCGGCGCTACGCGTACAAGACCGCGGTAGGAGTTCTGCGAACGTCCGGCGCTGATGCCTTTGCTGATGATGGTGGACCGCGTGCGGGGCGCGAGATGGATCATCTTGGTGCCGGTGTCGGCCTGCTGGAAGTTGTTGGTGACGGCCACGCTGTAGAACTCGGCCTGCGACCCTTCGCCGGCGAGAACGCAGGACGGATATTTCCAGGTGATGGCGCTGCCCGTCTCGACCTGCGTCCACGAGAGCTTGCTGTTCTCGCCGCGCAGCAGTCCGCGTTTGGTGACGAGATTGAGGACGCCTCCCTTGCCGTCCTTGTCGCCGGGATACCAGTTCTGGACGGTGGAATACTTGACTTCGGCACGATTCTCGACGACGATCTCGACGATGGCGGCGTGGAGCTGGTTCTCATCGCGCATGGGTGCCGTGCATCCTTCGAGGTAGCTGACGTAGGCATCCTCGTCGGCCACGATGAGCGTGCGTTCGAACTGTCCCGTGCCCTGGGCATTGATGCGGAAATAGGTGCTGAGCTCCATGGGGCAGCGCACGCCGCGGGGGATATAGACGAAGGAACCGTCGGAGAACACGGCGCTGTTCAACGCGGCGAAGAAGTTGTCGCGATAGGGGACGACGGAGCCGAGGTACTTGCGCACGAGGTCGGGATGCTGGCGCACGGCTTCGCTGATGGAGCAGAAGATGATACCCTGCTCGGCAAGGCGTTCGCGGAAGGTGGTTTTCACGGAGACACTATCCATGACGGCGTCCACGGCCGTGCCGCTGAGTGCCAGGCGTTCCTCGAGCGGTATGCCGAGCTTGTCGAAGGTCTTCATGAGTTCGGGGTCGATGTCATCGATGCTCTTGGGGCCTTCCTTCTTCTTCGAGGCCGTGGGGTCGGCGTAGTAGGAGATGGCCTGATAGTCGATGTCAGGCATCTGGAGATGACCCCACGAGGGTTGCTGCAGCGTCTGCCAGTAGCGGAAGGCTTTGAGGCGGAACTCCAGGAGCCAGTCGGGCTCGCCCTTCTTCTCGGAGATGAGGCGCACGGTGTCCTCCGTGAGGCCGCGGTCGATGACCTCGGTCTCTACGTCGGTCGTGAAGCCGTACTCGTAGCTCTTGTCGGCTACCGACCGCACGAATATGTTCTTCTCGTCACTCATCTCCTCGTGCTTTTACGTGACTCCACTGTGTCTTGGCCAGATCGAAGGCGATGGAAGTCGTCTTTTTCAAGGGTTCGAAGAGGATGGAGTTCTGCTGTGCCTCTTCGTTGACTAAACGTGTGATGGCGAGCACGTTGCAGAGCGCGCCGAGCAGGATGGCATATTTGACCACGCTGAGCACCAGTCCGCCGAGGTTGTTGACCGCATCGAGGCCGGCCCATTCGAGTACCTTCGTGAGCAGCGAGCCCAGCACGCCCAGGATGATGGGCACGCCGATCCAGATGAGGGCGAAGGCGATGATGCCGCCTACGGTAGGGGAGCAGCCGATGTGGGGCGCCAGCTGGTAGCCTACCTGCTCATAGAGCAAGTAAGCCACGTAGAGCCCGGCGAAGACGCCGATGAGCCCAAGCACCTCTTTGAGCAGGCCGTTGCTCCATCCTTTCCAAGCGCCCGCAATGAGCACTATGAAAAAGAAAATATCGAAGCCGTTCATTGTTTCGTTTAACGTTTAGCGTTTAACGATTCCTTAAAGTTTGGCCTTGATCTCGATCTCCTGGAAGGTCTCGATGGTGTCGCCTTCGCGAATGTCGCTGTAGTTGACGAGCGAGATACCGCATTCGAAGTTGGTGTTGACTTCCTTGACGTCATCCTTGAAGCGCTTGAGGGCATCGATGGCGCCGGTGTGAATGACGATGCCGTCGCGAATGACACGTGCCTTGTTGGAGCGGCTGACCTTGCCGTCGATGACGTATGCTCCGGCCACGGTGCCGACCTTGGAGATATGGAACACCTGACGCACTTCGAGCTGCGCAGTGACTTCCTCCTTGAGCTCGGGAGCCAACATGCCTTCCATGGCTTCCTTCACCTCCTCGATGGCATCGTAAATGATGCTGTAGGTGCGGATTTCCACGCCCTGCTGCTCGGCGGCCTTGCGGGCACCGGCCGAGGGACGCACCTGGAAGGCGACGATGATAGCGTCGGAAGCGGCGGCCAGCGAGACGTCGTTCTCGGAGATCTGACCCACGGCCTTGTGGATGACGTTGACGGCAATCTTCTCGGTGGAGAGCTTGATGAGCGAGTCGCTCAAAGCCTCGATAGAGCCGTCCACGTCGCCCTTGACGATGACGTTCAACTCCTGGAAACCGCCCTGTTCGATGCGTCGTCCGATCTCGTCGAGGGTGAGGTGGTGCTGTGTGCGGATGCCCTGCTCGCGCTGTAGCTGTTCGCGCTTGGTCGCAATCTCGCGGGCTTCCTGGTCGGTGTCCATCACGTGGAAGGTGTCGCCGGCCTGAGGAGCGCCGTTCAAGCCGAGCAC
>JAEEHP010000231.1 GCA_016280855.1 Bacteroidaceae bacterium
CAAGAAGATTCCTTTCTTCGACTTCGAGGTGCCCACCGAGCTGCCCAACGTGAATCCCGCCATCCTCGATCCTCGCGACACTTACGCCGAGGCCAGCATCTGGGAGGAGAAGGCTAAGGACCTCGCCGCACGCTTCATCAAGAACTTCGGCAAGTACACCACCAACGAGGCTGGTAAGGCCCTCGTGGCAGCTGGTCCCCAACTGTAATAGTTGACGAGTTGACAAGTTGACAAGTTGATAGTTGACAAGTTGACGAGTTGACAAGTTGACGAGTTGATAGTTGACAAGTTGACGAGTTAACAAACAATTTACTCACACGAAAGGAGGTGCCGTAAGGCATCTCCTTTTTTTGCATTTTTGTATAAAGACATTTAATTTTGAGCGCGTAGGCGCTGAAAAATAGGTTTTTGTGCAAGTAATTGCAAACTTATTTATAATTTTGCAGCCGAAAAACGTTGTTCGAACATGAAAAAAGAAGCCTTTATCTTCGTGGAACGCCTTGTGACGGTGGCAGGGCTCCTGCTGTTGGCCCTTCCTCTGTATGCCCAGGAAACCGAGGCGGACGGTCAGGACACTTGGATTCGCATTCATCAGAACCGATTGTCTCACCACTGGATCATTCCCGTCCATGGCGACAGCCTCGATCGTTTCGATGTGTCGTCCGACGGCCGTACCCTCGCGACGTATCTCCGCGACGGCTTCGTGATACCCTTCGCCACGTCCACGACCGACAGCCTGGACTTCGCCGCACCCCTTAGCGAGGAGCAGGAAGAGAAGGATCACTATCGCGTGTTCCAGATGTACGTCTTCACGCAGGATGGACTCCCCATAGCCTCCAAGACCGACTACGTGCCCTGCTACATCGCCCTGAACGGCGACGCGAGCTATGCCGACCGCCTGCTGCCCGGCAAGATCCGCGGGCGAGGTAACTCCACGTGGGAGTGGTATGACAAGAAACCCTACCGCATCAAACTCGACAAGAAGCATAAGCTCCTGGGACTGGCCAAGGCCAAGTCGTGGGTGCTCCTCGCCAACTACCGCGATGTGACGGATCTGATGAACACCTTCGTCTTCGAACTCGGTCGCTGGATGGGGCTGCCTTACACCAACCATACGCGCTACGTCGAGCTGTTTGTCAACGACGAGTACGTCGGCCTCTACCAGCTCACCGAACAGATTCAGCAGGGCGAAAGCCGTGTGGCCGTCAGCGACGAACGCGGCATCCTCCTGTCCTTGGACACCGACGACGGTCCTGAGCTCAGTCCCGGCGAGAGCAACAACTTCTGGACGAAAGTCTTCGGAATGCCTGCCGCCGTGAAATATCCCGAGGACGAGCAGCTCACAGCGGCACGCCGCGACAGCATTCGCAATGTGTTTGCCACCCTCGAGGAAGCCATCAACCATCAGGACTACGCCACAGCATCGACCCTCATGGACATGGAAAGCTTCGTGCGTTACCTCATCATCCAACAGCTCATCTACAATGTCGAGTTGTCGTCGCCACGCAGCATCTATATCCACAAGGACGGCGACGGGCCGTGGACGATGGGGCCGCTGTGGGATTTCGATGCCGGCTACGACTTCGACTGGAGTAATATGTACTCCGGCCACACGTTCTTCAGCGACTACCGCGAGACCCTCTTAGGCTCGAACCCCGTCAACCGCAACGGCACCTACAAATGCTCCAAGTTCTTCACCCAGCTGTTTGGCTGCAAGGAGTTTGTCAAGCTTTACAAGGACACGTGGAACCAGTATGCCGGCTCGCTCATGGAGCACACGTGGGGCGAGATGGAACGCTACCTCGACGCCATGCGCCAGGGAGCCATGCAGCGCGAGATGCAGCAATGGCCCATCGCCGGCAAGACGTTCGAGGCGGAGGTGGCCAAGATGAAGGCGTGGCTCAACAACCGCGTGGCTTACGTCGGACAGTTCATCAACAATATCCCGGAACCGGGCGACGTGACGCCCATCACCGAAGAACGCCTCTGCGGCACCGTCGATGTGAACACAACCATGGAGTGGAGCAACGGCTACCATCAGACCAACAAAGTCGTTGTCGATCGCGCGAAAGTGCTCAGCCTGCTGGGCGTCGAGAGCACGGCCTTCAAGGAAGCACTCGTCACCATCGTGCCGCTCAAGACCGATGGCACCGTGGGCTCGAACGGCACCAACGGCACCTTCGGAGGATGGTTCAACGCACAGGGCAACCCGGGTGCCTACGCCCAGGGACATGTCTATATCGAAGTCTTCGACGACCTCTTCAACTGGAACTGCGGACTGTATAAGGAGAACTGCAGCGACGACACCCACACCGTGACCATGCAATACCAATACCCCGTCGGCTCATGCCTCTGCAAGGTCAACGTGCGGGTCAAGTTCACCATTAACAATGCCGGCGGAGGACATTGGTGGTGGTAGCAGGGTTACTAATCAGTTCTTATGACATAAAGAGCAAAACAAGACATCATATTTTTACTAACCAAACAAAGCATTATGAAACTGAGAAAGATTCTTTTCATGGCAGTCCTCACGCTGAGCGCCTTTGCTGCTCAAGCACAGGACATGAGCCAAATGATGCAGCCGCTTCCTGTTGACCAGAAAGTGCGCGTAGGTCACCTCGACAACGGCTTGACCTATTACATTCGTCACAACGAGGAGCCCAAGAACCAGGCCTTCTTCTACATCGCCCAGAAGGTCGGCTCCATCCAGGAAGAGGAGAGCCAGCGCGGACTCGCACACTTCCTCGAGCACATGTGTTTCAACGGTACGACCCACTTCCCCGACAGCTCGCTCATCGAGTACCTCGAAAGCATTGGCGTGAAATTCGGTGCACAGCTCAACGCCTACACCAGCGTCGAGGAGACGGTGTATAATATTGATAATGTACCCGCGCGCGAAGGAGCCATCGACTCCTGCCTCTTGATCCTCCACGACTGGAGCCACGACCTGACGCTCGACGGCAAGGAGATCGACAAGGAGCGCGGCGTCATCCATGGCGAATGGCGTATGCGCAACACGGGCTTCACGCGCATCCTCGTCAAGCACCTCGAAGAGCTGATGTCTGACAGCCGCTATGGCCGCCGCTTCCCCATCGGCCTGATGAGCGTCGTTGACGAGTGCCCCTACGACACCCTCCGCGCCTACTACCACAAGTGGTACCGTCCTGACCTGCAGGGCATCATCGTCGTCGGTGACATTGATGTCGATCAGGTTGAAGGCAAGATCAAGAACCTCTTCGGCCCCATCACCGTCCAGCAGCCGGTGGCCAAGCGCGAGTTCTATAGTGTGCCCGACAACGAGGAGGCCGTCGTCGTCAGCGACAGCGACCCCGAAGTCACCTCGCAGGTCGTCATGATCTCCATGAAGCACGAGGCCATCCCCGACAGCCTGCGCAACACGCTGCCCATCTATCTGGCTGAGAACATGACACGCATCGCCACGAGCATCGTCAACCAACGCCTCCACGAATTGTCGCTCAAGGCCGACTGCCCCTTCCAGGGAGCCGACGTCAGCGATGGTGCCTTCCTCCTCTCCTCGAAGGTCACGGGGGCTTTCAACATCGAAATCGTGCCGAAGGAAGGTCGTGTCGAGGAAGCCGTGAAGGCCGTCATGGAAGAGGTCTATCGTGCACGTCAGTTCGGACTCACCAAGGGTGAGGTCGATCGTGCCGTGCTCAACAAGCTCAGCGGTATGGAGCAGCTCTTCAACAACCGCGACAAGCAGCGCAGCATCAACTACGCTCACGAGTATTACCGCGCGTTCCTCAACAACGAAGCCATCCCCGGCATCGAGTTCGAGTACCAGACCATGAAGCAGATCCTGCCGCAGATTCCCGCCGAGGCGCTCGGACAGATCCTCCAACAGTACATCACGCTCACCGACAAGAACCTCGTAGTCCTCTCGCTCAACCCCGAGAAGGAAGGCCTCGCCATACCCACCAAGGAGCAGCTCCTCGGTGCCATTCACGCCGCACAGCAGACCCAGCTCACCGCTTGGGTAGATAACGTCAAGACGGGGCCGCTGATTGAGAAGCTGCCGAAGCCCGGCAAGGTGAAGAAGGAGAAGGCCGGTCCTTGCGACTCCAAGGTGCTGACCCTCAGCAATGGTGTCACCGTGATCATGAAGCAGACCGATTTCAAGGACGACGAGATCCGCATGATGGCTTGGAGCGAGGGTGGCAACGGACGCTATCCCGACAGCGAGCGCATCAACCTGCAGGCCTTCGACGGCGTGGCCGGCCACTCCAAGATCGGCGGCTTCACCAGTGTCGAGTTGCAAAAAGCCCTTGCCGGAAAGAATGTCAGCAGCGGCGCCGATGTCGATGCCCGCGAGGAAAGCTTCTCCGGCTTCTCCTCCAAGAAGGATATCCAGACCCTCTTCGAGCTCATCTACATGACCTTCCAGCCCCGTGAGAAGGACGAGGAAGCCGTGGCATCCTATCTCGACGGACTGCGTGAGAACCTCCGCAACAAGGCACTCAACCCCATGTCCAGCCTCAGCGACTCCATCCAGGCTACGCTCTACGGCCACAACCCGCGCATCACGCCCATGACCGAAGCCGAGGTCGATCAGGTCAACTACGACCGCATCCTCGAGATGTGGAACGACCGCTTCGCCGACGCCAGCGACTTCACCTTCATGTTCCTCGGCAATATCGACGAGCAGCAGATCCGCGAACTCTCCGCTCAGTATCTGGCCACACTGCCCAAGGTGAAGCGCAACGACAAGGCCGTTGATCCTGGTCTTAATATCGTCAAGGGCGACGTCCTCAACCGCTATCAGAAGAAGATGGAAACGCCTCAGAGCCTGATTGTCAGCGTTTGGTCGGGCGACACCGAGATGACTGTTCGCAACAACGTGCTGATGACCATCCTCGGCACCTGCATTGGCGAAACCTACCTCAAGAAGATCCGCGAGGAACTCGGTGCAGCCTACAGTACCAGCGCACAGGGTAATATCATCCGCGGCACCGACGACCGTCCGCGCTATGTCCTGCAGACCGCCTTCCCCTTGAAGCCTGAGATGACCGACACCTGCCTCCAGATCGTGCAGGATGTCCTCGAGGATGTCGCTGCCAACGGCGTCAGCGAGGAGAGCCTCAACAAGGCCAAGGAATATCTCCTCAAGACCTTCAAGGAGAACCAGCGCGAGAACGGCTATTGGATGGGCCGTATCGCCAGCATCGTACGACGCAACTATGACCCCGCCGAGAACTACGAGGAAATCGTCTCCGGCATCACCTCGGCCAACATCCGACAGATGGCAACCACCATCCTCGCCGATGGCAACCGCGTGCGCGTCGTCATGGAACCCGAGCAATAGCCGATCATCCACGAATAAACGCTACCATGCGAACTAACTGACACGTAAATGAAACATCTTTGTGCTATACGAGCCATGGCCACCACCCTGCTGGTGACCATGGCTTTTGCTTATTCCTCCGCTGCCACACGTATCTCCTTACACAATGAGACCATAGCCATTCGCTGCTCCTTCGCCGAGAGCGGGCATTCCACCAATAGCCTCAACGATGGCCTTTCGGCCAACACCTCGCCCTATTGGAGCGGTTATCGCGGTCGCGATGCCTTCGGACAGCTGGAATATGTCGAATATGCCTGGACAACGAAATGCCAGGTCACTCGCTCCACCATCACTTGGAAAGCCAGTGGCGACAGCATAGCTTATCCCACAGAGGCCTATTTCATGGTGTGGGACGGCCACGAATGGCTGCGCGCCGATGACGTGGCCACGCCCAATGCTGCCGGCGTGTCCACGTGCAGCAGCCTCGCCATCGAGACCAATCGTCTGCGCCTGTATATGCGCAGCGACGTCGCCTGCGGCATTCGCGAATTCTCCGTCCAGGGTTTCGAGGGCGAAGGTTGCCCGGCGGCCACCCTGACGCCCTCCGCCAACGAATACGTCATCCAGGAAGGCGAGAGCACCACGCTGGCCGCCCTCCTCACCTTGCCCGCCGGCGAGAGCGAGGAACCCAACTGGTACTGGCTCGATGAGCACGGTGACGTCATCTCCAACGAACCCTCGATCACCGTCAATGCCAGCGACCGCTATACACTCTGCTACGAGCGTCCCTGCGGCACCGTCACGCAGGTGCGATTCTCCGTCTATGTCGATGGCGTCTATAATCCGCAGCTCGGCTATCGCTGGCCCTCCTACGTCCCTACGCTCGACTACGACTTCCGCAGCGAATATCCCAACCTGCCGCCCCCTTCAAAGGGACCCTTGCCCGAGAATGTCAACGTCGCCAAGCGCGTCAATGGCGAGTGGTGGAGCGTCGCCGTGGGACCCAATGCCAACCCCCTCATCACCGAGGAATCCATGCGCCTGTTGGCCAAGAAGATGGACGAGGACTTCGCCTATTTCCGCGACGAGATGGGCTGGCCCCCCGACAAGAGGGCGCGCAACGGCTACTACAGCCAGGTCTATGGCTACGGCAGCGGCCTCAGCTTCGACGCCGCCACGCCCAACACCGCAACGGGTGGGTGGCAGAGCGCCACGAACTACCAGGGCTCGTCGTGGCCCATGGTGTTCCTCAGCTATTATCCCATCTACTGCTTCGAACCGTCCTGCACCTACAGCGATCGCACCTTCCAGCAGAACGCGTGCGTCCACGAAGGCATTCATGCCACCTTCGCCGACCTCGAAGGCTGCAAGAACTCGGCATGGTTCCAGGAAGCCGGCAACACGTGGCTGCAAGCCGAGGCCGAGGTGCGCAAGAGTGGCCGCGAGCCGGAGTCCATGGGCTATCTCAGTGCCGGAAACATGATAGCTCCTTTCCTCCCCATCGAGTGCTACTCGGGATGGCTGCAGGACGATAGCTTCGGAGGTCCCGCCGCCGAGGGCGTCAATATGTACAACGGAGGTCAGCAGATCTGCACCTGGCGTAATCTCCTTGGAGGCGTACAGTACGGCGAACTCTTCCCACACGTGCTCAATGCCATCCTCGGCAAAGGCGCTGTGCCTTGGATTTGGCGCTACTGCAAGAGCCGCGTGCTCGAAGGCATGGCCAACGGCACCACGGAAAACGGCGTCCGCATACCAGGTCTCGGCGCCAAGCAGATGCGCCACCTCATCACCGAGTACCGCGCGCGGCAGGCCATGATCGACGTCGGCATGTGGTCGAAGGCTTGCGAACAGCTCCTCGATGCCAACTGGCAAGTCACCGTTCGCGAGGAATGGGAGCCGTATTGGATCAAGGTCAATCCTTGGAAAGCCACGCCATACGCCAAGATGACCGCCATCGCCGACCCCGACAGCACTAGATGGTACCGCCCCGAATGGCGTACCACACCCGGATGGAGTGGAGCCAACCAAGTCCCCATTATCACCAGCGGACGACCCGGCGACCGCATCAGCGTCACCTTCAAAGCCTTGAGCACTAACATGGTGTGTCAGCTCTGCTACCGTACCGCCGACGGACATATCATCTATGGCGAGCCCGTCAATGGCAAGCGCAACAGTGACGTCGAGGTGGCCATGATCATGCCGGAGCCCCCCGCCAATGGCGTGGTCATCGCCGTCATCACCAACACGGATTATATCTATCAGGGCGAAGCGACGCGCAAGACACACCACAACTACCACCTGCGCATGGGCGACAACGTGTGGCAACCCGCCTCGCCCAACTACAAATGGTACAAGTGGTCGCAGACCATCCGTGACAACACCTTCGACTACACCGGCATCCGTGAGATGGCCGCTGCTGCCAGCGAGGAAATCACCGCCTTCACCATCCATATCGCCAAGCCTGTGGTCCGTGCCGGCGAACACGTACGCGTCACCATGACTGGCGTCGATCGCTGGGAAGTGCCCGTGCAGATCTGCGCCGCCAGCGGGGCCGTGGTGCACACACAGGGCTTCCTGCGCGACGGAGAACTCCAAGTGCCCGCATCATTAACGCCGGGCTTATATGTCGTGAGGGCTTTCTGTGGAGGAAAACAATCAGCGGTAAAAGTAGTGGTCAAGTGACTTTTTGATAGGATTTAGCCCGAAAATAATAGGAAATCATCATAAAAAGTGTTTTTTTTGAGCAAAATTCTTTCTTTATGGTATTTTTTATCTATTTTTGCACCCGCAAATCTAACATAATGTTATCCACTCTAAAATTGTATTAGATTATGAGAGTCATCATCGAACAAAACTACGATCAGATGTCCCGCTGGGCAGCTGAGTACATCATCGGCAAGATCAACGCTGCTCAGCCCACGGCTGAGAAGCCTTTTGTGCTGGGCCTGCCCACGGGCAGCAGCCCTATCGGCACCTACCAAGCCCTCGTGAAGGCCAACAAGGAAGGCCGCGTGAGCTTCAAGCATGTGCTGACGTTCAACATGGACGAATATGTGGGTCTTCCCGAGAGCCATCCCGAGAGCTACCACAGCTTCATGGCCACGAACTTCTTCGATCACATCGATATCCCTAAGGAGAACATCCATATCCTCAACGGCAATGCCAAGGACCTGGTGGCCGAGTGCGCGCACTACGAGCAGATGATCAAGGATGCCGGCGGCATCGACCTGTTCATGGGCGGTATCGGTCCCGACGGACACATCGCCTTCAACGAACCGGGCTCGAGCCTCACTAGCCGCACGCGCCAGAAGACGCTGACGACTGACACGCGCGTCGCCAACAGCCGTTTCTTCGGCGGTCGTCCTGAGGACGTTCCTGCCACGGCGCTTACCGTAGGCGTAGGCACCGTGATGGATGCCCGCGAGGTGCTCATCCTCTGCAACGGCCACAACAAAGCCCGCGCCCTGCAGGCGGCCATCGAAGGCCCCGTCACGCAGTGGTGGACCATCAGCGCCCTGCAGCTACACCCCCACGGCATCATCGTTTGTGACGAGGCGGCCACCGAGGAAATCAAGCATGGCACCTACAAGTACTTCAAGGATATCGAGAAGGATAACCTCTAAGCGCCACTTCCCCCTATCTGATAATAACGTAAAGCCCCGCCAATCGGCAGGGCTTTTACGTTAGCAATAATATAGCACTTGGCACATTTTTTCTTTTTTCGACAACGAATTATACGCGCTCGGCTCGAAGAGACGCTTGACACTTCAAGAATTATACGAATTTGCGACGGCTACGCAGCGTCGCGGCTGCGCGAAGACAGGGGGTAGGCTCCATGGGACATGAAGAAGAATTCGTTTAATTCGTGAAATTCGTTGTCTTATAAAACATCTTCTGTGCCAACTGATTATTATTGCTATAGGTGTGTTTTACTTATTCAGCGTCCAAGTGGAGCCGTCCTTGCCGTCCTTGATCTCGAAGCCGAGGGCATTGAGTTCGTTGCGGATCTTGTCGCTCGTGGCCCAGTCCTTGTTGGCTTTGGCGATGGCGCGCTGTTCCAGGAGCATATCCACGACATGACCGAAGGCTTCCTCGCGGGCGCTGGCCCCGCTCCCCGCTCCCCCCGTGGGGGGGAGAGCCGTGGGGGGGAGAAGACCGAGGATGTCCTCGGCGAAGAGGTGCATGGTCGAAGAGAGCTCTTCGAAGTCCTCGGCAGAAATACTCGGGGCAACGGAGCCCTCCCC
>JAEEHP010000232.1 GCA_016280855.1 Bacteroidaceae bacterium
CAAGCTCTACACCATCATGGACGACGGCACTTATTGGCGACTGATGGTCTTCATCAACGACGCCATCACGAAGCAGGCTGTCGACCCGGAAAGCAGCCGTGCTGCAGGCCGTGCCTTCGGTAACTTCCAGGCCATGCTTGCTGACATTCCCGTACAACTGGGCGAGACCATCAAGGACTTCCACAACATGGAGTTCCGCCTCGAGCAACTGCGGGACGTCATCCAGCGCGATCCTGCCGGTCGTGTGAAGGAAGAGCGCGTCCAGAACATGCTTGCCGAAATAGAGAAACGGGCCGACGAGATGTGCAAGGCCGAACGGATGGGCCGCGAAGGCACCCTGCCGAAACGCGTCTGCCATTGCGACACGAAGGTGAACAACATGATGTTCGACAAGCAGGACAATGTGCTCTGTGTCATCGACCTCGACACCGTGATGCCCAACTTCATCTTCTCCGACTATGGCGATTTCCTGCGAACCGCTGCCAACGAGGTTGCCGAGGACTGTCCCGAGATGGACAAGGTGCAGTTCCGCATGGACATCTTCAAGGCCTTCACCGAGGGTTACCTCGAGAGCGCAAAGAGTTTCCTCCTGCCTGTCGAGATAGAGAACCTGCCCTACGCCACGGCTCTCTTCCCCTACATGCAGTGTGTCCGCTTCCTTTGGGACTACCTGAGTGGCGACAAGTACTGGAAGTGCCAGTATCCCGACCACAATTTCGTCCGCGCCAACAACCAGCTGCACCTCCTCCTAAGCATCGAGAAGAACTATCCCGAGATGCAAGCCTTTATAGCCGGTTGCCTGAAATAGGAACAACGGAACCCTTCATAAACAACGAAGCCCCTCTCCGAACAAGGAAAGGGGCTTTTATTTTGCTTTACCCTAAACGCTAAACAGTAAACAGTAAGCGGGACTCCGAGCTTGCTCGCCTGAGCACCTACGGAGCGCAAGAAGCAGTAAACAGTAAACGGTAAACAGTAAACTACCCTACCAGATATCTTCTGGCGTCTCGGGGTTGTCGTAGACTTCCTTCGGGCACCATTCCAGGTAGTCCACAAAGAGCTGTTTGGTCGTGTAGTCGGGCTGCACGGTCTTGAAGCGCATATAGTATTGCACATCCGGCGACATGCTTTCGCGCACCACAATACGGCGTGTAGCGCCTGCATTCATGCGGTTCGTCTCACGGCCGCCGGCACTGGCCACGATGTATTCCGGGCCTTTCAGGAAGCCGTTGTTACGCATCTTCTTGTCCACCTCGGCATTGTAGTCGTCGTCGTCCGTATCGACTTCCCAGCCAAGCATGTTGCCCTGGCTGTTACCGCCCAACTGCATGTTGACGGGAATGCCTTGAGCCACGAGCTGGTCTTTGCGCGGTCCCCAATAAACCTGACAGATGCCTCGAGTGCCGCTATAGGTGGAAACACCCATGCGGATTTCATAGACGCCGAACTTTGGTACGGGAGGCAGCGTGATGGTAATGTCGTAGACGCCTTCGGCCAGCAACTCGTCGCCCTGATAGTTTGGCCAGCTCTGGTCGCGGCCGCTCAGCAGCATGAAGTGCGTCTGCTTGCTGTTGACAGTAGCGTTCTCGAAGTACTGCTTGTCCGGATCGCTCGAGAAGTACCAGATGGCATCCGTCTGGCTGACCAGTCGCATGTCGTTGTTCATAGCCTCGGGTTGCAGTTCCCAGGCATCGTAACGCAGTCGCTGCTTTGCCAGTTGGTT
Source organism: Bacteroidaceae bacterium (assembly GCA_016280855.1). Taxonomy (GTDB): domain Bacteria; phylum Bacteroidota; class Bacteroidia; order Bacteroidales; family Bacteroidaceae; genus Physcousia. Next base: position 1,724 of record JAEEHP010000232.1, read on the forward strand.
GCGGACATTCTCGGTATAGGCGATGGGTTCGTGTATGGGATAGATGATGGCATTGATGAGTTTCACGATGCCCGACGTTTCGTCAGTCCTGATTTCTACGCCCAGGTTCTGCTCGGTGCATTCGCTTTCGTGATAGTCTTCACGGCGTCCCTTGTTCAGTTTTGGGAAGCGGTTCAGGTATGGGCCCTGGCTTTCGGCACTCTCCCAAATGCGGAGCAGACGGCGCTTGCCGAACGTCACATAGTGTGCCCAGACGGGAACTGTGGGCGAAGCGTTCCTCAGCTTGTAGTTGTAGCCCTTCTCGTTGTAGTGGAGCGCCAGCTTGTCGACGGGAATACGCTGTGGCAGGAGGTGGTAGGTGACGAACTGGTTGAGCAGATTGTTCTCGTTCCTGTAGTCGTCGTCGTTCACGGCATCGGGATAGTAGTTCTTGTTCTCGAGCCAAGCTATCACGTCCTCCTTCTTGATGTCCCTGCGGTCCTTGCCCAGTTCGGCTTCCCAGAAGTCGTCGGTTTCAGCGAAGAGCGTGAAGCCGTACTTGCGGTGTTCGGGAGCCGGGATTTCCCAGCCGCGCAGCTGCCACTTGAAGCTTGGGAAGGCGCCGGTCTTGTAGAGCACCTCGTAGCGCTCGTCGCGCACCTTGGTCAGGGTGTCTATCAGGCCGCAGGTCTCTATCAGGTTTGCCATCACGCTGAGGCCCGATTCGTAGTCGAAGGCATACTTGTGGAGCGTGCTGCCCAGCGTCTCGTTGCTCGGATTGATGACATATCCCAACTGATGGATATAGCCGTTGATGGCCTCGATGTCGCGGTTTGTCTTCGAGACGGGGCAGATGCCGTCGATGCTCATGCTGTCCAGGTCCTGCTTGTAGTAGGTGACGCTGATTTTGCGGTCGGCCATCGTGTTGATGGCGAACTCCTCGTTTGTCTTGGGGAACTCGGCCGAGATGTAGGTCCGCTCCTGTTTCGTGCCGTCCAGGATGCTGTTGAGCACAATCACGGCGCGCACACTGTCCCTGGCCCTCTCGGACGGGAAGGCGTCCCAGCTTGCCTCGGGGATGATGCCCTTGATGACCAGCGAGTCGAGGTACATCTGAATGGCGTCGTTGGTGGGGGCGAAGCAAGTGTAGTAGCCGTAGGCCGTCATGAGCTGGTACACGGA
>JAEEHP010000233.1 GCA_016280855.1 Bacteroidaceae bacterium
GATACCGCTGAATCCGTCAGACCTTTCCCAGCGTCTCCTTGCAGGACTGACACCAGCTACGGGTGACCCAATGAAGGAGGTACAAGACGGCATCCTGGTGCGTGCCGGACGAAAGGCAACGTTGGCAGAGACACTCAAGGTGGCCGACAAGCGTCTGGAGCGCTATCTGTTGCGTCTGTCGCCGGATGGGAAGAAGGCGGGCCCTGTCGCTGTGGACCTCAAGACCGAACCCGCTGGCAATGCCACCCACTATACCTTCTCACTGACACCTGACACCACTGACGCCTTCCTTTCAGAACTCGGCATTGCCTTCCTGCTCGACGAGCGGATAGACCGCGTGCAGTGGATAGGCCAAGGGCTGATGCCAACCTATCCGGGACGGTTCCGTGCAGGCCGCTATGGTTTTTGGTCACTGCAGAAGGATGACCTCTATTTCGAGGGTAATCGCCGCGGGGTGGATGCTGCCCTGCTGACAGATCAGAAAGGCGGTGGCATCTTGCTTTTCTGCCAGAACGGGAATGTCAGTTTCGAGCAGACCGACCGCGGCATCGTGCTTACATATAATGTCGCTGTCTCGGGCGAAGGTCCCAAGTTTGCCCGCACAGCCTTTCCCGTGATAGCAAAAGAAGTTGGTACGGTTACGGGCGATTTCTATCTCTATCGCGTCAGCGCCGATGCCGTTCCGCAGTTGATCCACGATCTCTTCGATCATCCGAAGACTATCCCCGCTCCGTTCCATCCTTTCGTGACACAATACGACACCTATCTGATGCGCTATGACGATATCCTTGGAGAATAAATTGAGTCGGGTGGTTGCCTGTGTCGCAGCACTTTTATGGTTGTTCGCTACAGCGGGACAGGCTGTTGAGCGGCAGAAACTGAACTTCAACAGCGGCTGGCGGCTATATGTAGGGGACATAGATGCGGCAGCGGTTGATTTCGATGACAGCCGATGGCGTCAGGTCACATTGCCCTACGCCTTCAATGGCGACGAGGCCTTCCGTAAGGACATCGTTGACCTGACAGATACTATCTGTTGGTATCGGAAATATTTTGAAGTAAAACAGGAGTCTCTTTCCGAAAAGAAATACTTCATCGAGTTTGAGGGTGTGCGTCAGGGGGCAGACTTCTATCTCAACGGTCAGCATCTGGGCTACAGCGAGAATGGGGTGATGGCCTGTGGCTTCGACCTGACTCCTTATATCAAAGAGGGTGAGAATGTGCTGGCTGTGCGCTGCGACAACAGTTGGACTTATGAGTCGCGTCAGTATCAGAGTCGCTACCAGTGGAACGACCGTAACTTCAATGCCAACTATGGCGGCATCCCCAAGAATGTATGGTTGCATGTCACCGGCAAACTCTACCAGACGCTGCCGCTCTACAGCAATCTCGGCACCACTGGCACCTATGTCTATGCCACCGATTTCGATATCCCGAACCGCAAGGCCGTGGTGCATATTGAGTCGCAAGTGCGCAATGAAGATAGCAAGCCCCGAAGTTTCCGCCTGTTTGCCCATGTCGTCAATGTCAACCACTATCTGGCTGCGATTATCCCGGGCGAGCGTGTCACCCTGCAGCCTGGCGAGACGCGCACCGTCAGTATTCAGCGCGAACTGAGCGGACTCCATTTCTGGTCGTGGGGCTATGGCTACCTCTATACCGTCAGGACCTTTCTGGCAGAGGATGGGGCCGACGCCAAACCTCTGAGCCTGAATGCCCAGAATGATGCGGTCGTCGTCCGCACAGGATTCCGCAAGACACGTTTCGACGAGGGCAAGATCTGGCTTAACGACCGTTGCCTGATGGTGCATGGCTATGCCCAGCGCACTTCGAATGAGTGGCCGGGTGTGGGCCTCTCCGTGCCAGCCTGGCTTAGCGACTATTCTAACGACCTGATGGTGAAGTCTGGGGGCAACGTCGTGCGCTGGATGCACGTCACCCCTTGGAAGCAGGATGTCGAGAGCTGTGACCGTGTCGGACTGATTCAGGCTATGCCGGCTGGTGATGCCGAAAAGGATGTGACGGGACCTCGTTGGGAGCAACGCAAGGCACTCATGCGCGATGCCATCATCTACAATCGCAACAATCCCTCGATCCTGTTCTACGAGAGTGGCAACGAGAGCATCAGCCGAGAGCACATGCTGGAGATGAAGGCTATCCGCGATGCGTATGACCCTTATGGTGGTAGGGCTATCGGCTCTCGTGAGATGCTCGATATCGACGAGGCGGAGTATGGCGGTGAGATGCTCTATATCAACAAGTCTGCGAAGCACCCCATGTGGGCGATGGAATACTGTCGTGATGAGGGCTTACGCAAGTATTGGGACGCATACAGTTATCCCTATCATCAAGAGGGCGACGGACCGCTTTATCGTGGTAAGTCAGCTCAGGAATACAATCACAACATGGACCAATTTGCCATTGAGATGGTGCGCCGCTGGTACGACTACTGGTTGGAGCGCCCAGGCACAGGCACGCGCGTCTCTTCGGGTGGTGTGAAGATTGTCTTCTCCGATACCAATACCCACCATCGTGGCGAGTCGAACTACCGCACGAGTGGTGTCACTGATGCGATGCGCATCCCCAAGGATGCCTTCTTTGCCCATCAGGTGATGTGGAGTGGCTGGGTAGAGCCCGAGGTGCCCCAGACCTATATCATCGGCCATTGGAACTATCCTGCAGCGACGGTTAAACCCGTCTATGTCGTCTCTACTGCCAGCGAGGTCGAACTCTTCCTCAATGGGCGCTCGCTGGGCAAGGGCAAGCAGTCTTACCGCTATCTCTTCACGTTCAATGATGTCTCCTTCGAGTCGGGCACATTAGAGGCTGTCGCGTCCGATGGGAGCCGCTACCAGCTTGAGACTGCAGGCGAACCCACTCAGTTGAAACTGACTGCCATCCAGAATCCCGAAGGCACAAAGGCCGACGGGGCCGACATGATACTCTATCAAGTTGAGGTGCTCGATGCGCAAGGTCGCCGCTGTCCGTTGGATAACAGCATGATTCACTTCGAACTCTGGGGCGAGGCGCAATGGATAGGAGGCATCGGCACGCGAGACATGGACTTGCCTGTAGAATGTGGTGTTAATCGCGTCTTGGTCCGCACCACGCCCCATGCGGGCGACATCCATTTAGCGGCCTCTGCCGAAGGTCTGAAACCAGCCTATATCACTCTCCACAGCGAGACGGTGGATGCTGCTAGCTATCAGCCAGCCCTGACTCTCCAAGGCTGTCTGGATCGTGGCGAGACACCATCCGTACCTTCCTATAGGGAAAAGGCCCGTGCCATCGAGATTGTTTCGGCCAGGGCTGGCTACGATACGCAACATGCCGCAAGCAGTTACGACGACAACGAACTGTCGGAATGGAAAAACGATGGTCGGCTCTCTACGGCCTGGATCACCTACAGGCTTGCCGAGAAGACCACCATCGATGATATCTGCATGAAACTGACGGGCTGGCGCCTTCGCAGTTATCCGTTGGAGATCTATGCCGGCAAACAACTCATCTGGAGTGGCGAGACGCCCCGTAGTCTCGGCTATGTGCATCTCAAACCGCAGAAGACGCTTAAGACTAGTGAAGTCACCATTCGCCTGAAAGGGGCAGGCAAGGACAAAGATGCCTTTGGAGGTATCGTCGAAGTGGCTGAGCCTGCTGCTGGCGAGCTCGGTCTCTTCAAGGCCAAAGGCGGTTCAGAGGCAGGAAGCGAACTCCGCATCGTCGAGATAGAGTTCCTGCAGACTCGGCAGCCTTAAGGTTCTCTATCGGGAGTTAATTAAGCGTCTTTTCGCCGGGTGCCCATTTCTGTTCGAGGATATTCTTGGTGTAAAGAGTTGCTCTGAAGATATAGAAGTTTGCACCGGTTCCTACATGCAGGTAGGCCATGTTCGAATGGAAGGGATTGCCATAGATCAGGCCTGTGCCCCATGCCTCTTTCACGCTTTCGTAATTGCAGAAAGGCACCACCTCGTCGCGTGTGGAGTGGAAGAAATGGAATGCATGCGGATAGGCGCCGCTGGGCTTCCAGTCGCCGTAAGTCAGGCCGTTCTCCTTGAGCGCCTGTTCCAGCGCCTTCAGTTTCGCCTCGGGCACATCGCCTGAAACCTTGCCGCTCTTGAAGTACTCGATCACGCTGGGCTTGAAGCACTGTTCGACGGTGCAATAGTTCATGGCCTTGCCATTGGCCAGTTCCCAGTTCTTGTCGCCCTCTTTGATGTTCTCTGCGATATAGGGTTTGAACTCCTTCTTATTATACATGGCCATCATGGTGAAGCCCGACTCGCCGCCATGCTTGGCAGAGTGGTTGAGCAGCTTGGCCTGGATATCGTCGGTGTTATAGGCCTTCTCTTTGATCCAGTCGAAGATGCCTGTCTCGAAGAACTTGTCGGTCACGAAGTCTTTGTAGGTGCATCCCAGCGCCTTCATCTCCTTGTTGGTATCGACCATGCCCTTGAGCAGTAGTGCGGAGGCTACCGGCATGTAGAGGCGGTCGTCCTTGATATACTGTTTCAGCGTGGCCAGCGGATCGTAAGGACCGTCGCCGCAGACGGCGCCTACGAGGTCCAGTCCTGTCAGTTTCTTGGCATGGTAATAGTTGAGTACGCCGGCTGCGACGGCTCCGCCCTGAGAATAGCCCACGGCCACCGACTTCCAGCCTGATTGCATCTTGGCGACATTCTCCTCAAACCATACGACAGCAGCCTTGGCGCCGTCGATCATCTGCTGGGCCGTTATGTCACGATTGCAATAGGGATGCGGGTCGCCGCTGGTGCTACCGTAGCCTTCGTAGTCGGGAACCACCACCAGACATGTCTCACTGGTTCCGATGAGTGTCATCATGTTCACATCGGTACCGAAGTCCAGGTTCTTGAAGTTGGTGGGGCGCTCCTTGTTGCTGGTGATGGTGCAATGACAACCGATGATCAGGTTCTTCATGATTCGTGTAGGCTTGTCGCCA
>JAEEHP010000234.1 GCA_016280855.1 Bacteroidaceae bacterium
AACGTACTTGTATTGATACATATGCAAACCATTTTGGCTGCAAAGATACAAAATCAAGTCCGTTGACTCAAAAGATCTCTGTAACTAACTATATTTCAATCATTTCAAAGAACACTTAGCGATTTTAAGTGGACAGCAATGACCATATTTGACTATTATGCAACAGAAACGGGAACAATGATGAAAGGCTATATCAAGGAGAGAAAAGTCTGTGAAGACGAGACATTCCATGGGTGGACAAGTATTATCACATATTACGATAACCGAGACCAAATATTCCTCGACTATGACCCTGTAAATGTCATCTGGCGTGAAGGAGTCGGATTTAAGGGGCTATATAATAACCAAGAAGCTTTTTTGGAAGGTGGCGCTAGAGAACTGATGTCCTGTACAGTCGGCGACGAAGTCTTATATTACGATCCTTCGTTGATAGATGGTGTCACGCCAGAGGATTCCGAGGTCAAGAAGAATACGATTGATTTCACGCATGTCGTGAAGACGAGGCCGAAGTCTCCGAGGAGAGGTGTCGTCAACGAGACTGGGGACGACGAGCCTTTGACGGGTGAGTACTCGCTTAAGGAGCTGTTTGTGAACTTCAAGCCATTGGCTGGTCCGTATGTCATCACCATCTGCAACGACAGCGGCACAGAGGTCTATCGCAAGGAGGTACAGACGAGCAACGTCATAGGCCTCAACACAGATATATCAGGCTATCCTAAGGATGAGTATACCATCACGGTCGAGAACGATGAGGAGGCGTATACCGCCGAGTTCAAAATTGATGAGGAGACGGGGATAAAAAGACCCACCCCCGACCCCTCCCGTGATGGAGGGGAGAAAGCTGGCGCGTGGTATGACCTCAGCGGCAGGCGTGTCACCTCAAGTCTTCACAAGGGCATCTACATTCGTGGCGGCAGAAAGGTTGTGGTGAAGTGATAGTTGGGTGAACCGTGGAGAGGACGTGGGCTGTATATTTGGCCTGTTGCCTTGCGCTGTTGAGCGTCGGGGTGAACGCTGCTGTCGTCGAGGGCGACTCCAGTTATGTGCCTGCGAATGCGCTGACTTTATGGTACCTGCAACCAGCAGAGAGCCACAATGTCAGCAACGCGTGGATGGACTACTACCTGCCATTGGGCAACGGACAAATCGGAGCGATGGTGGCGGGCGGCGTGAACAGCGAGGTCGTGCAGCTCAACGAAAAGACCTTGTGGACGGGCAGCAGCGACGAGTTCGGCAATTATCAGAACCTCGGGTATCTTTATATTGATGACCTCGTCCCGAAACGATCGGTCACGGACTACCATTTCGCGTTGGATCTCACGCGAGCGGTTGCTGACGTGGCTTGGAAATCGGGGCGCATACGTTATCAGAGAGAATACATCTGCAGCCGGCCCGCGCATTGCCTGGTCGTACACATGACGGCTACCGAAGCAGTGCTGAAGCAGTGCATACGGCTGAAGGGCACTCATGGCGAAGAGGTGACCTATGCCGACAAGACGGCGACGATGCTCACCGCCTTGCAGAAGGTCAAGGCGGCAACCGTCATGACGGTAAGTGCGGATGACGGGGCTTCGGTGGAGGCCACCGAAGAGGGCATTATTGTTGACAAAGCCAGGGAGTTGACCATTGTCGTGGCGGCGGCATCGAACTATGACCACAAGACGACGGGATATGTAAATGTAACCGACGACTACGTCCAACAAGCACGTCTGAGCGCCAGCTCAGCGTGTGCAAAAGGCTGGGAGCGGTTGCTCCTCGATCACGAGGACGACTATAGCAGCCTGTTCTCGCGGATGACCCTGACGCTGAATGAGGCTGACACGAACCTGCCGACGGATGAGCTGATCCGAAAAGGCGAAGAGGCCTCGGAGGGTGAACGAATGGCGATGGCGCAGACCCTCTTCGCCTATGGACGCTACTTGCTGATCGCCTCGTCCCGTGATGGTGCCGTGCCGACCAACCTGCAAGGAATATGGTGCAACAGCAACACACCACCCTGGCACGGCAGCATACACACCAACATCAACGTCGAGATGAACTATTGGCCTGCAGAAACAACCAATCTGACCGAGACGGCGATGCCCCTGATTGAATGGGTTTATGCGGGAGCGATGGAGCAGCCCTATTGGAGGACATACACGGCGAAGATGACGGGCATCACGGAGGGCTGGGTTTGTTCATGGCCCAACAATCCGTTAGGCTACACCGACGCGTGGCGACCCGATCATTCCTACTGCGCCTCATCAGCTTGGCTCTGCTGGCACCTTTGGCAGCATTATCTCTTCACACAGGACGTGAACTTCCTGCGCGAGAAGGCTTTGCCTGTGATGATCAGCTGCATCGACTTCTGGATGAAGAGGCTCGTTCGCGACAACGATGGCACATGGGTCTGTCCGCAGGAATGGAGCCCTGAACAAGGACCGTTGGACAACGGCACGGCACATACCCAGCAATGCGTGTGGAACGTGTTCGACTGTACGCTCAAGGCCGTAGGCATCGTCGGACGCCCCTCGGCAGGGCTGTCCGCGAGCCGTCTCACAGCCATCCAGGAGAAGTTCCGCACGCTGGACAAAGGCATACACACGGAGATCTACGACGGGAAATATGGCACCGAAGTCAATGGCGTCACAAAAGGCAGCGTCCTCCTGCGGGAATGGAAGCACCATCCCTATTCCGCGGCAACAGAGCAGGACCATCGCCACGTTTCGCACCTGATGTGCCTCTATCCTTTCGACCTTTTAGAGGGCGATACGACCCTGTTGGCTGCGGCGAGGAACAGTATGCTGTTGCGAGGCGCGAAGAGCACGGGGTGGTCTATGGCGTGGAAGCTTTGCCTCTGGGCAAGGATGGGCGACGGCGAACGAGCCTATAACGAGCTTACCGTAGCACTGAAGCATGCACGTTCATACGGCGTGAGCACAAATCCCCAGTACTCTGGTGTCTATTACAACTTCTTCTCGGCTCATCCTCCCTTTCAGATTGACGGCAATTTCGGCATGACGGCAGGCATCGTTGAGATGCTCGTGCAGAGCCATGGTCAGACGCTGCGCCTGCTGCCCGCAGTGCCCGAGGCGTGGAAGGCTGGAGGGGCGGTGCGCGGCATGAAGGCCGAAGGGGGCTTCGACGTTGACGTGGAATGGGAAGGCGATGAGGCTCGTGCCACCATTTGCTCGCTGGCCGGACAACCGTTTCGTATGCAATGCAGAAGGGGTGACTTATGTGAAGTCTTTGATGCTGATGACCAATTGATCGCCAGCAACGAAGGGCATGGACGCATCCTCTCTTTCGAGACGGCCGTCGGCGACCGCTTTTCCGTGACGATCTTCAGGAACAGCCAGCATGACATCGACGATGAGGATGGCACTTCCCACCCGTCGTCCACCCCTGTCATCTATGACCTCTCCGGCCGTCGCCTGTCTGCGCCGCCCACGCGTGGCGTGTTTATCGTGAACGGCAGAAAGGTCGTGGGGCCAAACCATTAATCGTTCCGGTCTTCTTGATTAACCGTGTGGCCCGAAACGGCCATTCGTGCGGCCCGGAACAGTCATTCGTGATGGCTCATGAACATAGGAATGGGGATTGCTTGATGATGATGAAGCAATTGCTTGATGATGATAAAGCAATTGCTTAATCATGATAAAGCAATCGGTATTCCTATCTTTTTCGGGTGGAGGAAATGGATGTACGGGCCGACGGCAATGGTCATCGGAGGTTGAAAGAAAAGGTCGGAAAAGTGGGAAGAACCAGCCTCATCCCCCCTAACCCCCTCTCCGAAAGGCGGGGGGGAGCTGGCGCGATGTGGGATTCAGCTGGGCGCAAAGCCGTACCTCGTTCATTCGTACAACGATAAAGAATGTTAAAAGACAGGCGCGGATGTAATGTTTCAGCAAAAACAGGTGTATATGTAAGAAGAAAAGACTACTTTTGTCCTGTCAAATCAACAAAATAATCAGTTTATGAAAAAAGCGTATTACCTGCTATTGGCTTTACCGTTGCTGCTGATGTCCATGAAATGCGATAACGATGGCCCCGAAACGGCTTGCATCTTCAGGAATGAGAGCCAGGATACCGTGGCGGTTGTGGTCAGCGAAGAGTATCCCGACACGCTCTACCCCATGAATCCCAAGAACTGCTACCGTCACATTATGCCAGGGGACTATCAGGGCATAGTGGTTGACTATGACGATTGGAATTATCACAAGGACTATGTCCTGCAACTGTTTGTTTATGACCATTCCATCCCCCAGTTCGGAACGTACCTACGCGACAAGCACGTAGAGCTGGCACGTTATCAGTTGACCAAGGAGAAGATCAAAGCGATGAAAGGGGTGGTCATCTACCCTCCCCAGAATAACAAAACAACCACACGTCCATGAAAAGAATAGTTAGCTTCGTCCTGCTGTGCAGTTTAGCAGCAGGCACATTCGCCTTCAACCCGTTCAAATACCAGCGCGAGAAATATCGCCTGCATGATTTCGGTATCGCCATCGGAGGCTATTACCCGGGTCAGCTGGAGGCGGCCAACGATCAGTTCCTCTTACAGATGCGTCAGGATTACCTCATGGATGAAGATTACTCAGGCAGTTCGGGCGTGCCGGGCTTGACCATCAGCGGATATTATCTGTACCACCTGAGCGAACGCCTCAGTGTAGGTGGCACAATAGGCTGGAACGGGATGTCGCATTACGATTTGAACCGTTATGACTTCTATCAGGACGAGGCGGGCAAATGGAAGTTCGCCGGTCAGGCACATGGAGAGATTTACTCGCGCGCCTTCCATTTCATGCCGACGGTGAAATACATCTGGTTCAACGCCCCGAGTATCAATTTCTATGCCAAGGGCAGCGCCGGTATCTACTATCGCTATATGGGCTTTGACTACTACAAGGAAGGCGAGAACTCCCACAAGTCCGAGAAAGATGTGCTGTTTGCCTATCAAGTGACTCCTTTTGGCCTCGATATTGGCGACGGTCCTGTCCGCTTCTTCGTGGAACTGGGCTACGGCGCATCTGGCATCCTCAAGGTCGGCGTCTGCTGCAAATTGCATCGGATATGGCGCGAAGGTGCTCAATAAATAGTTAAAGTTTCGCTGGAAAATTTGGTAGAACAGGTTGTTTGCACTACCTTTGCACGCGCTTATGGATCCTGTACTTCGTCGCTACTACCAATACCTACGTTTAGAACGTAACTTCTCGGAGAATACGCTCGACGCTTACACCAAGGACCTCGACAAGTTGCTGAGGTTCCTGGACGACGAGGGTGTGGGCTATCGGGAGGCGAAGTTGGAACATCTGCAGACGTTCTCGGCGACGCTCATGGACGTGGGCATCGCCAACCGCAGCATCGCCCGCATCCTGGCCGGCGTACGCTCGTTCTATCATTTCCTGATTGCCGAACGCGAGATCGTGGACGACCCGACGGAGCTGCTGGAGTCGCCGGCCCGCGGCGAACGCTTGCCCGATGTGCTGTCGATCGAGGAGATTGATGCGCTCATCGCTGCCGTGGACCTGTCGAAGGACGAGGGGCAGCGCGACCGCGCCATCCTCGAGACGCTCTACAGCTGCGGGCTGCGCGTCAGCGAGCTGTGCCAGCTGAAGATCAGCGACCTGTTCCTCGACGAGGGGTTCATCCGCGTCCATGGCAAGGGCAAGAAGGAACGGCTCGTGCCCATCTCCCAACGGGCCATCGATGAGTTGGATCGCTGGTTCGTGGACCGCGACGGCGTGAACATACGACCGGGCAACGAGGATTTTGTGTTTCTCAGCTTCCGTCGCGGCTCGCCCCTGTCGCGCATCTCGGTCTTCCATATCGTCAAGATGCTCTGCCTGAAGGTGGGCATCCGCTCGACCGTTTCACCCCACACCTTCCGCCACAGCTTCGCCACGCATCTCCTGGAGGGAGGTGCCAACCTGAGGGCGATTCAGGAGATGCTGGGGCACGAGGATATCGGTACGACAGAGATTTACATGCACGTGGATCGCAGCCACCTGCGGCAGGAGATCCTCAACCATCATCCTCGCAATATTTCAGCAGCAGGCTTGAGGAATGAGGAATGATGAATGACGAATGATGATTGAAGAGTTAAAAATGAAGAATTTGCTACTGCAGTTAGCGCTATCGATGACGATCGCAACAACAAAGATATCGGCTCAGGGCCTCGTGGATGTGCATAGCCACATCATCACTCCTGAGCTCGTGTCATCACTCGAAAATGAGGGACGACTGATGGACGAGGGTTTCCCCTTGCCAAAGTACAATGTGGAGAGCCATCTGAAGTGGATGGACGAGGCTGGGGTCGAGACTTCGGTGCTGACATTAGCGGGGCCTCACCCCCTACCCCCCTCTCCAAAGGGCGAGGGGGAAGCCTTCGGCGGTAAAGAAAGTGGTTGCGACGTTATCAGGCAATGCAATGAAGCTGCCGCTCGCATCAAGCGGGAGCACCCGGGACGGTTCCTGTTCTGTGCAGCACTGCCCCTGCCCGATGTGAATGACGCTGTCCGCGAGGCCATCTATGCCCTCGATACGCTGAAGGCCGACGGCATCAAACTGGCCACAAACGTAGGTGGACAATACCTCGGCGCGCCCGAACTCGACACGCTCTTCTCCGTCTTGAACGAGCGACGGGCTGTCATCATCCTGCATCCCCACCGGCCAGAACCCGTCAATCGTCAGGTCATGCAGCAGACGCCGCTGGCCATGCAGGAATACCTCTCCGAGACCACTCGTGCCGTGACGAACATGATTTCACGAAATGTGCTGGCGCGTTACAATAATATAAAAGTAGTGGTACCCCATTGTGGAGCCTATCTGCCGCTGGCCATTCCTCGCATGAAGTCGCTTACCCCCGTGATGCAGGCAAATAAGATGGTGGGCGAAATAGACTGGGAAGCCAACCTTCGCACCCTCTATTACGACCTCGCTGGCGCACACTCGCCTGAGGTCATCCGCATGATGCTCACCATCACCACACCCGACCATCTGCTCTACGGCTCCGACTATCCCTACGTCGCCCCGCAGGTGCTCACGCAGAGCCTGGCAAGGATGAAGGACTATCTCTCGAAAGAGCCCGACCTCGTACCATTCAAGGAGATGATATTGTGGAAGAATGCTCAATGGCTGTTTGGACAAACCGCCGACAAACCCACTGTCAACACTAATCATGAAGGTATGATCGTCCGCCTGGCCGAAATCGAGGTTTATCCGCAATACCTCAAGGAGTATCTCGAGTATGCCAACGAGGTGGACCGCCTGAGTGTGGAACGGGAGCCGGGGGTCATCTGTCTGTTTCCGATGCAGAGCGCCGAGGACTCCACGAAGATCAGCATCCTCGAAATCTATGCCTCCGAGGAAGCCTATCAGCAGCACCTCAAGACCGACCACTTCCAGAAGTACAAGCAGGGCACGCTCCACATGGTGAAAGACCTCAAACTGCCCACCATGAAGCCACTCGATCCCGAGACAATGAAACTGATATTCAAAAAACAAAGATAATAGATGAGGATTATCACAACCATCATCGCGCTGCTACTGGCAGTGGCGAGCGTAAATGCACAAGAGAATATGAAAGAGAATGTAGATTTTAATGTCTGGCCGAAAGGCGAACTGAACACTGCTTTCGCCAAGTATTTCATCGGCAACAGTTACCTGGCTCCGCTCGATGCCGAGAATGGCGGCCCCGTGAATGTCACCTTCGAACCACGATGTCGCAACAACTGGCACGTCCACCACAAGTCGGTGCAGGTGCTGATCTGCGTGGCTGGTCACGGCTGGTACGTAGAAGAGGGCAAGGAGCCGGTAGCACTGCACCCCGGCGTAGTAGTAGCCATTCCTGCCGAAGCACGCCACTGGCACGGCGCGGCAAAAGATTCGTGGATGCAACACCTGACCTATATGACGAAGGTGGAAGAAGGCGCTTCTAACGAGTGGCTGGAACCTGTCACGGATGCCGAGTACGACAAACTGCCCGCCAGCGGTGCGCTGCTCAGCGTGACCGATGCCGACTACATCAGTCGCTTTGAAGCCTTTGCATACGGCGAAGTGGTGGAGCAGGTGAAAACCCGCCTTGACGACCGCACGCGCTATATCTGCTATCTGGCTACGCTCTTAGGCTGTCAGGGCATTGACGAATACCGCGAACTGCTGCCCGCAGCATTAGACAAGGGCGTGACACCTGTTGAAGTGAAGGAAATCGTCTATCAGGCTACGGCCTACTTGGGCATGGGACGCGTACGTCCGTTCCTGACAGCTACCAATGAGGTTCTGGCCGCCCGGGGTATCACTCTCCCTCTGGCTTCGCAGCAGACCACCACGATGGAAAACCGTCGCGAGGCTGGCACTCAGGCGCAAGTAGGCTGCTTCGGCGACGGGATGCGTGACTTCTGGAAGTCCGGACCGGAAGATAGCCGGCACATCAACAAATGGCTGGCCGACAACTGCTTTGGCGACTACTACACACGCACGGGCCTTGACCTGAAGATGCGCGAGCTCATCACCTTCTGCTTCCTTGCTGCCCAAGGCGGATGCGAGCCACAGCTGAAGGGACATATTGCAGGCAACTACCACGTGGGCAACGACAAGGACATGCTCATTGCCGTCATCTCATCCAATCTTCCCTTCATCGGATATCCCCGTACGCTTAATGCGCTGAACTGCATCCGGAGCGTGGAGCCGGTCAAATAAAAACAAATAATATGCACTACGTAAAACTCTGGTGGCAGCAGCACGCTGTGCCTGCAGGTGGTTCATACGCTTGGCAATCATGTAGGCAAAGCCTGAGTTCTGCATGGCTACCTCTTGAATGAACTTCACATCTTTCAGCTGGGCGGTCGGAGTGTTCACCAGTTGCAGCTCAATGTCGTTGGGGATGGGGTACATATAGGCTGCCTGACTGGAGATGATGAGTCCTGCGCCTCCCTCAGCCATCACCTCGCCAAAGGCATCCACGGCATAGCCCGTGCCTACCATGTCGAGGTCAACGATGTGCTCAGGGTTCGCCTGATTGGGTGATGCACCTGCCGTATCGATGAAATACATCACGGGGCCGAGTTCTGCAGCTTTCCGCGCAAATGCCTCCACGCTTTCCTTCTGCAGGGCGTTCACCTGAATGGTCTCCACATCATAGCCTGAACGGCGGAAATCCTCGCC
>JAEEHP010000235.1 GCA_016280855.1 Bacteroidaceae bacterium
AGCACGGTGACCAACTACATGAGCAACGACCCCATGCGCATCGGCAGGTCGGGCTACATGACCGCGGGCCGCGACTTCGAGAAGATCGAGAATGCCCGCCGCTTGAGCAACACCGAATTCTCGGTGAACTCGAAGTTGGGCTTTATCTCTTTGAATGTCAGCCTCAATTCCAACCAGACCCTGGCCGTCGCCTACCAATACACCATCGTGGGTTCCGACGAGGTGTACCAAGTGGGTGAGTTCTCCGACCAAGGCATCAATACACCTAAAGTCTTGGTGGCCAAGCTGCTGCGCGGCACCACGGTAAATACCAAGATGCCCATCTGGAACCTGATGATGAAGAATGTCTACAACATCAGGGCCTACCAAATCGGTTCCCAAGACTTCATGCTCAACATTTTCTACAACGGTAACTCGAACAGCACGCCTTATGGCTACTTCACCGAAGGCTCGGTGAAAGGCGTCTCGATGCTGCACTTGATGGGCTTGGATAACTTGACTACGCAAAACAACCCCATCGCAGGTGGTGATGGCGTGTTCGACTTCTTGGACAACGCGGCCACCCAAGGCGGTACCATCAACTCGTCGAACGGACGCATCTTCTTCCCCGTGCTGGAGCCTTTCGGCAAGCACATCCACAACAAGATCTTCCCCGACGAACCCGAGTTGGGTAACAAATACGCCTACGACTCCCTCTACACGATGACGAAGACCTCTGCCGAACAATACTCGGAGAAGAACAAGTTCAGCTTGAAGGGCTACTATTCGTCACAATCGGGCAGCGAGATCAGCCTCAACGCCATGAATGTGGCACAAGGCTCGGTGACCGTCACTGCTGGTGGTGTGCAACTCGTCGAGAATGTCGACTACACCGTCGACTACACTTTGGGACGCGTGACCATCTTGAACGAAGGTATCCTCAACTCGGGCACGCCCATCAACATCGCCTTGGAGTCGAACTCGGGCTTTAGCGCCATCAAGAAGACCTTCTTGGGCACCCGCGTCGAGCATGAGTTCAACCGTGACTTCCGCATGGGCGGTACGGTGCTTTACCTCGGTGAGAAGTCATACACCCAAAAGATCAACTACGGTGAGGAAGCCATCGCCAACACCATCTATGGCGCCGACATCAGCTACCGCACCGACGCACGCTGGCTGACAAGCCTCATCAACGCCTTGCCCGGCATCAGCACCAAGGCGCAGTCGCGCATCAGCGTCGACGGCGAGTTCGCCCGTTTCATCCCCGGCCTCTCCAGGTCGGCAAGTGAGCGCGGCACCTCCTATATCGACGACTTTGAAGGCGCCAAGTCGACCATCGACCTGCGTCTGCCCACCTTGTGGTATATGGCCAGTACACCCCAAAACCAGACCAACCTCTTCCCCGAGGCTGCGGCAGGCACTGACCTCGACTACGGAAAGAACCGCGCCAAACTGTCGTGGTACGTCATCGACAACTCCATCTTCTACGACCGCAACTCCAACTATCGTCCCACCAATGTCGACAACGAGGAACTCTCGAAGAACACCGTGCGACAGGTACTTGAGACCGAGCTCTTCCCTGCCAAGGACATCGCGGCCGGCACACAGACCAACGTCTCAGTGCTCAACTTGGCCTATTATCCCGACGAACGCGGACCTTATAACTACGATGTAGACCCATCGCCCTACTCGGCCGGTATCGATGCCAACGGCAAGCTCAACGACCCGAAGAGCCGTTGGGCCGGTATCATGCGTAAGATGGAGTCGACCGACTTTGAAGCCACCAACATCGAATACATCGAGTTCTGGCTGATGGACCCCTTCGCCGACGAGGAATACCAAAACAACCCCGGTAAACTCTACATCAACTTGGGTGATGTCTCGGAAGACATCCTGCGCGACGGACGCAAGTTCTACGAAAACGGCTTGCCCGCCACCGCTACCGTCGAAAACGTCGACACCACCATCTGGGGCCGTGTGCCCACCATGCAGGACCTCGTCAGCACCTTCAACAACTCTTCGGAAGCCCGCCAATACCAAGATGTGGGCTATGACGGCTTGCGCGACGTCGACGAGCGTTCCTTCTTCGAAGACACCTACCTCAACCTCGTTAGAAACCGCTTCGGCGAAGGCTCGGAGGCCTACCAACAAGCCTACAACGACCCGTCGGGCGACAACTACCACTACTTCCGCTCCGGCGACTGGGACTCGCCCGACGACCAAGAGCACCGCAGCATCCTGGCCCGTTACAAGCAGTTCAACGGCCCCGACGGCAACTCGCCCTCCGACATCCAACAGACCGAAGGCTACACCAATAGTAACTCGACCTTGCCCAATGCCGAAGACATCAACGGTGACAACACCTTGAGCGAGACGGAGCGTTACTACCAATATGAAATCGACCTCGACCCTGCCAAGATGGTGGTCGGACAAAACCATATCGCCGACATCTTCGAGGCCTCCAACATCGCCTTGCCTAACAGCACCTTCGGCAGCGTCACCTGGTATCAGTTCCGCATCCCGGTCAGACAGCCCGACAAGGTAATCGGCCACATCGACGACTTCTCGTCGATTCGTTTCATGAGAATGTTCATGACCGACTTCCAACGTCCCGTGGTGCTGCGTTTCGCCACCTTGGACCTCGTCAAAGGCGAATGGCGCACCTATTCGCAGAGCATCCAGGCGCCTGGCGAATACGAGCCTAACGACATCAACAACGAGACCACCTTCGACATCTCGGCCGTCAGCATCGACGAGAACAGCCGCCGTCAGCCCATCCCCTATGTCATCCCGCCTGGCATCCAACAGGAGACCGTCATCGGCATGACGCAAACCACCCGCATCAACGAGCAGTCGCTCCAGATGACCGTGCAAAACCTCGTCGACGGCGACGGACGCGCCATTTACAAGACCGCCGACTTCGACTTCCGACAATACAAATACCTCAAGATGTTCGTCCATGCCGAAGCTGCCCACGAAGAGGATCCTCTGGAAGACGGAGACCTCACCGTGTTCATGCGCATCGGCACTGACT
>JAEEHP010000029.1 GCA_016280855.1 Bacteroidaceae bacterium
CCGGGCAGGCCGCAGCCCCAGTACACCTTCACATACGGGCTGTGAGGATCCAGGCTGTCGGGATAGTACTCGGCGATCACAGTGCAGACAGGATCGAAGTTCTCGTCGAGCATGTAGTCGACAGGGCTCGTCGTCTGGTTGTAGGTGATGGCAATCGGGTTGCCCTGGACGGGCTCGTCGATGGACTGGTAGCCGTTGCAGCTGGCAGAACCATTGTACTCACCGGCATAGACTGCACCACTGTAGTAACCTTGGGCGTTGGTCTGGAAGTTGTAGGTGTGGCTGACGTTGAACTCGTCGGTACCCACCATCGTCACGGTAGCACCGGCAACGCCAGTCTCGCCGTCTTGCTCGTAGACGTGACCGTCCACATTGCCGCGGCCAGAGACCTTCACAGTAACCTCGTTCGACGGAGCACTCTCGCCTTCGTCATAGACAGCGGTCACATAGTAGACATAGCCATCCATGTTGTAGGCCAAAGGACCATCGGTATAGGTCGTGGCATTGACGTTGTTGACAGCAGTCTCGCCGACCTTCACGCCGTCGCGGTAGATGTAGTACTGGCGATAAGTACGGTCGACAATCGGGCTCCAGTGCAGCACCACTTGTTCGTCGTTGAAGATGGTCTCATCTTCGGCATAGAGGTTCTGCGGGACGTTCAGGTGGGTCGTGAAGCCCCAAACCGGGCTGCTCACACCCTCCGGGCAAGCATCGTTGTTGAATTCAACATACCAGAAGTAGTTCGTGTTGTTGTGGAGGTTGCGCACGGTAAAGCTGCTGGCCATTTCGTGGTCGGTGAAGCTACCGTCCTCGGGGAACATGATGGTCTGCGGATGGTTCGGCTCCGGATGGTAGGTCGTACCGAAACGGAGACGCCAACCTGTAGCATAAGCGGGGGTCATCCAACGCAGCGTCACGCTGCCGGGTTCCACTTCGTCCTCATTGTCAGCAGGCTGCGGGTTGAAGGCAAAGCCCTCGGCCTCGACAGCCGGGCAAGGCATGTTCTCCATGTTGATGTAGACCGTGTAGTCGGCATCCGTCGAAGAAGCAGCCAGATAATAGGTACCGGGAGCGATAGCCAAGTCCTCGATAACAGGACCAGCGCTTCCCATTGCAAAGCCGGGCTCGAAGCCGCCGCCGCCACCGCCTTGGGTGATGTCAAGCTGGATGTCGGCAGCCCAGTTGCCAGTCAGCGAGCTGCCACCAACGGGCGTACCGGCTTGCGTAGGATCGAAGTTGCTGCTGCCCCAGGCACGCATGCTACGATTATAGCCAGTCGTGTAGTGGCAGGACCAGTATTGGCGCGTGGTGGTGGTACCCGTGTTGTCGTCGATGCAAATCAACAGGTTGTCGGTGCCGTTGTAGGCAAACGGGGTCTGAAGCGTGATGGCTTGGAAGTCCTCGCCAACGGTCTGGAAAGTGTGGACACCGGAGAACACGAGGTCGGCGGCCGTCACAGGAATCCAGTCAGCAGTGCTGGCGTAGTTGTCCACCGAAACATGCTTCATGTAGATGTCGATATTGCGGGGCTCGGGGTTGCCGCTACCTTCGCTGTAACGCTTGTAAGCCACGCTGTTGATGTAACCGGCGATGCCGATTTCGTCAGCCGTCAGAATCATCTGGTTCTCGGTGTAAGCCCAAATGAAGTTGACAGGGATGGCAACTGCATTGTAGCCACCAGGAGCGATGGTCACAAGCTCGCGGTCAGCACGCTCACGACCCGTGCTCTTGAACTTGGTGTTCGCACGGTTGGTCGTGGTGGTCAAAGTGTAAGTAGTGGTACCAGCGCTGTAAGGCGTGTTGTCTTGGTAGACGTAGCTACCGGCGGTGAAGCCTACGTTACCGCACTGCCACGAGATGGAGCTGCTCCAGTTGCCGTTGTTCATCTGTACCATGACAAGCACGTTGCTCGTGCCGTCCCATGAGAAGCTGCCGGCGTTGAACACGAACTCGTTCCAACCGACCACTTCCTGGAAGTTGCCTTGGTAGACGAGGCTCATGCCGCTGCCAAGAGGCGAGACGCTAGGAGCCTGGGTGTCAGTCACGTTGGCCATCCAGATGCTGATATTCTGGATATTATAGCCATAGGTGCTATTGCTGTACCAGCTGATACTGTTCATCGGAGCCGAGGTAGCGCCAGCGGCGGCCAGTTCGGTGCCGAGATAGAGCTGTGTGCTCAACGAATAATTGTAGAGATAATACATCGGCAGGTAACCAGTGGTGCTGGTACCTTCGCCGATTTGGATCTCAAACGGGCCACCGGAATAGCCACCACTGCCTCCGTTACCGCCAGCATTCATGCCGGTGTAGTTGTTGGTAGCCATCGGGCCGCCTTCGCCGTAGAAGTCCTCGGTGTAGAGGGCCACCTTGCCGTCGTTAGCAGCGGGATCAACGTAAGCGTCGATAATCATGTCGGTCTCCACCGTGAACTTATAAACGGCATCGTTGCCTTCAGGAATTTCCGGGAAAGGCAGCGTGTAGTCGTTGTGCAACACGGTAGGCGTAATCTGCGAAGGAATGCCTTCATAGCTGAAGCCATCACCCACAGTGCCGAAATCGTATGCCATTTCCCAGACATCCGGGATGGCGGGGTCGTACATTTCGACCGTGAGCGGCCAAACAGCAGCAGTACGGCCAGTGCCATAAATGGCCACCATCTGCACCTCAATGAGGCCAGGCTCATTTGCCTCGTTGACATTGAGCATCAGGTCAACAGTGTCGTTGCGGGCAATCGTGAAGGGGACTTCCTCACCGCTCAACTCGAAGATGCCTTGAGGCGTGAAGTCGACTTCGGACACCTCAACTGCTCTGTTGAAGTCATGGAACATCTGGAACGTGAAAGGTTCCATCCACGCGCCGTTGGGACGGGTGCCGAGGTTCAGCTCGTCAATCACATACTCATCTCCGTCGAAGTAGGCCACGTGAAGCTCGTCCGGCACAGTGCTACCGCCACCAGCGCCAACACCCTTGATGATGATGTTGGAACGGGTCGTGCTAGTGTACATGGTATTCGGAACCGTCACATCGTATGCGCCGGAATCCTGGTATCTGTAGGACATGGCATTGAAGCCGACATTACCAGCCTGCCAGTTGACAGTGCTGTTCCAGTCACCGTTGTTTCTCTGACAGAAAATCAACACGTTGCTTACGCCGTCCCAAGAGAAAGAACCGGCATTGCACGGGAACTCGTTCCAGCCAATAGCGGGAGTCATGGCACCCGTGTAAACCAGGGTCATGCCCGTGGTCACGTGTGAGGTCGTCGTCAATTCTGTGTCATTGACATTGGCCATCCAAATGCTGATGCCTTGCTGCTCGTAGCCAGGAGCATTGGTGGCATACCAGCTCAAGCTGGTCACAGGACCGGCAACAACGCCAGCATCCTCCAATTCGGAAGCCAAGAAGAGGTTCTCGGCAATGCTGTAGTTGTAAAGCGTGTAGAAGGGGAAGTAACCGGTCGTGCTGGTTCCTTCACCAATCTGCGCTTCATAAGGCTCACCAGTGCCGCCACCACCAGCGGTGATGTCGAGCTGGATGTTAGAACGGTACTGCGTGTAGCTCTTCGAGCCGCTGAAGCCTCCAGCCGTGTTGTACGGGTCGGGGCAATAGCTGTCGCTGTACCAGTGCACACCCTTGTAGCCCGTGCAAGGTGTGGTGCGGAACTTGTAGGCACTGCCCGGATAGCCGGAAGTGCCGTCGAAGCCGGCAACCAACAGGTTGCTCACACCGTCGTAGGCAAACGGGGTGTCAAGAGTGATGGTCACCCATCCCTCACCGCTGGCCGAGAACGTACCCG
>JAEEHP010000236.1 GCA_016280855.1 Bacteroidaceae bacterium
CAGCATGTCACTTACTGACACAACGCATCTCAGAGATCTCTTCGACAAAACTATATTCAAAAATGACAAAGACCGAAGCGGTTCAAGTGAACCTAATTTATTTAATTTTTAAACTCGTCCATTTTTAGTGGACACTAGTGAAATATGGTGCCAAAAAGAGAACCGAAGTCATAGAGAATTGCAAAGTCGATGCCGTTGGGGCGGGCGTAAAAGACGCGGCGGTTGTCTTCGTAAAGTGCGCCGACGAACGTTGTCCTTGTTTCATGGTTAGCATACTCTTCCCTGCGCATCATCTTCTTGCACTGCCGGTCACCTACGATTGTGTCACCATCGAAATAGAAGTATTCTAATGCCATTGCTTTGTCAAACCATCCAGGATAATCGCCAGTATGACCCACTTTCCACACTTTCCCCTCCTCGATGAAGGGACGATAATCGTCGGATGGCTCTTGCCATACGGGCACTGCATGCTCGCCCTGCTCATCTACGACGACGTAACGGTTCCCAGACAAGAAGAAGGGGAAAGACAGATTGATATGATACCTTCCTGTTCCACCAACGCTCGGCTCTAATTCCTCAAATTGGAGCTTAAGCGTATGAGTCGATTTGTCCTCCACACAATAGACGTAGCGATTGGGGCTGTTGCTCCAGATGATGTCGCCATAGACATGGAGTGCATAGCAATCGTGCTCTGGATCTGGCAATAGAATGTAATGGAGTCCTAAACCGGAATTCTTATCTTCAGCTTCAACCCTATCCGTTTGAGGCTGCTGGCCCCACCAACCATTGTAGTTTAACCCGAAAGAGAAGGGCAGGTAGAAGTTGGGTTCAAGGGAGTTGTCATAAAGGACGTAAGCGGTATGGTACCCCCACGAATTAGGCTCGTGTATTGAATACATCCCTTCTAAGGGCGAAGGCCCGAAAGCCGCATTGACACCAACACCTTCAATCCATTCCACATCCGTCCCGTTGCTGGTTGCAATAGTGAGAACTTTTAGTTGCTCTCCATTGACTTCCTTATACGAGACCTTCGTCACTTTGCCATGAGAGAAGTCGCCGTATTCGGGCGTAAACTCATCGTCTTCCTGAAGCGAGAAGTCGTAGGTCAGGCATTCTCTGCCTGCATCTTTATTATAGAGGTACACGCGATGGTCCTCTTCGCGGAACAAACCGACTAGAGTGGTCTGCTCACCTTCTTTCTCGTACATCGGCAAGTACGTCTTTCCGTCTATCGTCTCTTCGTCGTTGGTAAAATAGTAATCAATGACGCAATGAGCCGAGCCCATGTTGAAGCCGTGAACACACCACCGCTTGCCCGCCTCGACAAAGGGATGATAGGTGTATCCTGGGGGGTCCAAAGCAACGATTGTTCCGAACAGACTCCAAGGCTCTGTAGATTTGTAGTCTTCGATAGCAGACGCAGGAATATGAAGAGTGAGAGATTCGATATCATCGAAGACATCAGCACCCGTTGCTGGCACCTTTTCAGCTTTGCAATAAACATCTGCAAGGCTGTGACATGCATGGAAAGCTCCTTGCCCAATTGTGGTGACAGACGATGGAATCGTTATGGAAGCAAGAGCAAAACACTCTGCAAAATCACCCTCACCGATGATAGTGGCACCCTCTGCAATAGTAATAGAAGTAAGGTTTGAGCAACCTCTGAAAGTTTCACCTCCAGAATGGACAACAGACGATGGAATCGTCACTGACGATAATCCTGTACAGTAAATGAAAGCACTGTGCCCAATGTCTGTAACACCCTCAGGAATCGTAATAGAGGTAAGGCGAAAGCAGTCACGGAAAGCCCTGTATCCGATACTCTTGACGGACGAAGGAATCGTAAGCGAAGTAAAACTAGAACAACCGTTAAAGGCGTCGCTCCCGATACTCGTGACGGTTGATGGAATCACAACTGGAGAAAGGTGATTGCATGCTGCGAAAGCATCCTTTTCAATGGTAGTAATGCCCTCAGGCATCGTTACGGAGATGAGATTACTACATTGAGAAAAAGCATACTCCCCAATGCTGGTGACATGATATACAACACCATCCACATTGATGCTGGAGGGAATAACAATAGAGCCCTCATATTTATTATCCTTGCGAATAACTTTAGCAGACTTATCTTCGATGTTGGCAACATATTTAATGCCATCCACTTCTACTTCGACAGACAAAGCTTTTAAGCAAGCCGTCAGGCACATGATGGTAATTAAAGTAATTCGTTTCATAATCGTATCGTTTTTATGAGTTAGAATCCTGTTTCTACGACTTATTATTGAAATCTGTGGCAAAGATATGGCAGTTTTATCTCACTACCACCTTTCGGCCATCCTTGATATATATGCCTTTCGGCAGAGTGGACGAGTGGACAAGTTGACGAGCGGACGAGTTGTTTGCAATACGGCGCCCGCTGAGGTCATACATCGCGCCAGCTTCCCCCTCGCTCACGGGAGAGGGGGTTAGGGGGAGAGGCTGTATGGCGGTCTCTTCATCGATGCTAAGCTTTGCCGTATAAGCCTCCTCGTCATTCTCCACCGTAATCGTGTACATGCCTTTGGGGTAGTTGCCGATGACTGTGTTGATGGCAACGACATTGTTTGTCTGCACTTCCTTGCGATAGACTTCCGTGCCGCTGGCATTACGAATGGTGACGACAAACACTCCCGTTAAGTTCTTGAAGTTCAGGAATAGATTATTAAGTGAGTACATCCCCGTCAAGGGCTCATCGTCCTCGCTCTCGCTAACCGCACCTCTCCTCGGTGCCTTCGGCCTCGTCTTCACGACATGCGTGAAGTCAATCGTATTCTTCTTGACTTCATTGCCTCCGGCAAATGGGGAACCGTTGTAATAGAGCACCTCGTCGCCCACGGAGCAGGAAATAAGCACCTCGTCGCTCGCGCTCGCCGGATGAAGGCCGTGGAGGTTCTCCATCGGAGAGAACCTATTGCCAATGCCTTCCTGCCAACAGACGACATGATCCTCGGACTGAAGATAAACACTCTCGCCCTTGTAGTTCTCACCCTGAACAGACTCCTTGCTGACAATGGCGAGTTCATTGCCGCCAATGCTGACCACAGAACCGACGGGAGAAGCAAAGTCGTAGTGAAGGACCAGCTCCTGGCTGCCGGGATAAGCACAGAACACCTGGCGGTCCTTTTCATACAAAGCGCCGACATAAACGGTGTCCAATTCCCCATAAATCCCGTCGCCATAATCCACCAGTCGGCATCGGCCCATCAACGTACATCTCTGGCCATTAATCAACGTATCGGGACAAAAGATGTAATGGTACATCTGGCTGTACCCCTCGCCGTCGGGATTCGGGATGCCTGTACGCCACACTTTTGCCCGCTCGATGAAAGGACGATAGTCATACTCCAGACCATGCACCGTTAGGATCTGAGCGAAATCCCGCCATCCCCCGGTAGCCTTATACTTGTCAATGGAGCCGAGGGGCACATATAGCGTGGCATTGTTAAAAGTATATTCACTGAAAGGCCTATTGTCAGAATCCTTTCCTTCAATCGCAAAAGGATTCTTAATCAATGAGGTAACAACGCTTAAATTGCAATTTTCGAAAGCTCTTGGTCCTATGCTCCTCACATTGTGGGGAATGGTTAATGAGCGGAGGGATGTGCAACCCCAGAACGCAGACGGACCAATACTCGTCACATTGTGGCCAATGGTCAATTGAGATAGGCAATAGCAACCTAAAAACGTGGACTCCCCAATAGACGACACGCCCTCACCGATGGTAACGTCCCACAGACCTTCACAGTTCATAAACGCGTAAGCCCCTATTGATTTTACGTTATCAGGAATGGATAAGGAAGTTAAACCAACGCACTCGGCGAATGCTTGATTTCCAATCGTCTCCACACTATTAGGAATCGTAATACACTCCATACGTTTACATCCAATAAACGCATAATTCCCTATATCGATAACGCTTTCCCCAAGTGACACGGAGTCCAAGCCAACACAGTATTTGAAAGCATTATCTCCAATACGCTGTACCTTGTCGGGAATGGCAACGAATGTCAGACCGAAACAGTTTTCGAAGGTGGCCTCCTCTATGCTCGTCACACCTTCTGGGATTGTCACGGAAGTCAGGCCGCTGCAACCAGAGAATGCATTTTTTCCAATGCTCGTAACGCTGACAGGAATGGTCAAAGAGGTCAGGCTGTTGCAACCACCGAATGCTCTTTCTCCAATGCAGGTTACGCTGGCAGGGATAGTTAAAGTGGTCAGGTTGCTACAACCAAAGAACGCGGAACTGCCAATGGCCCTTACGCTGTTGCCAATGGCCACGGAGGTCATTCTATAACATTGTGTAAACGCAGCCTTTCCGATGTTCATTACGCTGCTAGGAATGACCACAGATGTTAGGCTGGAGCAAAAGGAAAACGCATACTCTCCGATACTCGTCACCTTTCGAGTTCTATCCAAAAAGGTTACCTCACTAGGGATGATAACATTGTCCGTATAGGTGTCAGCATTGTCCCAGAAATTGTCAGGTTTATACGTTACCTCCAACTCCTGTCCATCATTAATGTAGTTGTAATAGATAGTCACGCCATTTGCATTCTCGACGGCAATGTCGTAAGCATAGACATTGGTCGTGATGAGGCTGAGCACCACAAGAGCTGAGCATAGTAATATTCGTTTCATTATCGTATCGTTTTTATGAGTTAGAATCCTGTTTCTACGACTTATTATTGAAATCTGTGGCAAAGATATGGCAGTTTTATCTCACTACCACCTTGCGTCCATCACGGATATAGATACCCTTGGGAAGTGTACGAGAGAGCCCACTCCGACCCTCCTCAGGGGAGGGAGTATAGAGTTTGCGACCGCTGAGGTCATACCACGCGCCAGCTTTCTCCCCTCCATCACGGGAGGGGTCGGGGGTGGGTCTTTTTATCCCCGTCTCCTCATCAATTTTGAACTCGGCGGTATAGGCTTCTTCGTTGTTCTCCACCGTGATGGTGTATTCACCCTTCTCATAGCCTGATATATCTGTGTTGAGTCCCACCACATTACTCGTCTGCACCTCCTTGCGATAGACCTCTGTGCCGCTTTCATTACAGATTGTGATGACATAATGACCTGCCAACGGCTTGAAGTTCACAAAGAGCTCCTTCATCGAATACTCACCTGTCAAAGGCTCGTCGTCCCCAGTCTCGTTGACGACACCTCTCCTCGGAGCCTTCGGCCTCGTCTTCACGACATGCGTGAAGTCAATCGTGTTCTTCTTGACCTCGGAAGGGTCAGGAGTTACGCCATCAATGATGTTGCGGTTGTAATAAAGCACTTCATCGCCGGCGGTGCAGGACATAAGCATATTGTTGTCACCATAATGTAATGCGCAATTATCTAATGGAAGATATTGGCTACCAACACCACCCATCCACGTCTCTTCTACATCCTGAAAAATCGTATCTCCCCAAGGTTTTTTGAGGATTACGGTATAGCATGGACCTTTGTAATGGTCATTGATCAATGTGAATCGTTTTTTGATTGTCGCTTGAATGATATCGAAATCTATTTGATCCGCGTGGTCATATAACTCAAAGTAATGACCTTCCTTGGATGCAAAGTCATAGATTAATTTGAAATCTCTTGTTCCTTCTAAGACGAGATAAACACGACCCGCGTTTTCGTACAAAGCCCCCATAAACATTGTGCTCGGTTGATGGTTCTGTTTCTCGTGACGACACCACATCATCGTGCACTTGCGACCGGAAATGACTGTATCACCTTCAAAATAGCAATACTTAATCTCATGGGCGGTATTGGCATACACAACATCACCGACCTTCCACACTTTCCCTTCTTCAATGAAATGACGATAGTAAGTGGGCTCTTCTTGATGCGTGGTATCTGGGAGGACAATTTTGAAAGAAGCAGTAGTATTTCCATAATACCAGCCACGATCTCCGATTTTCGCAAGAAGCCCATTTTTAGGGAAGGTTATGATGCCGTTTTCGAGATTTCCCATAACACCGCTGGCTTTTACTTCATCAAAAGTAGTTCCTTTTTCTAAATTGTAAGCGCCCAAGCTACAGATAGTGAATTCGCCATGCCCCCAATTAAGTCCCATTTCTTGAGCTCCAATGAATACTCCTTCAGGATCGCAGGCATTGATTTCCATGTAGTAGTCGTGGCTAGCATCCCAGTCACCAGGATCGTTAAACGGATAGACTTCTCCGTACGGATTCACCAAGCGGTATAGACCTGGGTGATTCTCGTCCTCCTGTATTTCAACCTCGTAGGTACAGACATAGTTGAGGGGATCATCGTCATCAAAACGGTAGATCGGGCCAAGACAGTCCTCAGTGTACTTACACCAACCGAGGGATTTCCATACGGGATTAACAACTACATATTTAAATGTGTCGGTTGCGATGTTCTTTGCCTGACCATTGAGGAAGGTAACTACAACAAAGGTATATGTTCCGTCATACATATCCGTTGCAGGGAACTTTACTTGACCATTCTCGGAAATCTCAACAATGTTCGCATACTCACCAGCAATGATGGCGGCTTTGACCTCATCGGTTAAGTTACCTGGAACAAGAGCCACGAGCGTCGAGGTGACATCAGCACCAAACTCGACATCGGCACTCACAAAGACGCTCCCATCATCTTCGGTGATTTTACCTTTATAAGAAATCGAGCATGAAACGTCCTCCTGTCCATCATTAATGTAGTTGTAATAGATAGTCACGCCATTTGCATTCTCGACGGCAATGTCGTAAGCATAGACATTGGCCATCGCGAGCAGGAAGAAAAATGTAAAAAATGTCCGTTTCATCGTCATTTATTGTTTATTGGTTAATGATTCGTCTTGTATTCTCTCGATGACCAGTTCGAAGGGTGTGTCGGGGTCGTCCTCGCCGAAGACTTCCTTCTTGAGCTTCTGCTTGCGGTGCTGCACGGCTGAGATGGTGAGCCCGTAAATGTTACCGATGGCTCGGTTGGTGAGGCGCAGGCGAATGAGGATGCAGAGCTGTATGTCTTCCTCCTTGAGCGCGGGATAGTGCTGTCGCAGGTACGCGATGCGGTTGCCGTCGATGGCGTCGAGCGTTCGTTCCATCTCCTCCCATTCGTGCGGGCTGATGGCGATATGCCGTTTGTCCGCCTTGCCCACTTTCTGTATGACCTCTGTGCGCTGAAGGATGAAGTCCTGCAGGAAGGCTATGGTGCCGTCGCGCATACGCAGTTCGTTCTCGTGGCGGATGAGCTGCTGCTGGTGGATGAGGCGTTCCTGCTGGCGCAGGCGCATCTGATGCTTTCGCTTGGCTTTTTCGGCACGGATAACCAGCAGCGTAGCCACCAACAGGATGAGAAGCAGCGCGACGCCGCCCCAAAGCATACGGCGATGGAGGACGGTCTTGTAGCGCAAACGCTCGTTCTCGCGTTCCTGCACAAGGGCATTCTGGTAGTAGTCGTCCTTCTGTTGCAGGGCTTTGAAGTAGAGGTCTTCGGCATGACCGAAGGCTTCGTCGATAGCCTCCTCGGCGCTCTCCGTATCGCTGCGCCGCAGGGCAAGTTTGGCAAGGTTGCTCTGCACGATGTATGCCGCCTGCAGGTCGTCGCCCGGCTGCATGCCACGATAGACGGCTTCGGCCTCGGCCAACGAGTCGCAACTGACGAGGCAGCGCGCCAGCACCTGCTGGGCGCCGAGCTTGAGGTGATCGGGGGCACAAGTGGCGGCCTCGCGGGCATAGCGCAGTGCCTCGCCGTACGCGTCCATGGCCCAATGGATGTTGGCGAGACTCGTGAGGGTCTGGCTCACGAGCTCCGTGCCGAGGGTGTCCTGCGAGGCTACGGCGAGGTCGTAGGCACGGCGCGCATAGTCGAGGGCTTCGTCGAAGTTCTCGTCGCCGTTGAAAGCGACCTGGCTCGCGTACGTACCTATATAATCTAATATGATGATGAGGTTGCGCGGGCTGTCGGGTTTCTGCTGATAGCTCTCCAAGGCTTGCTTGGCCATGGCGAGCGCCTCGGCGCTGTTGCCCCACGCGAGGGATTCGGCCAGGCGCAGCTGGGCGAGATAGAGGGTGTGGTTGTCCTTCTCGCGTTGCGCACGGCTAACAGCCTCGTTGAGCAATTGCTCGCCCATACGCACGCTGTCCTGATCGAAGGCCTCAAGGGCCTGCTCGTAGCAGCTGCGGGCATCGCGCGAAGGAGCAGCAGCGCGGTCGGAACGGCACGCCATCGTCAGCCACACAGGGGTGAGCAATAGGATCTTCAGAACGGTTTTCATGACTAATGATTGAAATCTGCGGCAAAGGTACGGCGTTTTTCCGTATGTTGTATCACTTACCCCATGGAAAATTTCATGCCTCAGCTTTTTCAGAAGAGGCTAATAATCAACGTACTAATTATTTCGACCTCAAGAAGGGGGTGGAAAAGTGAGATGCGACGCTTCGTTGCGGGCACAAAAAAAGCTGCGCCGTGAGGATTCACGACGCAGCTGTATATATAATAAGGTGTAAGCAGAGGGATTATTCAGCCTCCTCTTCCTTGATCTTGCGACCCATGATCAGGTAAGCTGTGGGAGCAGCGATGAACATGGAGGTCAGGGTACCGATGACGACACCGAGGATCATGGCGAAGGCGAAGCTCTTGATGCTGGCACCACCGAAGACGAAGATGAACAGCAAGACGATGAACGTGGAGACGGACGTGTTGATGGTACGCGTCAGGGTAGCGTTCAGCGACTGGTTGAACAGGAGCTGCTTGTCGCGTTTGGGATAGAGGCCGAGGTTCTCACGGATACGGTCGAAGACAACCACCTTATCGTTGATGGAGTAACCGATACAGGTCAGCAGAGCGCCGATGAACGTCTGGTCGATCTCGAGCGAGAAGGGCATCCAACCCCAGCAGAGGGAGAACATACCGAGGATGAAGATGGTATCGACAGCCAGTGCCGTAATAGCACCTACGGAGAAGGCCACGTTGCGGAAGCGAACGAGGATATACACGAAGATGACGATCAGGGCAAGGATGACGGAGATGATGGCGCCGCGGGTGATGTCGGCAGCGATGGACGGTCCCACCTTCTGCGAACTGATGATAGAACCACCGGCACGCTCATCGCGGTTGATGAAGGTCTGCTCGTCGAGGTCGGCGCTGAGCAAGCCACCCTTCTTGAGGACGTCGAAGAGCTTGCTCTCGATCTCGCTGTCGATCTCAGCACCGTCCTCATCGATACGATAGTTGGTGGAGATACGGATGGTCTTGCCCTCGGTACCCAGAGCGATGGCGCTGGTGTTACTCTCGGGGAAGGCCTGAGCGAGGAGACCGCGTACGGCCTCGGGCTGCACTTCGTTCTCGAAGAGTACGACGAAGTTACGACCGCCCGTGAAGTCGATGCTCTGCGAGAAGCCGCGGGCTATCCACGAACCGATGGCCACGAGAACGATGACACCGAAGGTGATGAACGAGCGCTTGTAGGAGCCCATGAAGTTGAAGTTGGTGTCGGAGAGGAACTTGCGGCTGAGGGGCGTGGTGAAGGTGAGGTCGAGCCACTTGTCCTTGGACATACGGCCGTCGAACACTACGCGCGTGAGATATACAGCGGTGAAGAACGAGATGATGATACCGATGATGTAGGTGGTAGCGAAGCCACGGATAGGACCTGTGCCGAAGTAGTAGAGGATGATACCGGTGAGGACGCTGGTGACGTTGGAGTCGATGATAGCGCTGAAGGCGTTCTTGTAACCAGCCTGCATGGCCTGGCGCACGGCCTTGCCGGCGCGCATCTCCTCCTTGGTACGTTCGAAGATAAGCACGTTGGCGTCAACGGCCATACCCAAGGTCAGCACCATACCTGCGATACCGCTCATGGTCAGTGCAGCCTGGAAGGAGGTGAGGATGCCGAGGGTGAAGAAGAGGTTGAACAGCAGAGCGCCGTTGGCAACCATACCGGGACGGAAGCCGTACATCGACACCATGTAGATCATCAGGGCGATGAAGGCGAAGATCATGCTCCAGAGTCCCTGACGGATCGATTCCTTACCGAGGGAAGGACCGACGATTTCGTCGCTGACGATGTTAGCGGGAGCAGGCATCTTACCGGACTTGAGCACGTTGGCCAAGTCGCGGGTGTCCTCGGGGGTGAAGTGACCGGTGATCTGGGAGTTACCGCCCGTGATCTCGTTCTGCACGTTAGGTGCGCTATAGACATAGTTGTCAAGCACGATGGCGATGGGACGGTGGACGTTAGCCTTTGTCAAGGCAGCCCAGCGACGAGCACCTTCGACGTTCATCTGCATGCTGACGCAGGGACGGCCGTTGTTGTCGTACTCATCCTTGGCGTCGGTGACGACATCACCTTCGAGGGGAGCACGTCCGTTGCGCTCGGTGACCTTGATGGCATAAAGTTCGAAGACTTCTTCGTTCTTGTCGATGCCCTTGACACCCCAGAGGAGCTTCATGTCGGCGGGAAGAACAGCCTTAGCTTCGGGCGAATTGAAGAGCGCTTCGAGGGCCTCGATATCACGCTTGTTGGCATAACCTACGCAGGCACCATTGTCTTGATTGAGGATCTGGAGGCGCGACAACAGGGGGTTAGCCTTGATAGCCTTCTCGCGCTCTGCAGCTGACATGACAGCGTTCTCGGCATCGCCTTTCTTGGCGATATTGGCCAGTTCGTCGTCAGCGATGACAGAATCGTTGCCATTGACGATGGTGGCGGCGACGTCAGCAGTGTAGCCTTCGGGGAGATCCATCTGGATAGCCTTCTTGGCAGCTTCGACAGCCATCTGCAGGGAATCGACTTCGCCGTTCTCTACGCCAGCAGCAGCCAGCTTGGTATCGAGCTGAATGAGGAAAGGCACAGCCTCAGCGGTGGTATAGGTCTCCCAGAACTCGAGGTTGGCAGAACCCTGGAGGAGCTTGCGGACGCGGTCGGGTTCCTTGATACCGGGAAGCTCAACCATGATGCGGCCTTCCTGACCCTCGAGGGCCTGGATGTTGGGCTGCACGACGCCGAAGCGGTCGATACGTGTACGGATGACATTGAACGAGTTGTCGATGGCAGCCTTGACTTCCTCGCGGAGCACGCGCTCCACCTCGCGGTCGGTGCTCTTGGTGTTCACCTTGCCGCGGAGCTGCTGCGTTGCGAAGAGTTCGGCGAGATTGCTGTTGGGAGCAATCGCCTTGTAGTCCTTGACAAACAATGAGATGAAGTCGCCCTGACCTTGCTTGGCCTCTTTCGTGGCCTGTTCAACGGCCTGGTTGAAGTTGGCATCCTCTTTGTGGTCGGCGAGCGCCTTGACGACGTCGGGCACCGACACTTCGAGAATCACGTTCATACCGCCCTTGAGGTCGAGGCCGAGGCCGATACCCATCTCGCGGCATTCCTTCAGCGTCCATACGTTGAAATACACTGGTTCGTTCAGTAGCGAGTCGAGATAGTGCTGACCCGCTGTTTCGCCCTCAACGGCGGCAATCTTCGCAGCTTTGTTCTCGTGGTAGTTCGTGACGAACGAGAAGCTGAGGTAGAAGATGCAAACCAGTGCCAGGAGGACGGCAAAAGTTTTTACAATTCCTTTGTTTTGCATTTTGATTAATTGGTTATTTGAGTTTATTGTTTTTGCTTGTCTTAGGCCATTCTTCGCAAAATAGCGCGCAAATATACGCAATTTTTGTGGAAGAGCGATGATAAAGTGGCAAATATTTGGCTTTTTACCCGTTTTTTGATGCTTTAAGGTCTATATTTGCCCAATTTTGTGCTTATTGGGAAGTGATCGGAGTATTCTAAAGTGTCACAAACGGTGCTCTTGTAACTTTTCCAACGGTCGCCGCTGAAAAGGATATGATCTATCCGTACAGGGAATCCTTTCTCATGAAAAGTGTAACCTAATCCCTGCCCGCTCTCGCGGAAAGCACTACGCAGCTTGGACGTCAGCACACGCAGGGAATACGAGACGGGGGTGTCGTTGAAGTCGCCACAGACGATGACGGGTCGCGGCAGCCACTCATCGACGACGGCCTGGATGCTATCGATCTGGCGTGAGCGGACGGGCGAAGCCTCAGTTAGAAGAACCACGACAGGCTCCAAGCCCTTGCGTATGGAATCGCGTTCGTGCTTGGCGATGGCATCGACGTAAGCGCTCTTGACGGCCGGCGAGAGCTGATTGCTCTGGAGATGCACGTTGATGACCATGACCGTGTCGGTGCCGTCGAGCAGGTACGACCGCATGCAATGGGCGGAATGAGCCGCCAGCGCCAGCGTGTCGTAGGACAGGATAGGCAGACGCGAACAGAGAACGAACTGCTTGATGTGGGCACAAGCGTAGCCGGCATCCTCCAGCTGCTGAAGGAAAGTGCCGCGGCGGGGACTCTCCTGCAGACAGATGATGTCGGCATCGGAGGCCAGGAGATAATTCACGATCGGATTCGTGCCGTCGTCGTGATCTGCGCTTTTGCCGCCATAGTCATGCGTATTATAGGTCAGGACGCTCAGCGTGCTGTCGGCAGGGGCGGCAGGCCAGTTCACGGGGAAATAGTCGCGGGCAAAGCTGAAGCAGCAGAGCAGGCCGACCAGGGGGATCCATGCGCGCTTGAACTTGAATATCAGCCAAAAGACGACGAACAGGACGTTGACCAGGAGGAAGATGGGGAACAGCAGCGACAGCAGTCCCAGCCGAGGGTGATCGACAGGCGACAGATAGGTGACGGCGCACGAGAGCCACAGCAACAGGATCGTTGCCACGTTAGCGCCCGTGAACAGTTGCACGAAGAAGGTCTTGATGAACTTCATGAGTTGCTGGCATCAAACAGTTTCTTCTTCTCCTCGGCCGACAGACTCTCGTAGCCTCCCTGCTTCACCTTGGCGAGGATGCGGTCGATTTCCTCTTCGCGCTCTTTCTTCTGCTGACGCCAAGCCATGTCGTCGGCGTGCTTGGCGCCGCCCGTGTGCACCTTCATCTTGGGTTTGCGACGGTCGGCGAACCACTGCTTCGTGCGCTGCCAGAGGCTGGGTTTGGAAGCGCGGTCGCTCACGTCCTCGTAGCGGGTGAAATAGTTGTCGTTGCCGCCGAAGCCACGATAGTTGTCGCCACCGAAGAAATGGTTGTTGCCGTCGCCATGCTTGCGCCAATAGAGGATGAGTGCCAGGCCGAAGAGCATACCGCCCAAGTGAGCCATGTGAGCGATGCCGTCGCCACGGTTGCCCAGGGCACTGAGCAGTTCGATGACGGCATAGCCGATCACAAACCACTTGGCCTTGATGGGGAAGGGGAAGGGGATGATGAACATCTTCTCCTCGGGGAATGTCATGCCGAAGCTCAGCAGGATGCCATAGACGGCACCGGAAGCGCCGACCGTCGTCCAGCGGTTGAGGTAGGCCTCCATGGGCATACTCAACCCCTCGAGGTTCACCGAGTCGTAAGCCTGCAGGCCGCTGTAGAGGTATTCGACGTACTGCACGCCCTCCTGCACCAGGCCGGCACCCAGGCCGCACACGACATAGTAGAAGAGGAAGCGGCGCGAACCCATCACCTGCTCCATGATGCGGCCGAACATCCACACCGCA
This sequence comes from Bacteroidaceae bacterium, assembly GCA_016280855.1. Classification (GTDB taxonomy): domain Bacteria; phylum Bacteroidota; class Bacteroidia; order Bacteroidales; family Bacteroidaceae; genus Physcousia. The sequence continues at coordinate 13,559 of JAEEHP010000236.1, forward strand.
AACATATTGAAGAAGAGGTGCTCGAAACCGCCATGCACGAACATATACGTGAAGAACTGGTAGAGGCGGAAGTCGGAAGCCAGGAAGAAATGCAAGCCCAGCAGGTCATCGAAATCGATGCCATAGCGGGCCGCTACGTACTTGCCAAGAAGCATCAAGATGTTGATGATGATGAGATTCTTGGTCACAGGAGGCATATTGAAACTCATAACGACGTCTATATTTTCAGTTTTAGGGCGCAAAAGTAGGCATTTTTGAGGGGAATAAAGCCTAAAAACGCAGAAAAATGACATAAAAGGGCTCTTTTTTGCTTAAAAACTTGGTCGGAACTCAATCTTTCTATATATTTGCGACACGAATTGCACATTTCAAGCGTCTTAACCCTATAAAAGAATAGTTTTTTAACCCCTTTAATAATTTAACACATGAACAAAACAGATTTGACAAACGCCATCGCCGCAAAAGCCGGCTTGACGAAAGCAGATGCCAAGAAGGCTCTCGAAGCAACGATTGAAGCTATCACCGAGGCTCTCAAGGCTGGTGAAAAAGTCGCCCTCATTGGTTTCGGTACATTTGCCGTTTCAGAGCGCGGAGCTCGCACGGGCATCAATCCCCAAAACAAGGCTGTCATCAATATCGCCGCTAAGAAGCTGGCCAAGTTCAAGGCTGGTGCTGAACTCGACGCTGCTATTCAGTAAGCGACAGATTTGAAACACACAAAAAGGGAAGTCACCTCAGCGGGTGACTTCTTTTTTGTGCTTAAAATCGTAAATAGGACATAAAAAACGCCAAACAGCCATCTAAATCTCATCATTCAACGGTCGAAAGTCGTAAATTTTGCCTACCTTTGCAGCCGAATTTCTATATATATATTTAATAAGGTATGAATATCGAGTCAAAACTCGCGGCTGCCATCCAGGCCGCCATCCAATCGTTATACGGGCAGGAAGTGCCCGAAAGCATGGTGCAACTGAGCGCTACGAAGAAAGAGTTTGAGGGCCATCTGACGCTCGTCGTCTTCCCCTTCCTCAAGATGAGCCGCAAGAAACCCGAGGACACGGCGCAGGAGATCGGACAGTATCTCGTCGATAACCTGTCCGACGTGGTAGCACGCTTCAACGTCATCAAGGGCTTCCTCAACATGGTCATCGCCGACGCCTGCTGGGTCAACCTGCTGGCCGACATCCAAGGGGACGAGCGCTACGGACTCAAGCCCGTCACCGATGCGTCGCCGCTGGTGATGATCGAGTACTCGTCGCCCAACACCAACAAACCCCTCCACCTCGGACATGTACGCAACAACCTCTTGGGCTGGGCACTGGCTCAGGTGATGGAGGCCAACGGCAACCGTGTCGTGAAGACGAACATCGTCAACGACCGAGGCATTCACATCTGCAAGTCGATGCTCGCATGGCTCAAATGGGGCAACGGCGAGACACCCGAGAGCACAGGCATGAAGGGCGACCATCTCATCGGCAAGTACTACGTCGCCTTCGACCAGCACTTCCGTGCCGAGCGCAAGGAGCTGATGGATAAGTTCATGGCCGAGGGCATGGACGAAGAAGCCGCCAAGGAACGCGCCGAGAAAGAGAGCCCGCTCATGAACGAGGCTCGCGCCATGCTCGTGAAATGGGAGCAGAACGACCCCGAGGTGCGCGCACTGTGGAAACGCATGAACGACTGGGTCTATGCCGGCTTCGACGAGACCTACAAGGCATTGGGCGTGGGCTTCGACAAGATCTACTACGAGAGCCAGACCTACCTCGAAGGCAAGGAGAAGGTCATGGAAGGATTGGACAAAGGATTCTTCTATCGCCGCGACGACGGCTCCGTGTGGGCCGACCTCACCAAGGAGGGCCTCGACGAGAAACTGCTGCTGCGCGCCGACGGCACCAGCGTCTATATGACGCAGGATATCGGCACGGCCAAGCTGCGCTTCCAGGACTACCCCATCGACAAGATGATCTACGTCGTGGGCAACGAGCAGAACTACCACTTCCAGGTGCTCAGCATCTTGCTCGACAAGCTGGGCTTCAAGTGGGGCAAGGATCTCGTCCACTTCTCCTACGGCATGGTGGAGCTGCCCAACGGCAAGATGAAGAGCCGTGAAGGAACGGTGGTCGATGCCGACGACTTGATCGAGAAAATGATTGAGGATGCCCGCGAAATGAGTAAGGACAAGGTCAACAAGCTCGAGGACATTTCAGATGCCGAGGCACAAGAGATTGCACGCATCGTAGGCCTCGGAGCCCTCAAATACTTCATCCTCAAGGTGGATGCCCGCAAGAATATGCTCTTCAATCCCGAAGAGAGCATCGACTTCAACGGCAACACGGGTCCGTTCATCCAGTACACGTATGCCCGCATCCGCAGCATCCTCAGGAAAGCAGAAGACAGACCCACCCCCAACCCCTCCCGTGATGGAGGGGAGGAGGCTAGCGCAGAGTTGGCAAGCGGAAACGCAAGTCTCCCCTTACGGGGAGATTTAGAGGGGTCTGCACTTCTCTCCGAGAAGGAGATCTCCCTCATCCAGCGTCTCGCCGCCTTCGGCTCATCAGTAGCACAGGCCGGCAGCGACTACAACGTCAGCGTCATCGCCAACTACTGCTACGACCTGGCCAAGGAGTTCAACGGCTTCTACCACGACTTCCAGATCCTGAAGGAGCCCGACGAGCAGAAGCGCGCCATCCGACTCGCCCTCTGCGAAGCCGTCGCCAAGGTCATCAAGACCGGCATGGGCCTGCTGGGCATCGAAGTGCCGGAGAGGATGTAAAAAGGGAGCGGTCACCTTCTCAAGATTTGAATCATTATAAACAGATTATGGCTGATCAACCAATAGCACAGGTACCCACTCCCCTCCCTCACAGGGAGGGGCAGGGGGGTGGGTCTAACCAGGCACTCTGCGTCGATGCCGCCTGCTCCGGCAATCCCGGTCCCATGGAATACCGGGGCATACACCTGCCGTCGGGCAAGCAGATCTTCCACTACGGTCCCGTGCACGGCACCAACAATATCGGCGAATTCCTGGCTATCGTTCACGCCATGGCGCTGATGAAGCAGAAAGGAGTATCGATGCCCGTCTATAGCGACTCGCGCACGGCCATCATCTGGGTCAACAAACGTAAAGCCAAGACCACGCTGGCACCCACCCCCGAGAACCAACCCCTCCTCGACCTCGTACGTCGTGCCGAGGTCTGGCTGCAACAGAACGGAGTCCCCTACCCGCTCATCAAATGGGACACCGACAACTGGGGAGAGATCCCCGCTGACTTCGGAAGGAAATAAGAAACATGAAAGATTTTTGGAAAGTCCTGCGCCGCTTCGCGCTACCCTACAAGCACTATATGATCGGAGCCGTCGTCGCCAACCTACTGTCGGCGGTGCTCAACGTGTTCTCCTTCATGGGCGTTATACCCATGCTGCAGATGCTCTTCGGCTTGGACACCAGCGCCTACACCTTCCAGCCCTGGCAATGGGACGGCATCAAAGAAATCGCCATCAACAACCTCTACTACTACACGTCGGTGCTCATCGGCCAGTACGGCCATCAGACCACGCTGCTCATCATCGGCCTCATCCTCTGCCTCGCCACCTTCTTCAAGACCGCCTGCTACTTCGCCTCGACCGCCGTCATGGTGCCCCTACGCACCGGCGTCGTCCGCGATATCCGCATCATGGTCTATGACAAGGTCTTGCACCTCCCCCTCGCCTTCGTCACCGACGAGCGGCGCGGCGACATCATAGCGCGCATGAGCGGCGACGTCAGCGAGGTGGAAACCTCCATCACCTCGTCCCTGAACATGCTCATCAAGGATCCCATCCTCATCATCTTCTACTTCGTCACCCTCCTCTTCGTGTCGTGGCAAATGACGCTCTTCACCGTGCTCGTCATGCCCGGCCTCATCTGGGTCATGGGGTTCATCGGGCGCAAGCTCAAGTCCAAGAGCCTCTTTGCACAGTCGAAGTGGAGCGAGACGATGGCGCAGTTAGACGAGATGCTGGGCGGCCTGCGCATCATTAAGGCTTTCATCGCCGAAGACAAGATGCTCGCCCGCTTCCGCACCGTCAACAACCAATACCGCAACGCCAGCAGCCGCGTCGCCATCCGCCAGGCCCTGGCACATCCCATGAGTGAGTTCCTCGGCACCTGCATCATCGTTTTCGTCCTGTGGTTCGGCGGCTCTCTCATCTTCGCCAACAAGTCGCCCATCGATGCCCCGACGTTCATCTTCTACATGATCATCCTCTACAGCGTCGTCGCACCGATGAAAGAGCTCTCGAAGACCAGCTACGAGATCCCCAAAGGTCTCGCCTCCATGGAGCGCATCGACAAGATCCTCAACGCCGAGAATCCCATCCACGAACCCGAGCATCCCGTAGCCGTCAAAGGCATCAGCGAGGCCATCGAGTTCCGCAACGTCCATTTCTCCTACTCTAACAGCCCCGTCGAGGTCATCCACGGCGTCAACCTCGTCGTACCCAAAGGCAAAACCATCGCCCTCGTCGGACAGTCGGGCTCCGGCAAGAGCACGCTGGTCGATCTCGTGCCGCGCTACCATGATGTCACCGGCGGCGAGATCCTCATCGACGGCATCAACGTCAAGAACTTCCGCCTCCACGACCTGCGCGCCCTCATCGGCAACGTCAACCAGGAAGCCATCCTCTTCAACGACACCTTCTTCAACAATATAGCCTTCGGCGTCGAGAACGCCACGATGGAACAGGTCGTCGAAGCAGCCAAGATCGCCAATGCCCACGAGTTCATCCTCCAGAGCGAGCACGGCTACGACACGTACGTCGGCGACCGCGGCTGCCGTCTCAGCGGCGGTCAGCGCCAGCGCATCTCCATCGCCCGTGCCATCCTCAAGAACCCGCCCATCCTCATCCTTGACGAAGCCACCAGCGCCCTCGACACCGAGAGCGAGCGACTCGTACAGGAAGCCCTCGAGCGACTCATGCGCACACGCACCACCATCGCCATCGCCCACCGCCTGTCCACCATCAAGAACGCCGACGAAATCTACGTCCTCCACGAAGGGCAGATCGTCGAGCAGGGCACTCACGAACAGCTCATCCAGCAGGGAGGCTACTACAAGCACCTCCACGACATGCAGCAGATTTAATCAACTAAGTGCACACAGATTACTCAGATGGCACAGATGATGAAGAGACACAAAAACCATAAAAACACCATGGGATAAGCAGGACTCTTGAGTCCTTGGAGCTACCCCTCTCCCTTTCCTTGTGAGCAAGCTCACAGATAAAAGGACAGGGGCATCACCACCCTACGGGTCGGCTCATCCCATGGCAAAAACCTAGAAAAGCGCGTCCTGCGGTGTGAAGTGTGAAGTATTGAGTGTCACTTCGTGACAGAAATCTTACAAATTGATTCAAATCTCTCAAATTATATTTGGGTTCTATTGGATTTCGTGTGAATTTACAACACCAAAAGAATGCTCAGAGCGTCTTGACCTCATTTATTTCAACGCGGAGGCGCTGAGGCGCGAAGATTTTTGAGGTTTGGGAGTAAAGGAGTTCATTGCAGCTGACCTTCGGTGAGTTCGCGAATAATCACAGCGCTACGCGAGGCTGTGATTATGAAGGTCGCAGAGGCGGAGCCGAAACTTTTTTAGCACGAAGTGCGGTGTTTTTGCCACCATGATGGCTGAGTTTCAGAATGAAACCGTAATGTGCTTGTGGTCTGTGCGAAAGCTTGCTTGCAGGCACAAGACCAAAAGCACAGTACGATGAGCCGTAGGCTTCAGCCATCATGAGTGGTGTTTTTTAGGTTTTTGTGCTACGCCCGAAACTTGCATTAATCAGCATTAGTGCATGTTCTGCTCGTGGCAGGCATCTTCGATCGTGATGGTGTCGCCGCTGATGGTGTAGGCGTAGTACCATTTGCCAGCATTTGCCATGTGCCATCCCGACTTTTGCCATCGTTCGATGGTGGGCTTGCGGCGGAGGAGAGACTGCTCGATTTGAAACATCGGGTCAACAGCATCGTCAATGTTCTTCAGCATCAAATATTCGGAATACGTATGCTTATATTTCATTGCAACGTGTCGATAGAAGTCAACAATGTTTCTCGTGCATTGATTACGAACAATGTACTTCATACCTGACTGTATATATTGTCCACAGTTCTGTAAAGCAAGAGTTTCAGATCCTCTGGGGAGAGGAATTCTTCTTGCTCCATAACTTGCAGTTGCTCTTCAGTCAGGGCGCGTGCCTTCTGTAACGTTTCTTGCTGTGTCGTCTCTGCCTCGGCAGCCTCATACAGATGCTCAGCAAGCCATCTCTTGTTGCTTGCCGACAGAGATAAGCCCTGCAGATAGGACCAGAGGTTATTTAGCGACATTGCATTCATATCTCTTAGCATAATTTGCGCCACAAAGGTACGGATTATTTGAAGATGAGGGACATCGAGGGACGTTAAATGACGTTAACACCAAAGTATATGTACACAAAAACCATAAAAACACCATGGGATGAGTGAGGAGTGAGGAATGATAGTTCTAATTCTCTTCAAGAATGACATTTTAGGTTTCACGGCGGTGAATGCATGTTTCCCGTCCATGAAATCTGTGTTTCACGGCGCGAAACACAGATTTCACGTCGAAGATCCGCTTATGCAGTTAAGAGGGTACGTTTATGGACCCATAATCAACGACGAAGTCTCCTATGGGTGAACAGGTTTCCAGTTAAAAGAACAGGGCGTCACTTACGTATGCCATAGTTCTTAGGACTATTGTCGCGTAGCGACAGCATCATTTGTTCAAACTTCTTGAAAAGAGGATAATATGCCTCGACAATGGCAAGAAACAGATATCTGTAACCCGAAAGAGTCTGGAGGACGCTCATTTCTTTCGAACCTTCATCCGACGTTACACGAAATAACAAAAGAGCCCTCCCATCCTTTAGCTCATTCGGGCCTTGACGAGTGAAATGAAGTGATGCGGAGCAGAAAAAAGCCCCATAATTTGGTTCGTAGAAAAAAAGAGCTTACCTTTGCAGCGCAAAATATCAAGAAACAGTACTATGGAAACTACGATGAACTATCCCAAGCGTTCGCGCGAAGAAATCGTGGCTTGGTATGAAAGAGCTCGTCAGCGCAAAGCGGCGTGGCAAAAGGAAACAGAGATGGAGCTGAAGGCGATAGCTGAAGAAATAAGCTTTTCTTGAGGTGGTTCAACGGAGCCGAGCAACAGAAGCATTATGTGGCCCGATCGGTAGAGATGCGGGGAGAGGGTAATCGTAAGGAATATGTGGCCATGATTGTCCAGCGCACTAATCCTCGCCTTGATGAAATCTTAGCTGTTTTCGAGTGAGAGACAGCGATGTTCAACGACATGAAACCCTGAGCACTAGTTATTCTTTACACACAGTAACTCCCTATTACCAAAGCAGCTGCAACGATTGAAGTTGCAGCTGCTGACACTATAGTATATAGGTATTACTACCTTCACTCTTCATCCTTCATTGCTAACATGTTCGCATCATCTGCTCCAGTCGTCGTAGTCGCGTGGTTAGCCTTTATTTGTGTTCGAATGCTGAAATTATGATGATTTTTTTGCCGTTCAAGAAAGAAACGTTACCTTTGCAGTCGTATATGGTCGGAAACAACGATATTGCTCAGATGCTTGCTTTGTTACATGAGTTGCAAGGCATAGATTTTATCAGGCAGTTACGCTTGATTACCGAGAGACGTGAGTTCTCGCCATTAGCCACTGACCCAGAGATCTTTATTGTCGGTGGAGAGACCAGTGAAGACTATTCGCCACTTCTCAATGCAGCCCGCAAAGCTGTTGAGATGGGCAATCGCGTTTTCATTCTGCCAAACCCCAAGGGCTGTAGAACAGCCGACTACATCTTTGAGAGAAAAGGAGTGTATAAGATGTTTGATCTCAAGACTATTTCTGGTCGCCATTCTGTTGATAATCGCCTGTCGGAATCTGTAGGTCAGACAAACCGAGTGCTATTGCACATGACTGCCGATTACAATCCAGGAACCTTGGCTCGTACCATTAAGAGGTATTTTGAGTTAAACGCCAATGCAAGAGAGGTTCTTGTATATAAAGGCAAGAAACAGATATCTGTAACCCGAAAGAGTCTGGAGGACACTCATTTCTTTCGAACCTTCATCCGACGTTACACGAAATAACAAAAGAGCCACCCGCAGGTGACTCTTTATGAAATTGGAGTAGTGTCGATCAAGTCTTGCTCCCACGCGGAAACTTACCGGATAGCCAAACATTTCTGTTTGACGCTGCAAAGATAGACACTTTATTTGAATCCTCCAAATTTTGCCCCACTTTTTTGCTCACGCCACCGATTTCATGATACCACAGCAGCTGCAACATCACCGTTGCAGCTGCTGTAACATTAGATATAATGTGTAATCTTGTCAGACATCATACATCTGACCTCTTACATCTTCC
>JAEEHP010000237.1 GCA_016280855.1 Bacteroidaceae bacterium
GAGCGTGCCTTCGCCGTTGACGATGATGTTGCCATTGCTGATATAAGCGAAGGTCTCATTGTCGTCGTCTGCGTCCTCGCAGACGGAAGCAAACACCAACTTGAATCGGCTTTCATAGTCTGTCGTCTTGGCTTGGAAGGTATACGAGGCCGGGGTAGTCACTTCCCCCTCCGTGAGGGGGTGGCCGAAGGCCGGGGGAGTCAAATCCACATCCGCACCAGTCAGATTATCAATCAAATGCAAATAAGCCATCTCCACCCCTTCGGGAACCACCGAAATCGTGTAAGTACCGTTCTCCTTGGCCTTGAAGTTGAGGGGCATCTCGCCTTGCTTGTCGCTGAAGGCGATGGCGTAGTCTTGGTTGCCTTGGGGGATGTATATGTTGGCGTTTTGGTGACCGAAGTAGAACTTGCCGAGTTCCTCACCTTCGTTGAAGCTCACGATGGCGTTGTCTAGCAAGGTCTCGCGTCCCGCAGTCCCGCGTCCCGCGTCCCCTTGGACCAGGGCGATGTTCAGGCTGCCGTTGCTGGGGGCATTAGCCGTCTGCGGGGTGATGCTGAAGGTGAGGTTTTCTGTGCCTGTGGCTTCCACGACCACACTATAGCAGGGCGAAATTGGTGTTGCGGCTGACTCGGAAGTGGTCAAAACGGCTGAGCCGTCGGCGTTCAGCGTATAGTAAGGCTTGTTGATGTAAGCCGCACGCGGGAACGGGTTGCCCACAAGGTTGAAGCCTTCGCCAAGCGTCACAGTCTTGGTGTTGTCCAGGTTATAGGCACTGGCGTTCATGCCGTAGAACTTGATGGTCTCCTGCTCTTGGGTGGCATAGAGGTAGCCTCTGCCGTTTTCAAGGTTGAAGTGATAGTGTTCGCCTGCCTGCTTCCAGTTCTCCCACATCGTGTTGCTCGGATTGAGGCGATAGAGATCGTATTCCGGGGCATCGTTTAAGCCCATAACTGATGCTGGGGTTATAATGTTGGTGAGCGGCGAGGCGATGAAGGCCCAGCCAATCTCTTCGCTGCTGCCATAGCCTGAAATGGTGCGCGCGTTGCCCGGCACGGCACCGTCGTTGGCAGTGACATCGGCATTGCTGCAGCCCACACCTGTGGCATTCGCCACACCCACGGTGCAGGTGACGTAGTAGTTGCGGGTGATGGTGCCGGAATTCTTGCCAAAGAGGGCTCCTCTATTTGTATTATTATTATTACAGGTGATGGCCGATGCGAGGACAAGGCAGTTCTGCACCGTTCCATTAACTTTATTGCCCACGAGTCCGCCGACGTAATTATAACCGGTGATCCAGGCATCGGTAAGAATGACGTTTTGGATGGTGGCGCCGCTAATCCTGCCGAAAAGTGCCACGTTTTTGTTCTCGCTGGCGTTAGTGTCGGGGTCTTTGTAGACGCGTATGCCGCTGATGGTGTGCCCTTGACCGTCGAAGTTGCCGCTGAAGTTCTTGTCGCCGCTGCCGAAGTTGCCGCCGATGGGGGTGAAGTTGTTATCGGTGGTGTTGTAGCCGTGGCTGTAGGCGATGTCGTTGCCCAGCACGAAGTATTTTCCGCTGTAGGTCGTGCCACTCTTCACCGCGTTGGCCAAGGCGTCGAGCTGGGTGGTGTTGGTGATGACGTAGGGGTCGCCTTGGGTGCCGCTGCCGCTCCAGCCATCGACGATTTCGACGCTCACCGTGCAGTCGGCAGTAGGCATCGTGAAGGTGTTGCCCCAGAAGGCGGTGCCGTTCACCGAATAGAGAGGCGTTTGGCCTGCGGGCACGGTGCCGCTGTAGCCGAGGGTGACCGTTGCCGTAGGATAGGCGTAGGGCACTCCAGCGATATCCGCACCATTGGCGTAGGTCTTGTAGTTAGTTCCGGGCAGCGTAACCTCTGCTGTGCGCTCTATAGTGACGTTGATGCCAAGGGTGAGGGCGAAGAGGGGCTGGGCACCGTCCACGTCGCTGGTGGTGGTGCCGCTCTCGCTGGTGCCCATGCCTACACCAGAAGGAGTAACGCTGTTGCTGGCCACCTTGCAGTCGCGGTAGAAGTTGCGGGTGAGGGTGCTGTTATTATTGTAGCCGACGATGGCGCCGCGGCCGTTGACGTCGGGGATGACGGCGCCTACGGCGATGCAGTCGGTGATGGTGTTGCTGAAATTTTTGCCCACGATGCCGCCGTAGTCAAGGCAGCCGGTCAGGCCATTCTTGACGGTGAGGGTGGCACGGCTGATGCAGCGGCGCACGGGGCCAGCCTGGTTGCTGCCCACAATGCCGCCGTGATTGAAGGTGCTGCTCTGTACGGTGTGGATGCAGACATCGGCGCCTACGGTGCAGTCCTCAATGGTGGCCTGAAAGGTAAAGCCCACGATGCCGCCGACATCGTCATGTCCTGTGATGAGGGCATCGGCGAGGTTGACGCGCTTGACGGTGCCGTTTTTGACCTCGCCGAAGATGCCCTGACGCTTATCGCTGCTGCTGATGCCGCCCTTATAGATGCGGATGCCGCTGATGGTGTAGTTTTGCCCGTCGAAGGTGCCTTGGAAGGGGTTGTCGTCGGTGCCAATGGCGGTATAGTTGTTCTCGGTGCTGGAACTGTTGTTCCAGTTTGAGCTGTGGGCGAAGGTGATGTTGGTGGTCTGCTTGAAGGTGAGGCCTTGGCAATTGTTGCCGAGGTTGACATAACTGGCAAGATGGTTGAGGTCGGTGGTCGTGGCAATCGCGTAGGTGTTGTTGCCGAGATTAGTGAAGTCGGTGAGGGCGACGGCGCGGATGGTGTAGTCGCGCGAAACGGTGCCGGCATATTGGCTTGTTCCCGTGACGGTGACGGTGGCGATGCCTGGTCCGATGGTGTTGGAGTAACTTACATTGTAGTCGGTGTTTGCGGTGAGCGGGGTGCCGTTGTAGGTGACGGTGGGCACAGGCTCGATGGGGCTGCCGGTGTAGATGTACTCGTCATCGATGCCGCCGATGATGGTGTTGGTGCTGTTGAAAGGCGGGTTGGACACATAGTCGAGGATGATTTGCCCGAATTCCGTGCCATCAGTATTGATGGTGACGGTAACCGTATGTTTGTCGCTGCTCACCGTGACATTGCTGTTCGTGACGCTGGTGCCGTTCAACTTCTTGACCGAGGCACCGTAGAACCATAGCGATTGGCTATAGAAGGTCACAGTGAATGTGCTCCCCTGAACGACAACGTCGGTGAGTGAGGATGACTCCTTGAATCGCAGTGTGCCGTTGAGGGTGACAGTGTATGAATTCCAACTAAAATGGGTACTGCTGAATTGATGGTAGGTGCCTGGCCGGTTCGTTATTTGCGTTTGCTGAATGATGCCCCCAGGAGTGCCAACCGCAAAGCTGTAATAGTTTGTGTTGTTGGCGGTTTGCACCCTACCTTTGAAGGTGAAGGTTTCAGTGATGGTGGCCATGGCCTGTTGCCCCGCTGCGAGAGCTGCTATGGTGAGCAGCGTGGCGAGGACTTTTTTGATGTTTAGTAGATTTTTTGTCATTGTATTCTTGTTTAGTTGTTTAGTTGTCAGTTGTTCAGTTGTCGCTTTGCGTCATTGACTAACGTCGAATCTGACGATTTGCGAGGAACGAAGCAATCCAGATGCCCTATCACTCCTATCGGGCTTGGGTTCAGCAGCCATGTCATCCCCTCCTTTTAATCCCCCGTCCTTCGGGCACCCCCTTAAACCTTAGATTTGCAGCGTTGCGGTATTCGGTGGGGGTCATGGAATAATGCTCGCGGAAGAGGCGGTTGAAGGTGGGACGGCTGGCGATGCCGCACTGCTCGGCGATGAGGCCCACAGGCTGGTCGGTGGTGGTGAGGAGCATGGCGGCGTGGCGAATGCGGTAGTGGTTGATGAAGTCGGCGGGCGTCGTGTCGGCACACTCGTGCAAGGCGTCGTACACATATTTATAATTGGTGCCGACGAGGCGGGCTAATGTCTCGTGGTTCGCGTCGGAGGCGGTGAAGACGGCAGGGTCTTCCATCAAGGCGCAGAGCTGTTTGTACAGTTGCGCGTTGAACGTCGGGGGTTGCGCCTCGGTTTCCGCACCCGCAGTGTCCTCCTCGCCCTGCTCTTCATGCTCCTCTTGCTCATGGTACAACTCGTAGAGCCTACGGTTCTTCTCGGTGAGAAGGCGGTTGTCGCGGTGCACGCGCCAGAGGATGAAGGCCGTCAGCAGGAGCAGCAACATGGTGCCGACGGCGATGATGCGGTAGGTGTGCGCCTCCGACTCCTTCTGCTGGCGGGCCAAACGTTCTTCCTGCAGGTGATAGACGGTGGCCAGTTCGTTGAGTTGTTCACGTTGGTTGTAGTATTCAAGGCTGTCGTGGATGACGGAGGCCCGTTGGGTGTAGTGGAGGGCATCGGCGTAGCGGCCACGCATTTCGGCGGCGCTGCTGCGCAGTTGCAGGCTGGTGAAGTAGTTGGCATTGAGGGTGTCGTCCCGCGCTATCATCTCGGCGGCGATGCGTTCTATGGCCTCGTCGAAGCGGTCGAACTGCCCCAAGCAGTGGTAGGCGCTGACCAACATCATGTCGCAGTCGGGCGACTGGCTCCACCGCGTGCGAAACACAGCCTCCTCAGCCTCAAGGCCTTTGGCGATGTTGCCCTGCTCGGCATAGGCGATGGTGAGGAAGGCCAAGGTCTGGCCTCGGGCGAAGTCGACAAACTCGGCGGGGTCGAAGCCCTCCCTGTCGATGCTGAAACGCTCGGGATGCTGCTCCAACTCGTCGTAGCGGCTGAGCATGGCCTCGCAAACGGACACCATCTCGTCGAAACGGCCGTTGTCGTTCAGTATGTGGATTAGGTTCTTTGATGCACTGTGATAGGACGTTACGCCGTCGAAGGTGTTCATCTGGCCCAGTTCCCCAATGACGCCCTTCAGGCGGTCGATGCCCTCGTCGGTGTGGCCAGTCACTGCCTGGGCATGAGCGATGTAGCCTTCCATCTTGCCCACGGTGTGGTAGCGGCCTGAGGCGTGGGCTAGGCGTGAAGCCTCGGTGGCATAGCGGATAAGGGCAGCGTAGTTGCCCGACGACTTTTCGATGCTTGCTAGCAGGATATAGGTCTGTTCGAGGGTGAGGGTGTCGGTGAGTGCCTCCTTGCGCTCCAGCAAGTCGAGGCAGGTTTGGCGGGCCAAGGGCATGTTGTCCAAGCCGCCGTACTGCGTCACGGCCTTGAGGTACTCGGCGCGTGGCCACGAGAGGTTGCCGACGATGACGGCGGAGTCGATGATGTTCAATGCCCGCTCTGGCTCGGTAAGGTGGATGCTCATGGCTGTGGCCTCGGTGTATTCGGAATCGGAACAGGCGGCATCGTCCGCGCCCCTTGAAGCACATCCCGCAACCGCCATCGTGGCTGCCAACGAAAGGATATATAGCAAGTTTCTCATGTCCACAGTTTTGTTCTTTTCGGGGCAAAAGTACAAAAAAAGTGGAGGCAGTTTCGGATTGCCTCCACTTTTTTTGAATATAATGTACTATAAATCAAATCATCTCACCACAACCTTCTGCGTTCTGATGTTGTCACCGTTGATAAGGCGGAACATGTAGACACCGCGAGCGGCTTGGAAGCTCAAGCTGTGGCAACCTTCAATCTGTTCGCTCTTCAGAATGCGCCCCGCAACGTCAATGACTTGGACGACAGCCTTGCCATCGTTGTTGATGACCCAGGTACCGTTGCTGAAGAAGGCGAAGATGTCTGAATCTGCCGAAGACCCCGTGGCGAACACCAGCTTGAAGCGGCTAGCATAGTCCGTCATCGTTGCGTCGAAAGTGTAGTTGGGGTTCACGAGCAGGTCCACATCGGCGCCGGTAAGGTTGTCGATAAGGTGGAGGTAATGGAAGTCCATCTCTTGGGCATTAACGGCGAGGGTATAGGTGCCGTTCTTTTCAGCCTTGAAGTTGACCGGCATTTCGCCCATCTCGCTGGCGTTGACCAATGCGTAGTCATTACCCTCTTGCGGGATGTAGACCTTGGTGTGGTTGGGGTTGAGTTGGAATTTGGGCAGCTGGCTGCCTTCGCCGAAGCGGATGATGGCGCGGTCGATGACACGGCTGTTCTTGCTGAGGTTGAGGGCAAGATTGGCGCTCTTGTCGCCACTAGGAATTTCGAAGGTAACGGTTTCACCTTCACCATTAGCGACGACGAAGACACCTTCCATAGGCGCGACGGGTTCAGTGCTTTCATCACTCATAATTTCAGTACCATCTTCGTTCATCTTGTAGTAGGGACGGTTAGGACACATGTTCACTGGGAAGGGGTTGCCCACCAAATTCCAACCCTTAAAGGTTGCATTTTCATCATAAACCAGATCCACTTCGCCGTCGCCGTCGTATGGGA
>JAEEHP010000238.1 GCA_016280855.1 Bacteroidaceae bacterium
CGGGGTACCTATTCTGATAACTACTCCAACGAATACTCCGGCAACGTGGTCATCCCCGAGTCCGTCACGTACAACGGTGTGACTTACCCCGTGACGAGCAGCGACGGCGATGCGTTCTATGGCTGCTCCGGCCTGACGAGCGTGACCATCGGGAACTCCGTGACGAGCATCGGCAACTATGCGTTCTATAACTGCTACAGCCTGAAGAGCGTGACCATCCCGAACTCCGTGACGAGCATCGGCGGTAATGCATTCTATGGCTGCTCCAGCCTGACGAGCGTGACCATCCCGAACTCCGTGACGAGCATCGGCAGCAATGCGTTCTCTGGAACAGCATGGTATAACAACCAACCCGATGGCTTGGTATATGCGGGTAAAGTGGCATACAAATACAAAGGTACAATGCCAGAAAACACCAGTATTTTGTTGCAAGAGGGAACATTAGGAATTGCTGCTGGGGCGTTCAATGGCTGCTCCGGCCTGACGAGCGTGACCATTCCGAACTCCGTGACGAACATCTGCATTGGTGCGTTCTATGGCTGCTCCGGCCTGACGAGCGTGACCATTCCGAACTCCGTGACGAGCATCAGCGAACGTACGTTCTATAACTGCTCCGGCCTGACGAGCGTGACCATCCCGAACTCCGTGACGAGCATCGGCAACAATGCGTTCGAAGTCTGCTTCGGCCTGACGAGTGTGACCATCCCCAGCTCCGTGACAAGCATCGGTGATCGTGCGTTCGGTGGCTGCTCCGGCCTGACTGAAGTCAATTTCAATGCCACGAACTGCACCTCGATGGGGAGCTCTGATTATCCTGTATTCAAAAATTGCACTTCTCTGACCACACTTCATATAGGAGATAACGTACAAAACATACCCGCTTATGCGTTCTCTTACTGCTCCAGCCTGACGAGCGTGGCCATCCCAAACTCCGTGACGAGCATCGGCGAATATGCGTTTTATGAGTGCTCTAAGCTAGAGAGTGTCACTATAGGAGCGGGTGTTTTGACAATCGGCAATTATGTCTTTAGTGGACACACGCCAGCTAAAGTAATCTGGCTAACCAACACGCCACCAAGTGGGTACAGCAATGCAGCTGGTACGGTGAACTATGTGGCTAACGACCAATATACATCATTGAGCAATAAGACTGTTTACACGTTTTTGAGTTCGATATTCGAGGTCGGCGGTGTGAAGTATGTGCCCGTCAGCCCTTCGGAACGCACCTGCGATGCTATCGACTGCATCTATGGCGAAGAGGCTGCGGATATCACAATTGGCGAAACGGTAACCTACAGAAACATACAGCTGACGGTGAAGCGGGTGCATAAATATGCCTGCTACCAAAATTCATATATTAATAATGTGGAAATTGGATTGAATGGTAATGTCGAGGATTATGCTTTTTATGGTTGTCCAAATTTGACTACTGCTGATCTTGGTGATGGCATCACATCCATCGGCAACTATACATTTGCAAACTGTTCAAACCTGGAGGGCATCGTCATTCCCAATGCTGTGACTAGCATCGGGCAGTATGCCTTCCAAAACTGCTCGGCAATGGTATCGGCTACGATAGGTACTGCTGTGCAGACCATCGGCAAGTATGCATTTAGCGGCTGCAAGTCCATTCAAGAAATCGAAATCCCCCAGTCTGTCACCACAATCAACAACTCAGCGTTCTACCTTTGTAGTGGCATAAAGACCGTTATTATTGACGACCGCGAAACTGTGCTAAATTTGGGTTCAAACTACAAAAACGGATATGACTATGGTAATCCGCTATTCTCATCCTGCCCGCTTGACTCAGTATACATCGGCGGAAAGCTGAGCTATAAAAAGACGGAGAGTTACGGCTACTCCCCCTTCTACCGCAACACCAGCCTGCGCTCGGTGATGATCACTGACAAGGAGACGGAGATCTCTGAGAACGAGTTCTACGGCTGCACCAGCCTGAAGAACGTGTTTATCGGCGACGGGGTGACGACCATCGGCAACTGGGCGTTCTCGGGATGCTCGAGCCTCGATCACTTTGCTTTCGGATCGAGCGTGACGTCGATCGGAAAGGAGGCCTTCTCCGACTGCACGGCGATGACGCTGATCAAGAGCCATGCAGCAACGCCGCCCACCTGCGGCACGGAGGCGCTGGACGACATCAGCAAGTGGGACTGCACGCTGGAGGTGCCCAAGGGCAGCGCTACGGCCTATCAGGCTGCCGCCCAGTGGAAGGAGTTCTTCTTCACGCAGGAGGAGAACGCCAGCAGCATCTTCTACAAGCTGACATACATGGTGGACGGCGAGACCTACAAGACCTACAGCCTGCACTACGGCGACGCCATCGCGGCGGAGCCAGAGCCGGTGAAGGAGGGCTACGCATTCTCGGGATGGAGCGAGGTGCCCGCGACGATGCCCGCGCGCGACGTGGTGGTCAGGGGCTCGTTCACGCTGATTCCCGTCGAGGATGTGTCGGGCGACACGGCCTACCTGCTCTCGGCCGACCCTGTGGACACGCAGACGGGCGCCGAGACCGCGCTGCCCATCGCGATGAAGAACGAGGCGGAGATCGTAGGCTTCCAGTTTGACCTGACGCTGCCCGAGGGCATCACGCTGGCGCTGGGCGACGGCGGACTGCCGCAGGTTACGCTGGGCGACCGCATCGCCGATGCCGACCAGGCCGTGAGCGTGATGAGCGTGGGCGAGGGCAACCGCACGTGGCGCTTCGTGAGCTACTCGCTGCAGAACACCGCCATCACGGGCACCAGCGGCACGGTGCTGAGCGCCATGCTGAGCACGACGGCCGCGCAGGGAGCCTACGACGCGCAGATCACGAAGGCCGTGCTGACACGCCGCGACGGCACGCAGCTGAAGCTGCAGGACAGCGCCTTCCGCATCGTGGTGTGCAACCTGGATAAGGGCGACGCCAACGGCGACGGCGAGGTGAACGTGACCGACATCGTGGAGATGGTGAACGACATCATGGAGCGTCCGTCGGACCGCTTCGTCGACGTGGCTGCCGACATGAACATCGACGGCGAGGTGAACGTGACCGATATCGTGCTCGTGGTCGGCGTGATCATGGGCGACGACGAGGGCGGATCGTCACGCATGAGTGCTCCCGCCCCGTGGGCCTCGACGGCCAACGACCAGCTCACGCTCGTGGGCGGCAGCGGCCGTGGGCTGGGCCTCTGGCTGACGAACGAGGCGAGCTACGTGGCTGCACAGATGGACATCAGGCTCTCGGCAGGACAGACGCTGGAGGGCGTGGCGCTGAACAGCCTGCGCAGCGCCGGCCACCTGCTGACGTGCGACAAGATAGGCGACGGGCACTACCGCGTGGTGGTGTGCTCGCTCTCGGGCAGCGCCCTGCTGGGCAACAGCGGCGAGCTGCTGAGCCTCGACATCAGCGGCGAGGGCACGACGACCGTGGAGCGCATCCTCCTAGTGACCGCCGACGCCGCTGAGAAGCACTTCGCCGACCTCACCTGCAGCACGACGGGCATCGACACCATTGCTGGCCAGGAGGAGCCCGCCGACGTCTACACCACCGACGGCCGCCTGGTGCGCCGCCAGGCCACGAGCCTCAGCGGACTGAAGAAGGGCATCTATGTTGTGAACGGCAAAAAAATGGTGGTCAGATGAAAAGCCTCAGAATGATGCTACTGGCCGCCGTGCTTGCCCTGACAGGCACGGCGCAGGCCGACAACCTCGCGGTGGGGTCGGTGACGATGGTGCCCGGCCAGACGAAGGAGGTGGCTATCAGCCTCGAGAACCCGCAGCAGGCCTACACGGCCTTCCAGCTGGAGCTGGTGCTGCCCGAGGGGGTGACGATGGTGCGCGACGCACAGGGCCGCCTGATGGCCCGCCTCGACGACGGCCGCAAGGCTGACCACGTGCTGAACGCGGCTGACAAGGGCGGCGGCGTCTGTCGGCTGATGTCGTTCTCGCTGAGCAACAGCCCCTTCGCAGGCACCGACGGCCCGCTGCTGCACGTGACGCTGCATGCCGACGAGAGCCTCACGGAGGGCACGCTGACGGCCGTCATCCAGAAGCAGGTGATGACCGGCGCCGGCGGCACGCAGGAGAAATGGACCGACCTGCCGTTCGCCATCGGGATAGAGAGCGGCAATGACCACCTCGCCGTGGAGCCGCTGACGCTGGTGCCCGGCCAGACGCAGGAGCTGGCCATTTGCCTGGAGAACCCGCTGCAGACGTATGCCGCCTTCCAGCTGGAGCTGGTGCTGCCCGCAGGCATCGCCGTGGCGCGGGGCAGCGACGGCCGCCTGATGGCCCGCCTGGCCGACGGCCGCAAGGCTGACCACGTGCTGAACGTGGCGGCGAAGGGCGGCGGCGCGTATCGCCTGATGTCGTTCTCGCTGAGCAATGCCGCCTACGGCGGTCAGGAGGGTCCGCTGGTGTATGTCGCGCTGGAGGCCGCCGACGATGCTCCCAGCGCTGAGCTGACGGCCACGCTGCGCTCGCCGGTGTTCACCCAGGCCGACGGCACGCAGGTGAAGTGGGCGGACGTGAGTTTCGCGATCACGGTCGGCGGTGAGGTCATCGCCGGCGACGTGAACAGCGACGGCCGTGTCGACGGGCTCGACGCGGTGACGCTGGCGCGGTATCTCATCGGCGAGGATCCCGTCCCGTTCAATGCCGCCGCTGCCAATGTCAATGGCGACGATGGCATCAGCATCGCGGATGTGGCGGGAGTCATCGAGATTTCGAGATCTCGAAATCTCGAGATGGCGCCCTCGAAATATCGAAATACCGAAATCTCGAAATAACGAAATAACGACGCTCGAAATACCGAAATATCGAAATCACGAAATAACGAAAAAAAGAACTGAACTATGATCGAAATCAAGAACCCCGGCTACTTCTGGCTCGACACCTGGGTGCTGGCCAACGTCATTCAGCTGGCGACGCAGGACTTCTGCCTGCGCTTCCTGAACCGCACGAACGACCCCTGCGGACGGCAGTTCGACCAGATGACCCAGGCGGCCCGCTCGGCTCCGGCCAACATCGCGGAGGGCAACTCACGGCACTCTACCTCGCGCGAGACGGAGATGAAGCTGACGGACGTGGCGCGAGCCAGCCTGGCGGAGCTGGCCAACGACTACCTGAACTGGCTGCTCATGCAGGAGCGCGTGCCCTGGTCGATAAGGTCGGAGGAGTTCAGGCGCGTCAACAGCATTCAGCTCGACCGGCCGGAGTATAAGGACGACGTGCAGCACCTGAGCAGCCTGCACATCCTGAGGCAGAAGCATAAGTTCGATGCATGGCTCGGCAGCGACAACTCGCTGGTGGCAGCCAACTGCCTGCTGGTGCTCTGCAACCGGCTGATCCTGATGCTGCGCCGGCAGATAGAGCATCTGCTCGGCACGTTCAAGGAGGACGGCGGCTTCACTGAAGGCCTGACGGCCGAGCGCCTGGCCTACCGCACGCAGCAGAGCGTGCAGGCCGATGCCCCCTCCTGTCCGCTATGCGGCAAGCCGATGATCAGGCGCGTGGCGAAGAAGGGCATCAACTCGGGCAGGGAGTTCTGGAGCTGCAGCGACTATCC
>JAEEHP010000239.1 GCA_016280855.1 Bacteroidaceae bacterium
TCGCCCCGGATGACGCAGCCGATGGCTATTACGGCATCGTACTGATCACTATCGACCATCAGCGTGGCTCCATAGACGAGCTCGAAGCTGCCGGGTACGTGCTTGACGCAGATGTCGCCGTCGAGGGCTCCGTGCTGTTTCAGCGTCGCAATGGCCGCATCGGCCATGGCGTAGGTGAAACGGTCGTTCCAGTCGGCAACGACGATGCCGAAGCGCATCCCCTGTGCCGATGGCACCGTTGTGGGGTCGTAGTCCGAGAGATGGTGGTAGGCTGTAGCCATGAATGGTGGTTACTTGGAAACGCGTTCGATGTAGCGTTCGATCTCCTGCTGCTGCACAGCCATGGAGTTGACGTACTTCGTCTTCACTTCATTGTAGAGCTTCAGGGCCTCTTCGGGCTTGCCTTCAGCTTCGTAGAGCTCACCGGCCTGGATGAGGTAGGTGGGGGAGAGGCTTCCGTTGTCAGCGGTCTTGGCAGCCTTCAGGAGCGTCTTGATGGCTTTGTCGTTTTGGCCGAGGTTGGCATAGACGTTGCCGAGTGCACCCAGAGCAGCGGGTGAGATCATGGCGTCGTCCTTAAGCTTGAAGCTCTCAAGCATCTTGGCAGCATCCTCGTACTTCTCGAGCTGAGCGTAGCAGAGACCAGCATAGAGCTTTGCCAGGTTGCCGGCCTTGGTGGAGCTGAACTCATCGGCCACTTTGAGGAAACCGATGCAACCCTGTCCGTCGCCTTCGAGTGCCTTGTCGTAGGCATCCTTCAGGAAGAGCGCCTCACACTGTGCGAGTGCCTCGCTGGCTTTCTGGTTGCGCGGATTGCGGACGAACTGCACATAGGCGATAGCGGCAGCTGCGATGACTACGATAGCACACACACAATAGAGGATGTGCTTCTTGTACTTCTCAATGAATGCTTCGGTTTTGGAGACGGCTTCGATGTTTTCGGGAGCCTTGGTGTTTTGTTTGTTTGCCATTGTAATTATTGTTTTTTAGTTGTCTTTTTCGGGTGTTATTATTGCTTAATTCGCAAAAAGCGGTGCAAAAGTAGTTAAAATCTTCGGTTCTTTCAACTTTTCGGGGGATTATTTCTTCTTTTTATGATATTTTGCACTACCTTTGCGGCACTTTTCGCAAAGTTTGCTATGATTCTTCGTCAAATTACCATTCTCAACTACAAAAATATCGCTCAAGCGGAGCTCACGCTGTCGCCCAAGATGAACTGTCTGATCGGACAGAATGGCGAAGGCAAAACGAACCTGCTCGATGCCGTCCATTTTCTGGCGCTCTGCAGGAGTTCCACGACGAGTTTGGACTCCGCTTGCATCCGCCATGAAGCGGAGACGGCGATGCTGCAGGGCTTCTTTGTGCATGAGGACGGACAAACCGAGGAGATTGCGTTGGGACTGGCACGAGGACGCAAGAAACAACTCAAGCGAAATAAAAAAACGTACAAGCGACTTGCTGAGCACATCGGACTGATACCCCTCGTGATGGTATCGCCCACAGATCAACTGCTCATCAGCGGCGGCTCGGAGGAACGGCGCAAATTCATGGATGTCGTCATCGCGCAGACCGACCGCCGTTATCTCGATGCCCTCGTGTGCTACAACAAAGCGCTGACCCAACGTAATGCCCTGCTCAAACAGGAAGAGCCGGCGCCCGATGCCGACCTCTTGAGCCTTTGGGAAGAGGAAATGGCACGATACGGACAGACGATCTTCGAAGCCCGATCGCGATATGTCGAGGAATTTGTTCCCGTATTTCAGCAGATATATAGCATTGTAAGCCAAGGTCGTGAGATTGTTGACTTAAAGTATAGCTCTCATGCTCAACGTGGCAATCTCCTTGAGGTTATCCAGCGCGACCGTGCCAAGGATCTCATCATGGGTTACTCGCTCCATGGGGTTCATCGCGACGAATTGGAGATGACGCTTGGCGGCTACCCGTTGCGGCGTGAAGGTTCACAGGGACAGAACAAAACGTTCCTCATCGCCTTAAAGCTGGCGCAGTTCGATTTCCTCCGACGTGCGGGAAGCCAGACAACGCCTTTGCTCTTGTTAGACGATCTCTTCGACAAGCTCGATGCCGACCGCGTGGAACAGATTGTGCATCTCGTCTCGGGCGATCGCTTCGGCCAAATTTTCATTACAGACACTAACCGCGAGCATCTCGATCAGATTCTGTCGAGGATGGGCGGCGACTATCGGTTGTTCCACGTTAAGGGAGGGGAGGTGACAGCATGAGGAAGCAGCAGGCTGAACGTCTGGGCGATATCATTTATCAGTTCCTGCGCGAAGAAGGACTGGAAACGCCCTACAACGAGTTTCGTCTCATTGAGTCGTGGCCCGAGGTGATGGGGCAGGGCATAGCCAACTACACGGCAGACCTTCAAATTCGTAACCGTGTGCTCTACGTTCGTTTGCGTTCATCGGTGATTCGTGCAGAGCTGATGGCTGCGCGTCGCAATCTGGTCTATAAGCTGAACAACTATATCGGTGCTCAGGTTATAGACAACATCGTGTTCCAATAACAACTTGGTTACTTGGTCTTTTCGTTGTACCTTGTAGGTGCCGGGCCGTACACGACTTTCTGCACCCAGGGCTCGGGTTTCTCTTTCTTGACAATGCGAATGGTGTCGCGGATGTACGTGACGTTCTTCTTGTTTGGATCTGGCAGCTTCTGCGTGGTCTTGCACGCACCGAAGCCCAAGAGCACAAGAACGCCAGAGAGGACGGAAATGGTGAGACGGGTGATGAGACGCATGGGGAGGAGAAGTTGAGAGTTGAAAGTTATTGGAGTTTTGCAAGGCCTCCTTCGCTCGTTTCCTTGTAGAGAGAGGGGAGGTCGTGACCAGTCTGTTTCATGACGCGGACGACGCGGTCGAAGCTGACGCGGTGCTGCCCGTCGGAGAGGGAGGCGTAGAAGTTGGCATCGAGAGCACGTGCTGCTGCAAAGGCATTGCGTTCGATGCAGGGAATCTGCACGAGGCCGCAGACGGGGTCGCAGGTCATGCCGAGATGGTGCTCGAGACCCATCTCAGCGGCGTATTCAATCTGTGCGACGGAGCCGCCGAAGAGCTGACAGGCAGCGGCGGAGGCCATGGCGCTGGCTACGCCGACCTCACCTTGGCAGCCTACATCGGCACCGCTGATGCTGGCGTTATGCTTGACGAGATTGCCGATGAGGCCTGCCGTAGCTAAGGCGTGCAGGATGCGCTCCTCGGAAAAGGTGTGGTTGTGGCCGAGGTGATAGAGCACGGCAGGCAGCACGCCGCAGGAGCCGCAGGTGGGGGCTGTGACGATGACGCCGCCGGAGGCGTTTTCCTCGCTGACGGCAAGGGCATAAGCATAGACCAATCCGGAGCTCTGGA
This sequence comes from Bacteroidaceae bacterium, assembly GCA_016280855.1. GTDB lineage: Bacteria > Bacteroidota > Bacteroidia > Bacteroidales > Bacteroidaceae > Physcousia. Next base: position 3,368 of record JAEEHP010000239.1, read on the forward strand.
GGTTAGCCTTGTAACCCTTGGCCTTGGTGTAATAGATGGGAGCTTTACGCTGCAGCCCGAGGGGGCCGGGCAGTATGCCTTCGTGGTCGATGCCGCGTTCTACGGCTTCTTGCATCACTTGCCATACCTCGTGTAGATAGTCCCATATCTCCATGCCCTCGCATTGCTCGACATATTCCCAGAAGGCATGGCCCGTCTCCTGGCACCAGTGCATGATCTCGGTCATGGTGGTGAGGGGGTAGAGGGGCTTCTCGGGTTCAGCTATGTCGGAAGCGGCGACGGTATCGCCACTCACACTGGCTGTTGCAGCGCCAGTTATGGGCTGCGAGTTTCCTTCGGAGAGGGCTCCGCCGCCGACGCTGTAAACAGTCCATTCGTCGGCAAGGGTGCCGTCGGGAAGGACAACGGCGAATTTCATGCCGTTGGGGTGGTAGGGCAGGAAGACGGTGGGTTCCCAATGGATGGCGACCGTCCCTTGTGCCTCCAGGACGCGGAGGATGGCGACGTCGGTCATGTGCCCCTTACCCGTGGCGGCGAGGGAGCCGTAGAGGGTGACATCGAAAGCGTAGGCCTCGGGGTGACGCTCGAGGTACTGACGGGCTGCAGATTGCGGTCCCATCGTATGGCTGCTTGAGGGACCTGTGCCTATGCGGTATAATTCACGAAGACTGTGCATGATTCATTTTTTACTCTCTTCGAGCCTCTTGATATGGCAGAGGATATTGCGGCCTTCGTCATCGCGGAGGTGCATGCCGTTGCCTCGGCAGTAGCGCCAATGGCGGCAGTCGGCACAGTCGCCGGTGCGTCGCCATTCGAAGGTGCGATGGGGTTGGTAGCGATGCTCCCAGACATCCATGAAGTCATCCTCGTAAATATTGCCTTGGTTGTAGTTGGAACGTATGCTGGCACAGGCGGCAATGGCACCGTCGGCCATGACCGAGCCGACGGTAATGCCGGCCTGGCAATGGAAGAAATGATCGCGGACGTAAGGCTCGTATTCTCCGAGATAACCCTCGCAGCCATAGCTGGCATGGATGCGACCCTCCTCGCGTGTTTTCTTGAGAAACTCGAACACGCCACGGAACTCCTCGGCGCTGAGGCGCATGTCGGGGTCGTCCTTAGCACGTCCTACGGGGAAGATGGTGTAGATGCGCCAATGGGCAACACCTTTTTCGATGAGGAAATCGCGTATGGCGGGTAACTCACTGTAGTTGCGTCGGTTGACACATGTGACGCAGTCGAAGAGGATGTCCGAGGCGACGAGGGTGTCGATAGCCTCGGAGGTGTGCTGGAAGGATTTCATGTGGCCGCGCAGCCAGTTGTGGTTGGCCTCGAGGCCGTCGAGGCTGAGGGCCACGGAATGCATGCCCGCCTTCCGCAGTGCCTGGAAACGCTCGGGGGTGAGGGCGAGGCCGTTGGTGACGAGTCCCCAGGGGAAGCCGCGCCGGTAGATCTCCGCTCCGCAGGCTTCGAGGTCGTCGCGCATGAGTGGTTCGCCACCCGTGAGGATGACGAAGACCTTGTGCGGGTCGCATTTCGCTGCCACGCTGTCGAGCACTTTCGCGAAATCAGCGAAGGGCATATCCTTGATTTCCGACAACTTGCGACAGTCGCTACCACAATGGCGACAGTGGACGTTACAGCGCAGCGTACATTCCCAGAAGAGTTGACGAAGCGGATGCTCGCGTTCGATAGCTCGAAATAATTGGTGGGCCACTTCCTGCCCGATGCGTGTGCGGAGAGACATACTACTTGCCTGGAATGGAGTCGTTGAAATCTGTTGGAGGACAGCCGTACAAGTCGGGGGTGTCGCAACCATATATGGCACTGAACCCCAATGCCGTAAGAATAGCCGTCAGAACGTAGATGGATATTTTCTTCATTCGCTTTCAGAAGTCGAATCGTTAGCTAATGAGTCGTCGTATTCTTCGATAGGACAACCGTAGAGTTCTTCAATGTCTTCGGCTGATCGCACCGTGTCAGGTGGCGGTCCGCCGTACAGCACCGGTGGGCCGTAAATGCATTTATGAACGTTGCCGCAGCTGGAGAAGCCGAGAGCGGCAAGGACGGCAGCGAGGAATTTGCGGTACATGGTCGTAACGTTTATGTAAATAATCTATGATTTTCAGTGCAAAATTAGCCTTTTCGACGATACCGACCAAACTTTTTAGAAAGTTTATTGTTACAATTGCAACTTTTCACACAATTTATTCGTCTATCGTATAAAGAAGCGCTACCTTTGCAGCCGATTATGATACAACTGAAAGGAATACACAAGACTTATTTCGGTGCTCAGCCGCTGCACGTCCTCAAAGGCATCGATCTCGATATCGCCGAAGGAGAATTGGTGAGCATCATGGGTGCCTCGGGCTCAGGAAAGAGTACCTTATTAAATATATTAGGTATCCTCGACGACTACGACGAGGGCGACTACTACCTTGCCGGCACGCTCATCAAGAACCTGAGCGAGACGCGTGCCGCCGACTACCGCAACCGCATGATCGGTTTCATCTTTCAGTCGTTCAACCTCATTGGTTTCAAGACGGCAGTCGAGAATGTGGAGCTGCCGCTGTTCTATCAGGGCATCGGGCGACGCAAGCGTCACCAGATGGCGATGGACGAGCTGGAGAAGATGGGGCTCACCGACTGGGCTACGCATTATCCCAACGAGATGTCGGGCGGTCAGCGTCAGCGCGTAGCCATTGCCCGTGCACTGGTCACGAGGCCCAAGATCATTCTTGCCGACGAACCCACGGGTGCGCTGGATTCGAAGACTGGCGTCGAGGTGATGCAGTTGCTCAAGAAGCTGAACAGCGAGGAGCGCATCACCATGATCATCGTCACCCACGACCCTAATGTGGCCGCGCAGACCAATAGGATCATCAGGATTAAGGACGGGGTCATCAGTCCTACGGACAATGTATAATGGACAATGTGTAATGGACAATGTATAATGGACAATGTATAATGGACGATAGCGAAAGAATATGATTGAACTCATTGCAGAAATATGGCAGACGACGAAGCGCAATAAGCTGCGCACATCGCTCACGGGCTTCGCTGTGGCGTGGGGCATCTTTATGCTCATCGTGCTGCTTGGTGCCGGCAACGGCTTGCTGAATGCCAGCAATGAGAACAACGATCGCTACGTCGATAACTCCATGATGATCTTCGGCGGTCAGACGTCGAAGGCTTACGACGGTTTGAAGGAGGGGCGCGAGATATCGCTCGACGACAACGATCTCCAAATCACGCAGTCGCGTTTCACCCAGAACATCGACAAAGCTGGTGCTATCCTCAACGAGGGCGGCGCTACCATCACCTATGGCGAGAACTATGTCAGCAGCAGCCTGCGTGGCGTATATCCCATGTTCGCAGATGTCAACAAGACTAAGATAGCGGTTGGACGTTTCATCAACGACATCGACATTCGCGACAAGCGCAGGGTGCTCGTCATCCCTGAGAATCAGGCGCGTGAACTGGTTCCCAACAATCCCCGTTCGCTTTTGGGCAAGACCGTGAAGGTGAGCGAGATGGCTTTCACCGTCGTGGGCATCGAGCAGGAGGACAAGAGCCGCATGAGCTCGGATGTCTGCGTCCCTTTCTCGACTTTAAAGACTATCTACAATCGCGGCAACCGCGTCGGACGCATCGTGTTCTCGTTCCACGGTTTGGAGAGCGAGGCTGACAACGAAGCTTTCGAGAAGCGCTATCGTGCCACCATCAACCGTCAGCATCGTGCTGCTCCCGACGACGAGGAGTCCATCTGGATATGGAACCGCTTCACGCAGGCCTTGCAGATGGCTAAGGGCACCAATATCATCCAGACGGCATTGTGGATCATCGGTCTGTTCACGCTGTTGAGTGGCATCGTGGGCGTGTCGAACATCATGTTGATCACGGTTCGTGAACGCACTCGTGAATTCGGCATCCGCAAAGCCATCGGTGCTTCGCCCGCCAGCATCCTCCGCATCATCATTTCCGAGAGCATCATCATTACTGGATTCTTCGGTTACATCGGTATGCTCCTTGGCATCCTTGCCAACCTCTATATGGACGCCACGCTCGGCTCCCAACCCATTGAGACCGGTCTGTTCACCACTACCGTGTTCGTTGACCCCACCGTAGGCATGGGCACCTGCATCGCCGTCACCATCGTCCTCATCATCGCCGGCACCATCGCCGGACTCATGCCAGCGCTGAAGGCTGCCAGAATCAGACCAATCGTGGCGTTGATGGCAGAATAATCTCTATGCGCTAAACTATCATCATTAAACTTTAAACATTAAACTATAATTGATCGACATTGACTCCTTCCACGAGCTGCTGCAGACCCTGCTTCGCAACAAGACACGCTCCTTCCTTACAGGTTTCGGCGTGTTCTGGGGTGTGTTCATGCTGATTGGGCTGATTGGTGGAGGTGATGGCA
>JAEEHP010000240.1 GCA_016280855.1 Bacteroidaceae bacterium
CTCCTGGAAGACGACGCCGTTCATGCCGCCGCCAAAGTATTCGTTGAAGAGTTCGATGGTGGCGTGCTCGTCGAGGTTGGTCTGCCTGCCTTCGTTGACGAACATGCGCATATAGATGTTCTTGGCGTCGTAGGGTGCGATAATGACTTCGGGCTCCGTTATCGTCTGCAACTCATAGGGTTTGCCTTCTGGTACGGGCTTCAGGTCCTTTTCGGTGGGATGCAGGTCAGACACGCATTCATCCAGTTTCTCCTTCGCGATGGGACCGTAGTAGAGAATCTGATGCTCGTACCCGGAAATGTTCTTCAGGAGGTCGAGCAATTCCTGAGGATTGGCCTCGCGAAGCTGCTGCTCGGTCATGTTGTCGCGCATGGCATTGTGCGGGCCATAGAGGGCGTACGCACCCAACATGGAGAAACAGTTGCGCTGCTCCGACTTCTGGTCCTGGCGGTTCTTCAGGATGAGCCCGACCATCTGGTCGTAGGCGTTCTGGTCGACCTTGGCATTGTGGAGCAGGTCTTCGAGCAGAGCGAGGGCGTCGGGCATGTACTCGGCCAGGCCGCTGAGACCGATGGTAATGTAGTCTGCGTTCACGCTGATGGCATAGTTGCAGGCCATCTTGTAGAACTGATGCTTGACTTGTGCTGCAGAGAGTTTGTCCGTGCCGAGGTAGTCGATGTAGTTGGCGGCCACGTCGTAGCGGTTGTCGTCCTCATGTCCGAACTCGTAGCGGAACTGCAGTTCGAAGAGGCCGTTTTCGGTGTTCTGCTTGTAGACGACGGGCAGGCCTTTCTGTGTCTTGAAGAACGTGAGGTCCTTCTTGTAGTCGAGGAACTGAGGCTCGATGGGGTCGACCTCTGCCTCCTGAATGTCCTTCACGAACTGGCTGACGAGGTCGCGATTTGTAGGAATGGGTGTGATGGCGGGCTTGTCAATCTTCTTCTGCGTGGTGTCCTCGCCCTGACGCTTGTAGACGGTCACATAACCCTCGGTGAAGAAGCGGTTGGCAAAGGCGACAAGCTCCTGCTTGGTTATCTTGGCCAGGCGGTCCATCTGTCCGACCTCTTGCTGCCATTCGATGCCATTGATGAAGGCGTCGAGCATCTTGCTGACGCGGGACGAGTTCTGGTCGAGGCTGCGCAGTTCGTCCAGCTTCTTGTTGTTCAGAGCGGCCAAGAGCAAGTCCTCGTCGAAATCGCCGCATTTCAGCTTGTTTATCTCGCCCAGCATCAGTTCCTTCACTTCGTCCAGCGACTGGCCCTCCTTGGGCTGACCGGCAAGCAGGAAGAGGCCGTGGTCGAGCATCGGCTCGGTGAAAGCGGCGGCATCCATCACCTTCATTTCCTGATTGAGGTCGAGGTCGAACAGACCTGCCTTGCCGTTATAGAGCACGGTGCTGATGAGTTTCAGCGTGTCGTTCTGCAAGGAAGATGCTTTTTCCGTGCGCCAGCCAAGCCAAATGTTCTCGGATTCGAGTCCCATGACGGTCGTGTCGACGGGCTGTGTCAGTGGCTCCAATTCGGGGAAGGTGGGCTGGCTGACATCCTCGCCGGGTTTCCACTCGCCGAAGTATTTCTTCAGGATGGCCAGCGCCTTGTCGGGGTCGAAATCGCCCGCCATGCAGATGGCCACATTATTGGGCACATACCACTTTGCGAAGTAGTTCTTGATGTTCGTGATGGAGGGGTTCTTCAGGTGTTGCTGCGTGCCGATTGTGGTCTGAGTGCCGTAGGGATGCGTGGGGAAAAGTTTTGCCAGCATAGCCTCGTACTGCTTGTTGCCGTCGTTCGAGAGGCCGATGTTGTATTCCTCGTAAACAGCCTCCAGCTCGGTGTGGAAACCGCGGATGACCATATTCTGGAAGCGGTCGGCCTGCACCTTTGCCCAATTCTCAATCTCGTTCGAGGGGATGTCCTCCACGTAGCAGGTCACGTCGTTCGAGGTGAAAGCATTCGAACCATGGCTGCCGATGGCGGCCATCAGCTTGTCGTACTCGTTGGGAATGAAGTACTTGGCTGCCAACTGCGAGACGCTGTCTATCTCGTGGTACTTCTGCTTTCTGAGGGCCTCGTCGGTAAGGGTGCGATACTCTTCGTAGCGCTGCTCAATCTCGTCCAGCAGAGGAGCCTCAGCCTCGGGGTCGGTGGTGCCGAACTGCTTGGTTCCCTTGAACATGAGGTGCTCCAGATAGTGAGCCAGGCCGGTCGTCTCGGCAGGGTCGTTCTTCGAGCCCGTACGCACGGCAATGTAGGCCTGGATGCGGGGCTCTTCTTTGTTGACAGAGAGGTACACTTTCAGGCCGTTGTCGAGGGTATAGATGCGCGTCTGCATGGGGTCGCCGCCCACACGTTCATAGTTGCGGTCCTTACAGGAGAACAGGCACAGGATGGCTGCCAGAAGGCAATAACCGAAGATTCGTTTTTGTTTCATAATTCAATTGTTTAATATTCTGGTGCAAAGATACAACATTATTTCCGAATTTCCAAATATTTTGGCAATTATTTTGCTTTGCAAAATAAAATTTTCACTTAGGCAGGGTAAAATGCAAAGATGAC
>JAEEHP010000241.1 GCA_016280855.1 Bacteroidaceae bacterium
CAAGAAACCAACAGAGTTCAGCGAGGAAGAAAAATACCAACTGAAAGGTGCACTGGTGGACTTGTCGGAACGCATACGTCGAGCAGCCGATCGCATACAATAAGCCCCGGCCCTAAATCGCCGAATTGAACACAAGTCGCCGCTGGGCTTGCGGCGCAACCAATATGTAGGACGTCGTGCTTTTAGCATCGATTGACTTCATATAAATGTAATTTAATAGAGCGCAGAGCCCTGGTGCGAGAGCATCGGGGCTTTTTCATGTATAAGAAAAGCGGGATTTGTATACATATCGCCGGGAACGTGTTAACTTTCTACATTCTTTCTACATTTTCTTTCCATATCTTCCATATTTCCGCCATTTGCGTAAACTTTGCGTAAATAATTCGCGTAATCGCTTGCATGTTTCGGGATTATTGCTTACCTTTGCCATCGCTAAACAATACAGAGCGGTTCGCTCCGGGGGCGGTGAAAGACGCCCGAGTAACGACTCAGGGCATTTTTTATGCTCTTACTTAACGAGACCTGCCAGAGGTCTCATCACACCAATAGCGGTGGCCACCCAGTAGATATAAGTCCTCGGACGGAGTCTGTATTGTTTAGCGACAGGGAAGGCTGCCGCTTTTCCTGTCTCCTGGGGAGAGGGTTCCGGCCGCGAGGCGGAACAGGAATGCTTGACGTAAACGTGTCTTGAAAAGTGGGAACTCTCCCCTTTCGGCGTGAATCATTCAACCGCGCAGGGCGTACCCTGTAATGCTAAACAATACAGCAATATGCAACGAACAATCCAACTCGGGCAGGTTCAGCCCTCGGTGCTTTCCAATGCGGAGAGAACTGTAAAGAACTGGAGATGTGAACTCAGCGTGAACGTAGCCGCATGGATGGCCACCAGGAACGAGTGGTTCTCGGCGTTCACCGGTGAGGAAGTGACGAACAAGCACGTCCTGCTGGCCCACCTGTACATGGTGGCGCTCGTGGGTGCGCTGTTGTTGGCCGGATGGCTGGAAGGAGGTGCGCTATGATGACCTACGAGGAATATACGCAGAGAGTGGAAAACATCCTGCGGCAGATACGCGAGAGCAAGATTGAGGAGGGCAAGGCCAAGAACAGTGCCATAGAGGAATGCACCATGGAGCACCGGCGGCTGAAGATGGAGATGCACTCTGCCATCCAGATGGCCAACCTTCGCCGCAACAAGAAGTTAGACGAAATACACGACCTGTTCGTGGAGCAGCGCAACCGGCTCTATGCCCAGCACAACAAGCTCATCAACGAGTGGAGAGAGCAAAACGGAATGATTCCCCGTCCGCAACAAGAGAGTGAAAACCGAAGTGTCGGAGATGAAACTTCAAAGCAAACCGCGGACGGGGCCATTCTGCCCCCACCATACGTAGAACTGCCCGCAGAGCGGCCTAACGAGATAGGAGGATGAAGTTATGAATTTGACACCGAAAGTATTGGAGGCACTGGAAGACCTGTGCAACGATGACACATTGGAAATCAGTATCGACCTGATGGAGCGCAGCCTTGACCTGGCGCTGGTAGGTGACTTCTGGGAAGACGACCACGAGGCGCGCGACTTTGCGATGGCCTACCGCCGTCTGAGTAAGCAGTTCAGCAGAATACGAGAAGCATTAAACGAGCAATGACTATGGCAGAGACAAAAGAACTTGTGGCAAAGGTGCTGGATGCCTATTTCCAGTTTCGCAGCAACGTGCCGGAGTTCGGCGGTTCGAAATTGCTGGAGGACAACAAAACGACTCAGGATATCATCGATGACCTGGCGCCGATGATGACCGTCAGCGAAGAAGACGTGCTGAACTATCTCCACGACAAAGGATACCAGATAAAGTCGATGGAGGACGGCAGCGTGAAGTGGCAGATATGGCGCATCTGGGACGGCGCCTTCTGATAGTCCTCCCCGGGGGAGGACCTACGGGAAAAGATTCCTCCTTTCATTATTTTTTTATTTTTTTGCGAGGGGTTCACTGTGAAGCGGGCTCCTCTTTTCTTTGTGTATTTTTACCTATGCGCGCGATGGTCTATCTTTGTGGAAACAAAACGGAGAAGATATGAATTTACCATCATTACCAGCGAAATGCTTCAGTTGCTCGGTACCTGACATAGATTTTCAGATAGGCCAGGACAACCGCGCCCATGTGGAGATGACTGCCGGCAACGACATCATCTACGACGAATACCTGTTTCCGCTGAACGGCATCATCTCGCTTCAGGACCTCTCGCAGCTGCTGGAGCCCTATGCCCGCCAGCAACTGGTGGTGAACCTGACCGTCAGCGTTACCGAGGAGAGCGTTGACAGCGAGGGCACGGCCAACACCGTCGCCAGTGATTCGACATCCACGCAGGTGGTGTTCTGCATGGCCGACGTAGGCATAGCCGAAGGCGTGACCACGGCAGAATTATTCTGCAACAATCATTTCCTGACCATCCTGATGGGGCCGAAGCGCACGGCGCTGGGGCGTCTGGAGTACCTGCATTTCGTGGGTACCGGCGGGGCCTCTGTGACCGCCACCTATAGCGACGGCTCTACAGGCACCTTCACGGCCACGGTAGTAGGCGGAAACGGGCAGTACACCACGCTCGACGTGTCGCCCGACCGCTTCACCGCCACCGGAAAGACGTTGACAGGCTATACGGTGACGGCAGGGAGCCGCTCGCAGGATTTCGAGGTGCTTCCCGAGTCGGTGGACTGTGCACCGATCATTGCCTTCGACAATTCCTTCGGCTGCCAGGAAATCTTCTATTGCACGGGTACGCACACCGTGGATCCGACCTACAAGCGCTCGACGATGCGCCGTCACGGCAAGCTGCGCAACTACCAGATAGAGGAGACGCGCACGTTCAAGGCCGACACGGGCATCCTGAACACGGCCGAGGCCAACTGGCTTGACGACCTGTTCCGCTCGCAGTGCTGCTACGTGATGAACGTCTATAACGGCAGTGTCGCCCGTGTAAAGGAGGTGGTGATTACCGACTCGAAGAGCGAGCAGAGCAACGACGACGACCATTTGACCCGCTTCACATTCTCCTACCAGTATGCTCAACGCAACCAGAACGTTCTTGACCTCCGCCGTGCCGGCCGCATCTTTGACAACACCTTTGACTTCACTTTCAACTGATGGCAGAAATCAAGAAATCGATGCACATCAAGGATGTGCAGAAGAGCCTGGACACGGCGCGGATATGGAACCAGACGGTGAACGTGGAAGCCTGGTCGCTGGAAGACGGAGGGGCCGTGGTGCGCTACTACGGCTGGAAGGTGAAGGGTGGCTACTGGCGCGGCGGCTGGCACCGTCTGCTGAATCCCCGCAACGGCCAGATCCGCACGGTGCCCGACTGTTTCATCGTGCGCTACAACGGTCATCCGGTGCATTATTAACGATAACGTTAACGATAACGATAACTGACAAATATGGAAAAAGAAGAAATGACGCTCCAGAAGATAGGCTCGCGCGGCGACTTTGACCGCTACATGGTGTTGCCGGGCGGTGCCATCGGAGCCACCAACGCGGCAGCTTCCATCAACTCGCAGTATGGCGGTGACACCATCTTCGATGAAGAGGACGGCTGCATCATCCAGTACAGGCCGGTGACGGTGCGTAACGGCGTGAAGCGCTACTATGTGCCCTACGGTCCTGACGACGAGCTGCCCTACCACGTGCAGGAACTGATAGGCAAGAACATCGTGATGAGCCAGTGCCAGAGCTACAACACGCTGAGTCTCTACGGCAAGGGTGTGCGCTTCGTGGACCGCGCGACGGGGAAAGACACCCAGGACCCCGACATCCGCGCCTTCTGCCTGGACAACTCGCTACACGAGCAGTTCCTGGAGCAGGCCACGGACATGATGTACTACTATTGGACGGTGTCGGTCATCGAACTGTGCCGCGACGGCTCGAAGATTGTGAACATCCGGCACAAGGAGGCCTGCTACTGCCGTCTGGAGAAGCCCGAGCACGGACGTATCAAGCACCTGTTCTACGGCAACTTCCGGCGCCAGAACCCGACTCGGGTAGACGAATACCCGCTGCTCGACCTGATGAACCCGCTTGGCGACCTGATGGTGCGCATAGGCAGGGCCGTGGACCCGGCAATGGGCCGCAAGCGCACGGGCAAGGAGATTACGAAAGACCGCATCTTCGCCGTGGTGAGCCGTATGCCCACTCCCGGCTACCAGTTCTATCCCATCCCATACTACTTCTCTGTTTGGCGCGACGCCTGGTATGACATCTACCGTCTTATCGGCATCGGCAAGCGGTATATGATAAAGAATACCAGTGCGCCGCGTATCCAGATTGAAATCCACAAGGATTACTGGATGAACCTCTGCGACGAGGAGAATATCATCGACGAGGATGAGCGCAAGCGCCGCGTGATGAAAGAGAAGCAGGACATCATCGACTTTGTGTGCGGTCCGGAGAATGCCGGCAAGGGTCTCATCACGGGCTACTATGTGGACCCGAACGGGAAGGAGAACCGCATGATCCGCATCATCAACCTCAATGAGGGCAACAAGAAGGAGGGCGGCGACTGGAGCGACGACATGCAGGAGGCAGCCAACGTGCTCTGCTTTGCGCTGGGCGTTCATCCCAATCTTATCGGCGCCACTCCGGGCAAGAGTCAGATGAACAACTCCGGCTCGGACAAGCGCGAGCTGGCCACGCTGAAGCAGATGCAGCAGACGCCTTACCGCGAAATCATGCTGAAGCCCTACCACGTGGTGCTTCACTACAACGGGCTGGCCGACAAGTTCACCGTGGACTGTCCAATCATGCAGCTCACCACGCTTGACAAGAACAAGGACATGGAGGAGAGCAGGACGCATGATTCATAGTGTAGAATGTAGAGTTATGATTACTACTGAAACCTGAAATTTACAACAAATATGATAAACATCAGCAAAGAGGAATTCGAGGCAGCCATGCCGGCCATGGCTTATCCTACGGATGAGGTTTTCGAGAAAGTGTCACCACAATTCAGTGACGTATACGATTCGATGTCGGATGATTTTCTTGGCGACGCCGGCGTGAGTGCAGTTGACGGGAATACGCAGATCCGGCATGCACTGGTATGCGTGATCAGCCTTGCCAGTGTGCTGCGCATCTTCCGTTCGCTCGACCTCGTCATTACCCCGACCGGATTCGGCGTGGTGAGCAACCAGAATGTGGCACCGGCTTCGTCGGCCCGCGTCAATGCCCTAGAGGCAGACCTGCAGCGTGCATTGCTGAATGCACAGGGGCGTCTGGTCACGCTGCTCACCACCGTAGAAGGGTGGGGGACACAAAGTCAGGCTGCAATGGCCATCCCGATGCTCTTCTATAAGCTATCGATGTTGCGCACTTTCTGCGGCATCACCAATCCGTCGGCCAAGGACTGGGACAGTGCACGCCCTCAGCTGCTGAAGGGCGATGAGTTCCTTCGCAAGCATGTCGGCGACGAGTTCTTGCAGGAGCTGTTGGTGGCTGTCCGTTCCAATGCGCTCACCAACGACCAGCGTGCAGCCGTCAATGCGATGCTGGAGGTGATGGCCGGTTTCGTTCTTCAAGACCGCAAGCTGACCGCCTTCAAGTACCGCCGGTTGATGCGGATGCTGGAGAAGGATAATTCCACATACACGACTTATTTAAATTCAGACGCTTACGCCCTCAATCATGCCCAGAACTTCAGGAACACTGCTGACTCGGCAGGCTTCGTATTCAACGGATAAAGGGCTGCAGCTCTACGGTCCGACGTGCTGGAAAGACCTCACGCAAGACCAGTTGCGCTGGCTGCTCCGTTTGATGTGCCGCTGCTTTGAACGGGCAGCCGTGAAGACGTATATGTTCTGCACGTTTTGCGGCGTGGATGTGAAGGAGCGCACCAGTGAGGGATTCAAATGCGTGGTCAGGACGCCGAAACGCAAGGTGGTGTATCTGCGGCCATGGCAGGTGCAGTCCCTGATACATCAGTTTGACTTCATCGACCACGTGGAGGACTGCGATGTGCGGCTGGAGCACGTCAAGGGATACCACGCGGTTGATATCAACATGAGAAAGGTGACGTTTGAGGATTACCTTCTGGCCGAGCGCTACTACCAGCTGTATCTCATTCACCGGCAAGACCGGTTCCTGAACCAGCTGGCGAGATATCTCTACCACGGGGATGACGACAAGGCCATCAAGGAGGATGTGAAGTTTGAGCCTGAGGAACTGTTGGGCGTGTTCTTCTGGTACCAGCATATCAAGAAGGTGCTGGCAGAGAACTTCCCCAACTTTTTCCGCCAGGGAGACTACGAGTCGGAGGATTATGACCTTATAGCAGAGATGAACACTCAGATCCGTGCGCTGACCGGCGGCGACGTACTGAAGGAGTCAGCCATCCGGCAGATTGACTGTTGGCGCGCGCTGACCGAACTGGACGCGAAGGCCCGTGAGATAGAAATCCAGCGTAAGCAGCTGGAGAAAATCAAGAATCAAAACTGACCCATATATGTACACAGAACAATTTGACGCACTGGAATACTTCCGTTCGCTGGCAGAGAAGAACAAACTCGCCGTGGAAAACGGTTTCAAGGGCTGCCTCTGCTCCGGCATTGAAGGCGCCCAGGGAGTGATGGCAGAGTATCAGAAAACGGCCAACTTCGTGATGGTGGATGACATCACAGCCGGAGCCACCCGTGAGACTCCCGACGGATTCTACGAAAAGAACACCTATACCGTGTTCATCTTTGCCCGCTACAAGCAACTCGACATGGATGACTACAACGAGAAGATGCGCCTCTGCCGTCGTATCTTCCATCAGTTTGTCAGTAGGATTATCTACGATCAGGACCGGGGTGCGCTGCAGGGGATAGAGTCTTTCCAGATGGACAACATCCTTTCGACAGAGTTTGGCCGTGACTCATTCACGGGACTGTGTGGGCTGATGTTCCACATCGACAACGACGAGCCCGTGGACGTCGTGTACGATGCTGCCGAATGGGTGTAGCGTATTTTTCCCACAGTCACATTCTACATATATTTGCATTGAACTTAAATTTCTTTCTTCATTCGACTACGGGAGTCCAGGAGACGATTCTGGCTCCCTTACTAAGGAGAACATGGACAACGAGACAAATCAGCAGCTAAAGGAGCAGTTTGAGGCCATCAGGGACGAACGCAGGACCTCTGCCAATACGGCGACCCGTATTGGTAACGCCTTTTTGTCGTTATTGGGTGCCCTGGGTAATTGGGCCGGCAGTTTCCTCCGCAAGGATCAGGACGATGAGACCAACTTCTTTATCACCTTTCTGAAAGGCGTTTTCTTCGGCCACTACACACCGGGGGCTCTCGGCACTGGCGGAGCCGTGACCATTGACGAGCACGGGAACTCCACGGCAGAGTTCGACTTCCTGACCATCCGCAAGGCTGCTACCTTCAGGAGCATCACCATACTGGAGCTGAAACATATCGGAGGCGAGCTGGGCATCACGGCCGGAGCCATGAAGGTGTCGCGGGTGGAGGAACTGAACGACGCCTACCGCTGTTATTTCGAGACAAGCGACGGCAAGCGCCGTGTTTACCAGGAGTTTATCGTGGGCGACCAGGCACGTTGTCAGGCATTCCGCCTGCAACCCGACAGCAACGGTATGCTGCACACGAAATACTACTGGCGATTGGTGGTTGGCGTAAGCTCAGGCAACAATGCCGATGAGGGTTATATTGACCTGTCGAAGACTGTCTGCGACGCTGGCAGCAGTGTTCCTGAAGAGGGAGACGAAGTGATACAATTAGGGTACCGTCCGGAGGCGAATCCACTTAACGAAGAACATAAGGAGCGACAGTCGGCCATCATCCTTTCGGCCGTGG
>JAEEHP010000242.1 GCA_016280855.1 Bacteroidaceae bacterium
CGGCTTCGAGTTGGCACGCCGCATCCGCCAGGTGGACACGCGCGTACTTATCTTCTTTCTCACCGACCGAACTGAGAAAGCCGACCGCCTTAGAGGTTTCGACTTGAAAGGCAACGATTATATTCCCAAACCGTTCTATCCAGAAGAAATAATAGCGAGGATAAAAGAAAGGACGGACTCTCCAGAGTCTTTTTCCTTTCTCCTCGGCCACACCCGTTTCTCCCCCACCCTCGCCACTATCGAGTATAACGGCCACCGCCAACACCTCACCGTGCGGCAAAGTGATATCCTGCTCCTTCTTGCTCAGAATCTTGGAAACATCGTGGAACGCGACCTCATCCTCGAACGCGTGTGGGGTAACGGCAGCTATGCCAACTCTCTCGCCCTCAACGTTCA
Source organism: Bacteroidaceae bacterium (assembly GCA_016280855.1). Classification (GTDB taxonomy): domain Bacteria; phylum Bacteroidota; class Bacteroidia; order Bacteroidales; family Bacteroidaceae; genus Physcousia. Next base: position 397 of record JAEEHP010000242.1, read on the forward strand.
GATAACCTATATCCGCAAGATGCTTGACCCCGACACTTCCATCTCCATCGTCTCACTAAAGAAACGTGGGTATATCTTGGAAGTGAATAAGGAATAAGGCAGTCTGTGTTCCGCTGGAAGTCAAAGCATAGTTGTCTTGAGGCTTCCGGCAAATAGTCTCAAGGGTTTCAACGAAAAGCCTTAAGGGTTTTGGCGGAAACCCTTGAGGGTTCCAAATGAGGTTAGTCAGTCAAGTCACAAGTTGAAAGTTGAAAATTGAAAATTGAAGCGAGCAAGCTCGAGCGGAAAGTTCTGGTAAGGCAAAATATTTTTTGTTCAAAACAGACTACAGACTACAGCGCAGGTAATCCATAACGGCTGTAGTCTGTAGTCTATTTGAAATAAAATTATTTTTTCGTTTGAAATAGGTGCCAGGTGTCAGGAAGTTTTTATCTGATGGTCTTTCCCTTGGAAAAATACAAATAAAGTAATACAATCAGTGTTTAACAGATATAATGATTGCTGCATCATCATCAAGCAATCCAAAATCGTATGCTCATGAGCTATCACGTATGGCCGTTTCGGGCCACACGGTTAATCGTGAGGTCAACGTTCAGGGCTTGAAATGGGCAATGAGCTTTAGCTTGTCGCCTTCGTCGTCAAGAAGGAAGAAATGGGGACGGCGCACGGTGCGACCGTTGACGGTCTCGTGGCTGTGGAGGCTCAGCAGCAGACGGCCCCGCCAATCGCGGAAGATCATGCCGTGACCGTAGTTCGGAGGGGTCAGGGGCTTAGGTTCCTGCACCCAGGGACCATCGAGCGTTCCGCTTTCGGAATAGGCTACGCCCATGGTGTAGTCCTTGCCAATCCAGCTGGTCCAGATCATGCCGAGACGTCCTGTCTGCGTGCGGAAAAGCCACGGACCGTCGGTGACGCCGTTAGGGCCTGTGCCCTCGTCGTTGCGACTCCAAGGCGACTCGCTGGCGCGGAACATGAGCTGTGCCGTACCGATGCTGCCGCTGAGATCATCGGTGAGGCGTATCTTCTCTATCGTGCCGTCGATGGCCTGCAACCATTCATGGCAATAGACCATGTAGGGATGGCCGTCGGTATCGACCCACAGCGTGCCGTCGAGCGTCGGCTTGAAAGCTGGCAGATAGACGGGGTCTTTCATGGGACGATAGGGGCCGTCGGGCTTATCCGACACCAGCACATGGCAGGCACGGCGGGGAATACGGCGGCCGCGAACGGTGTCGATGGTGACGGCGTTGTTGGTGAAGGTGGCGAAATAGTAGTATTTGCCACGATAGTGATGGAGCTCGGCAGCCCAGATCTGAGGACGACGGCCCATCCACGACGCGGTGTCGATCTCGATGACATTGCGCGGACCGTTCCACGTCTGCAGGTTAGTGCTCGTCCACATCAATCCTCCCGTGCCGGTCATGTAATAGGTGTGGGTGGCTGAGTCCGCGAGAATGCAGGGGTCGCTGAGGATGATGCTGTCCGTAGGGACATTCTCGCGGTAGCGAAGCCGTTGTGCATGGACTGCGTTGTCCTCTGCTAAAAAGGGGATGATTGCCTGTGCTACGACGAGCACAAGTGAGGCGATGATTTTACTGCTTACTTTCATTGTCGTGTGTTTATTGTTCGTTCGGTTATGGTCGTGTGTAGAAATCGATGATGCGTCGCAACGCCCTTTGACAGACGGGGCAGAACTCATGAACCTCGTTGACTTTCATGCGACAGAGTTGTGTAGGCCGATAGACACCGCGCTGCTGATAGCCGCCTCCTTCGTAAACACCGACTTTCGTAGTCAGCTGTTTGCCATCGGGCACGGTGGGGATTGCCGTTCCTGATGACAGCATATCCTTCCATTTGCTGTCGAAGTCCACGAGCGTGGTGAGATTAGGTTCCCAAGGCTCGGTGTCGGCGGGGTACATCGGCTCGGGATCGTTGCCGTAGTCGTACTCGTCGCCCAAGCCGCCAAAGGAGTGCCCGAACTCATGCACGATGACCTCGAGCTTCGAACGCGGACATTTGGCCGAGGCCATGTTATAGCTGTTGTAGATGCCACCGCCGCCGTATTCGGTGGTGTTGGCGAGGATGATGAAATGCTCGAAGGGAATATTGGTCATCAAATCGTACAAACGCTTGATATGTAGTGTGGTGAGATAGCGGTCGCTGTAGAACGTGTCGAAGCTTGATGCCAAAGGCGTATCGACCCACAGCCCCTGGTGAGGAATACTCACGCCATTCTGACGGGACACCGGCATGACGGCAATGAAGTTGAAACGGTCGATCATCGAACGGAAAGGCTCATGCTCAGAGAGGGCTGCGACGCTGCTGTCGCACATGGCGAGGAAGTCCTCCATCTGGTCGTCGCCGAAGCCCTCGGCAACAAAGGCTACATCAATACAATCCTTCGAATCGCCGCCACGGCGGATGTATCGCCAGGGTGTGGGCGTTTCGCTGCTGCGGTCGCGAATGAGGATGTCCTGAGGGTCAACGCTATGACGCAGCATCGACTGCACACGACGATGGTTGTCGGTAAGTTGCACGACGATGTCAACGGGGCGTTTCGGCAGGGGAACGACAAAGGTGTTCTCGAAGGATTTCGTGACGTGTCGCGCCTCCTCGGTCTGCTGCCATTCCTGGAACAGCGTCGAGAAAGAGTGGCGATAGAGCGTGTCGCCAGAGGCTTGATCGACCATCGTCAACTGGCCGTTGCCTTCGAGGAACAACTCCGCAAGATGATGACGACGGCCGTACCACCCTGCCGTCTTCGAAAGCTGATCAACGGCGATGTGCTGCGTGCGGTTGTCGCCCGAGAAGATATAGTTGAGGCGTAATGTGCTGTCGGCGAACGAGGGAGCAAACGCCTGGGCCAACGACAGGCATAAACTCAGGAGGGTGAGGTGCATCGTCATCTTTCTTCTACCTTGATACGTCCGCTAACCTGATCCCAGTCGAAGAGCGTAGCGCCGATATAGACGCTGTAAGTGGCCTTCATCGTCACCTGATGCTGACCTGCAGGGCAGTCGGCCGGCAAGAGGAATTTCACGCGCGGATCGCGCTTGCCGTAGCCGTCGTAGTTGTCGTCGATGGTGAACACGGTGTCCTTGGGCTGACGTTTCGACTCGTCCCAACCGATGTCCTTGATGGTCCACGTGTAAGTGGTTCCGGCTATGCCGTTGCCTTTAACCTTATGAGGGATAATCAATTCCAGGCTGTCGCCCGCAATGGCGGGATCAGGCGAGCATTGAATGGAACCGAAAACGGGACGCACGTACTCCCCCATCTCCTCGGCACAGGACAGGAACAGGGGAACAATCATGGCTGCAGACAGAACGGCTGTCAATAATCGTTTATTCATTTGATGTTAAAGTTTTGTTTTAAAGTCTGATAGAGGCGCTGAACGGGTAACCCGACAACATTGAAGAAAGAGCCTTCGATGCGTTCAACGCCGACATAGCCGATCCACTCCTGAACACCGTACGCTCCGGCTTTGTCGAGCGGATGGTAATGGTCAACGTAGTAATGGATCTCGTCGTCGCTGAGGGTGCAGAATGTCACGTCGGAGCGGCAAGCGAAAGCCACTTGCTTCTCGCGGGTCGTCAAGCAGACGCCCGTGAACACCTGATGAGTATGTCCCGACAGCTCGCGTAGCATCCTGCAGGCATCGGCTTCATCCTTAGGCTTCTCCAGCACTTCGCCGTTGAGCCACACGATGGTGTCGGCCGTGATGAGCAACTCGTCGTCAGCAAGCTGATCGACATAGGCATTGGCCTTTTCCTTGCTGATATATAGGGGTATGTCGCCGCCTTCGAGCTCTGGCGGATAGCTCTCGTCGATGCCGGGCAGCACCCGCACCTCGAAATCCAGACCCAAACCGCCCAACAGTTCGCGACGGCGAGGGGAATTGCTTGCAAGAATCAGTTTCACCATCCAAATGCTTTTTGGTCTGCCATCCATTTGCCTTGAACCTTCAGCACTTGCTCCACGACATCGCGGGCACAGCCGAAGCCGCCTTTCAGATGACTGACATAAACGGAAATAGCTTTAATCTCAGGGGCGGCGTCGGCAGGACACACAGGACAGCCCACGCGCTGCATAATCTCGTAGTCGGGGATGTCGTCGCCCATATACAGCACTTCGTCGTCGGCGAGGCCGTGCTTCTGTTTCAACAGCTCGTACGTCTGCATCTTCACGGAACACGAGAGGAAGATGTCCTCGATGCCGAGCAACTCGTAGCGACGACGGATGGCCTCGGGACGAGCTCCCGTGATGATGGCGATGTGCAGACCGCTCATCTGAGCCAGACGCAACGCATAGCCGTCCTTGATGTTCACCGTACGGACGGGTTCGCCATCGCTGCCCTGCGAGATGGTCTCGGCACTCAGCACGCCATCGACGTCGAACATGAGTGCGCGTATCTTCTTTAAGTCATAGTTAATCATAACGTTGTATGCTTTTTGAGAGGAGCGTATAGATCTTTTGCATCTCGGGCTTGTCGGCCAACATCGCCATCTGAACGCCCATGACATTGTCGTCGCGTCGTATGGCAGGCCCTGTCTGCGCTTGAGCTGGAGGCAACTCATGCAACTTGGCAATCGTCTCATCGACAAGCGGTAGCATCACCGAGAAATCGAGTCCTGCCTCCCTCAGCACATCGTCGGCCAACGTGCAGCAATGGTTGGTGAAGTTGCAGGCGAAGACAGCGGCGAGATGCAGCCGGCGGCGTATGGCGGAAGTGGAACGATGCACGAAATCGGAGTTACGAGTCAACGCCGTTGCCATGTCTTCCAGCGCCTCCACGTCATCCGCTTGCATAGCCTCTATAAAAAGATGTACGCGCGCGAAATCTACGGCACGCTCCTTCGAGAATGTCTGCATCGGATAGAACACGCCGCCGCGTTCGTGTCCGGCATCGGCAAAGAGCGACAGCGGCATGGAGCCGGCAGTGTGGACGATGAGCGTCTGCTCGCGGCCTTTATGAAGCTGACAAAGTACATCCGGGAGGGCCGTGTCCTTCACAGCCACGACCAGCAGGTCGGCGTCATGCGTCACCTCGTCCAATGTGCCCCACGTACAGCGACAACCCACATGCGCAGCCAAGGCTTCAGCTGAAGCGCGGCTCTTGCTCCACACTTCAATGATCTCTACGCCACACGATTTCAGCGCTGGCGCGAGATTCCAAGCCACTCGTCCGGCTCCTATGATGGCTATCTTCTTCATTTAAACGATCTCTTTAACTTTCAACTTTCCACTTTCAACTCTCAACTTTCAACTCTCAACTCTCAACTCTCAACTTTCCCACCTGTCTAAATGCACCTTGTCCCACAACAAACGTTCCTCGTTGAAGGGCTTGCGTTCCATGCCTTTATGACCAAGGGCAATGATGGATACGACGCGCAACGGTTCAGGGATGTTCAGCAGATAACGCACAATGTTGTCAGCGGGTTCGCCTTCTTCTGTGTATCGTTCGCGCACCTGAATCCAGCAGGCACCAAGTCCCAGATCCTCAGCTTGATAGAGCAGTACGGTGGAGGCTACGCTGGCATCCTCTATCCATACGTCGCTTTCCGAGGGGTCACCAACGACAACGACTGCCATGACGGCACCGCTGAGGAAGTCCGACCCCTGGGCTTTACACATCGACAGCTTTTCCAACATGTCCTTGTCGTCCACGACGACGAAATGCCAGGCATGCTTGCCCTTGCTCGAGGGCGACATCAAAGCGCTTTTCATGAGCGTCGTCACATCATCGGGCGACAACAGCTCATCGGTGAACTTACGCATTGAACGGCGCAGACGCACCAAATCAGAGAAACTTTTCATTTGAATAACCTATTTTAATGGGTTTTGTGCCGCAAAGGTACATAAAAATTCTCACTCTTATGCAAAAACTTTAAACTTTAAACGATATACTTTAAACTTTTTCGTACCTTTGCACTCATGGAAGCAATCAACCAAGAACTGGAGATGGCGCGCAACTACGCGCTATACACCCATCGCAATATCTTTCTCACGGGCAAGGCTGGCACCGGTAAGACGACGTTTCTCAAACGCTTGCA
>JAEEHP010000030.1 GCA_016280855.1 Bacteroidaceae bacterium
CACTAAATGTGCTGCCAGCCACTGCCTGTTGCTCAGGCTGAGACCGCTAAGCATGTGCAGTATATTTTCAAGTGATAAAGTGGTATTCATAGCACGTCAATTACTGTTTCTGGGCGCAAAGATACTCCGATTCTTTGAATCACCCAAATTTTTGATGAATAATTATGGTGACATCGTCGTTTCCCAGAGTTGATAGGGATGGTTAATGGTTAATTGTTAATGATTAATGGTTAATGGTTAATGATTAATGGTTAATGGTTAATAGTTAATAGTTAATGGTTAATGGTTAATGGTTAATGATTGATGAGATATTATTTGAGAGATTTGAATCAATTTGTAAGATTTCTGTCACGTAGTGACACTCCATTATCCTTGAGAGATCTGTGAGATCTGTGGAATCTGTGTGCGATAAAAAATGTCTCGTATGGAACTGATAAGACTGGACATTGGGAGATTATTATGGGCTTTTCACAGGAATGACGGGATACCGGCATCGTGCATAGCAGGAAAAAAAGTGGGCGAAAAGAGCTGAGTTAGCGAATTTTTCTGTAATTTTGCACGCTGAAATGCTTTAAGTAAGATATAAGATGAAAAGAAGAAGAGCTCAGAAAACCAATCAGACCATCATGCGCGGCGTCATCGCCATGGCGCTCGTCGTACTTCTCGTTTGTTACCTTTTCCTGACGATGATGTCCTGTACCTCGTCGGGTCCCACGTTCCGCGTCGAGGGCACGGTCAGCGATGCCGCCGACTCCACCTTGGTGCTTGAGGCGCTGACGCTCTCCGGCGTGCAGCCCGTGGATTCCGTGCGTCTGAAGGCGGACGGACGTTTTGCCTTCGTCGTTCCCGCCTCGCCGCAGGACTCAACGGCTTCGCCCGAGTTCTATCGTTTGCGCATCGGCCGTCAGGTGATCAACTTCGTTGTCGATTCCCTCGAGGACATTCGTGTTGAGGCTCCCCTGCGTCGCATGGCTACCGACTACGACATTCAAGGCAACGAGGCTTCGCGTACGATGAAGACCATGTCGCAGCTGAACATCCAGCTGCAGCAGCAGCTTGCGGCGCTCGACACGGTGGGTACGTTGTCGGCATTGGAGAAGATCGACCGCGCGAAGCTGCTCATCAGTCAGTACAAGCAGACGCTCAAATCCGACTTTATCCTTCGCGACCCGTCGTCGTCGGCCGCTTACTTCGCCCTGTTCCAGACCATCGGTTCGCAGATGCTCTTCAATCCTGAGGACGACCGCAGCGACGTGCAGTTCTTTGCTGCCGTGGCCACACAGTGGGACTTGCGTTATCCTGCAGCCTTGCGCACGGAGAACCTCCGTAATATCGCCTTGCGAGGCTTGCGTAATACGCGCCAGTCGCGGCCCATGGAGATACAATTCGACAGCGATAAGGTACGCGAGACGGGAATCATCGATTTCGGCTTCCCCGACATACGCGGTCGTGAGCGACGCCTCTCGGAGTTGAAGGACAATGTGGTGCTCCTCGACTTCACGGCTTACGCCCTGCCGCAGAGCCAGCAACGCAATATCTTGCTGCGCGAGCTCTATGCCAAGTACCATAGCCGCGGACTGGAGATCATGCAGGTGTCGTTGGATGCCGACGAGCATTATTGGAAGACGATGTGCGAGGCGCTGCCGTGGATCTGCCTCCATTGTGCGGAGGGCATCAACAACGATATCGTGCAGCTCTACGGCGTCAGCGTCCTCCCTACCTTCTTCCTCGTAGGCCGCGGCTCAGAACTGCAGGCACGCGACTCGCAGATCGAAGACCTCGCCAAGGCTATTGAGGCGGAGCTGTAGACAATGGATGATGGATGATGGATGATGGATGATGTATGATGTAAGATGTATGATGTAAGATGTAAGATGTATGATGTATGATGTAAGATGTATGATGGACAATGGACAATGGAGAATGGATAATGGAGAATGGACAATGGCGGAGCATTTCTTCTTTTTAAACAACGAATTATACGAATTAAACGAATTTACGTTTGCGTCGTGGCAGTGTGAAGATAGGGCCATAGGACAAGAAATAATTCGTATAATTCGTGAAATTCGTTGTCTTATAAAACATCTGGATAATGGACAATGGAGAATGTAAGATGTAAGATGTATGATGGACAATGGAGAATGGTAGTTTTAACTCCCCTTATTAATTAAGCTGTTTGATGCCGTCTGCGGCGATGAGTTCCAGCAGGCTTTTGGCCCATATCTCGGCCAGCCGCTGGGCGCCAACCTGGTTGGGATGCAGGTAGAAGTCGCCGGCGTTGCCTTTTTCACGCGTGAAGAGCTCCAGGTTGTTCTCGAAGATTTCCCATACGTTGCGGTTGCCGGCATAGACCTGGCTGTACGCTTCGACGATGGCATCGAGCTTGGGGTAGTAGCTGTGCAGACGGTCGAGTCCTTCCTGCAGGTACTTGGCTCCGTTGTAGGTGCTGGGGCTGTACCAGATGGGATAGTTGAGCACGATCTTGCATCCCGGTATGCTGTCGATGAGCGTATCGATGATCTTACGTATGTTGGCGGCATAGGTGTCGGGTGCCACGGGCGCTCCCTCGGTGCCCGAGCAGGCGCTGTCGTTCGTGCCCAGCATGATGGAGACGTAGATGCGGTTGGCCTTGTTCCGTTGGTAGTCTTTGGCAGCGGCCAATAGGCGTGTGAAGTCATTGCGCCCCGGCAGGAAGCCGAGCGTCGTGATGCCCGAATGGCCTCCGTTGTACACGTTGGTGGTCACTCCCGTTGCCTCTTGGACTAATTGGCCGCAAACGATGGGTGGCGCCTGCTTGGCTCTGTCGCTCAAGGTGGCACCTGCGGTGATGCTGTTGCCGATGAACAGCAGGTTGATGTCGCCGGTCTTAGCGTTGGAAGGTTCGCTCGATTGGGCATTAGCGGGAAGGGCAGCGCCGATAACCATCAGCGCTGAAAGTAATCGTCTCAGGAGTTTCATTGGTCGGTATTCATTCACGTTTATATAAAAACACACATAGGCGTGTTTGCTTGCACGCCTATGTGTGTGTTGAGTTAAGATAATCTTACTTTACGACAATCTTCTTGCCGTCCTTGATGTAGATGCCACGTTGTGTAGCGTTGCTGACCTTCTGGCCTTGGAGGTTGAAGATGCTGGTAGCTGCGTTCTGCTTGGCGACGTTGTCGCGTACGGCCTCGATGGCATCGATGTCGGGCTGCTGCTTGCCGAAGTAGGTGAGGCGGAAGTTATCGACGACCACCCAGTCGCGCGGCTGCACGTAGTCATCCTTTTGCACACCGATCTCGAGCTCTCCGCTGTTGTCCACATGTGTGAGCAACTGTGTCTTGTAGAGTCCGGACTCGAAGTAGTCGCAAGCCTGCCATGCCCAGTAGGGATATTCGCCTACATAGTAGCCGCCTTCGTTGACGCGTACGGCATCGCCGTTCTCGTTGAGCTCTTCAGCCACGCGGATGGTGGCACCGAGTCCGGGAGCCTGATCAATTTCAGCCGTGATGTTGGGAAGCAGCGCCTCGTCGTAGTTGGCGAAGAGCGTTGCTTTCTGCAGGGCTTCGCCGCCGGAACCGATGGCATAGGTCTGGAACTCATGGTCGCCTTCGCGGTAGAAACCGGTAGCGCTGAGGACGTACCATCCTTCGGGCAAGCCAAAGACAACCTGTGAGAGGGTGACGGCAGATTCATTCCAGCACTCGAAGGGGAAATCCTTGTTGTTGCCGCCGCGGCCCCAGATGGTGCCGGTTTCGTGGAACCATGCGCTGTCGTCCTCGCGCTGGTTGAAGTTCGGGCAGGAAATGAGGTAGGAAGCATCCTGCGGGTTGTCGTTGGTGGCAGTGGCAAGCAGGGCGTCGCGCTCGGCGGCGGTCACGAGCTTCCACTGGTTGTTGACATTGCTCTCGCCGTACATGTCGGTGTCGATGTTGCCGTAGGTGTTGGGACGATAGCCGAGGAGCATGCGCTGGCCGCCATCGTTGGTCTCGCCATTGGCACGGGCGATGTTATACACGCCAGCCTTGCCTTCGACGGGCACGAACTCCCAGAGATCCTGACCACCGGTGTCCATGTAGCCACCATAGTTGAGATAGTGGAGGTCATCGCCATTTTTGAGATGAGTGTCGATGACGAATCCGCTGTAGGGATCGAACTCTTCGCCTTCGCCAGGAGTGCGGGTGCCAGCATAGAGGGTGATTTCCACGCCTGGGAAGCCGACATAGGCGTGTGCGCCCCAGTCGCCGCCGCCGCAGAGGAAGCGCTTCAGGCCGACGTTGTAGATGTAGTAGTCACCGCCGTCCTCAGGGGCGTTGCCGGGGAATACATCGGGATGTGTCTCGGCCACGGCAATCTTGCGAGCGGTGCGGAGTGTCTCGAGGGCATTGTTCATCTCGCCGAGGCTTGCGCTGGCTTCGATGACGGGCTGGGTAGCATCGACGACACTTTGTGCCACACCGTCCTTCAGTGCGAGGGGCACGGTGGCGTTGTAGGCGTTGTAGGCGTTGATACCGTTCCAGGCATCGTTGACGGCTTTGGTCAGCTCCGTAGCTGCGGCGTTGACGGCAGCTGCGTCGGTAGCCTGCGAAGCGCTCTGGGCTGTGGAGTAAGCCGTGGTGAAGAAGTTGGGCTTGTAGTCAGCACCGTTGACTTCCTCAGCAGAAGCGAGGGCGGCGTTCATGGCCTTGGTGGCAGCGAGGGCTTGCTGGATGCCGGTGGTGGCAGCAGCGATAGCCGTGGCGTCAGTGCCGTTGATGACGCTTTCGCCATTGCTGACGGCAGCGGCGAGCAGCGGCAGCACGGTGCCTTCGTAGGCAGCAGCCTCGTCGAGGGTTTTCTGCAGGTTGCCCTTCACCTCTGAGAGGTCGATGCCGGAGCCGTAGTAGGTGAGCTCGAAGTTGTCGAAGCAGAGCCAGTCATCGCTGGTGTCGGATTCCTTGCGAATACCGATGCGGAGGGTGCCGTCGGTGACCACAACCTTCAGCTCGGGGTTCTTGTAGTAGCCGAGGAAGAAAGCAGTGGTGGCACGGGGCAGTGCATCGCCGCCGTTACCGGGATTGTAGAATCCATCGACGAAGATCAGTGCATCGGGCACTTCTTCAGTAACGCCGTTGTCGCAGATGGACATGAAGGGAGCCGATGCGTCGTTGGCGAAGTACCATGCGCGGAACTCCTCGGTGCCTTCCTCGTGCTTGCCGAGGACGCCGGATGTGGAACCGTCGCGATAGAAGCCCTGCACGGTGAGGCCGTAGGTGCCGTTGGGAATGCCAGATATGACCTGATAGAACTCACCATGACCGCCGCTCCAGCACTCGAAGCCGCGGTTGGCGATGCAGTTGAAACCGTCTCTGACAGCGATGCCGGAGCCGGAACCGGTGACTTCATTCTTCCAGCTGGCCCAACGCTCGTTCTGATTAGCGAAGTCCCAGTCGTCGATGAGCCATGTGGCATCCTTGCCATTCTCCTTGGTAGCTTTCTCGAGGTCGGCCAGACGGGCTTCCTTAGTGACGAGCTGCCATGTGGAGGTCTCGGGCCAGCCCAGGTTGTCGATGTACCAGCCATCGTCTACGCCGTTGAAGCCGTCACCCATCTCTGCTGCAGAGAGGATGTAGAGAGCGCCTGTCTCATCGTCAGTAGCGATGGTGTAGCCTTTTGCTGTTTTGCTGAAGACCCAGGGCGTGACGTCGCGGCCTGTGTCCATGTAGCCGTAGTCATCGTATCCATTGATGCTGTGATTGTGCCCGAACCTGGGGTCGATCTGCCAGTGGTTGTCATCAATCTGTGTGAGTACGACGTCGAAGCCGTGAGGACCTAACTGTGCGAAGGTGGTCCAGCGTCCTCTGTCGCGACGGTTGTTCTGCAACCACATACCGCTCTCCACGTTGTAGAGATAGAAGGTGCCATTGGTCAGTTCTGCACTCGTCCACGGAGAATCAGTCAGCGGAGTTGGTGCCTGCTGAGCCTGCACGGCCATACCGCCGCACAGTGCCAACGTAAGAAGTAATGTTTTCTTCATAACTTGTAGATTTGAATTAGTTTAATGAATAATTTCGAAGAATTCTGGTGCAAAGATACATGTGATTATTAATAAAAGGATATAAATCCTTCGTCATTAAAGGCAAAAAATTGAGCAAAGTTATGGTTTGCGTAGAATTTTCTGAGAGGTTTCATTTTTTTTGCCCTTGATGTTGACGATGTACATTCCTTCGGGTGTGTCGTCCATTCCGACGCGTGTGGGGCCGTTGGCTTGGCCTTGTTTGACGATTTCGCCATGCAGGCCGACGACTTGCCAGCGGTAGGTGGCATGAAGGGCGGCGGGTGTGATGGTGAAGCTGTCGCGCACGGAGCGGGGCCGTACTGAGAAGCCCTCGGCTTCCTCGTCGAGTTCGTCGTCGATGCCCACGCCTTGGCCGAAGAGCGGTGCTTCGGCGGTCACCGACGGCGTGCCGTCGCCGATGCGCGGCCAGCCGTCCTCGTCCCAATAGACGCGGTCGAGGAATACCTTGCGGCCGCCGCGGCCGTCGTTGGCGTCGTAGCCGTGGTACAGGATCCAGTCCTGACCGGCATCGTCCTGCACGATCTCGGAACAGTGGCCCGGGCCTACGACGTGGTCGTTGCGGTCGAGCAGCGGTTCGAAGTAATTGCTCAGGGCGCCTTGACCGCTGCGGTTGTAGTAAGGTCCCGTGATGCGTCGGGCTCGGGCGACGACCATGCGGTAGGTGCTGTTGAGGCCCTCGCAGCAGGAGCCTGCCGAGCCGATGAGGTAGTAGTAGCCGTCGTGCTTGTGGATGTAGGTGCCTTCGGTGAGGGTGCCTGCTATCCTGCGCTTCTGTGCTCCTTCCTTCACGCTGAGTCCGTCGTCGGAGAGCTCGATGGCGTAGATGCCGCGGAAACTACCCCAGAAGAGGTATTTCTTGTCGTTGTCCTCGATGTAGAAGGGGTCGATGCTGTTCTGCACGTCGATTTCGCTGCTGATGAACAGTTTGCCGACGTCGGTGAACGGTCCGCGGGGTTGGCTGGCCACGGCAACGCCTATGCCGCATTCCCACTCGCCGCCCCACGTGCTCTTGGAGTAGTAGAGCACGTACTTGTCGCCGATCTTGTTGATGTCGGGCGCCCAGATGCCGCCGCCTGGAACCATCTGCGGACGCGTGGCATCCGTGAAGCATGTGCCAATGTAGTTCCATTGTATCAGGTCGCGCGAACGGTAGATAGGCACGTTGTGGATGTCCTCGGTGGCATACAGGTAGAACGTGTTCCCTGCACGAAGGATGGTGGGGTCGGGCAACGAACGGTTGATGACCGGGTTGGTGTACTGGGTTTGAGCGGTAGCGCTCAGCGTGGCAGCGGCCAACGCCAGGACGAAAAGTGTTTGTCTCATCATTTTTTCTCGTTTTACGCTGCAAAGGTATATATAATAAGGTGTACGAAAGGAAAAATTTTCGTCAGAAAGGGACAAGATGAGGTAAAAAGCAACGATAAACGTAATTCTTGCTCCAGATGATTTTTTGTTTCCAACGAAAAAGCCTAACTTTGCACATGAGAAACGGGAAATAGCACCGATTATAATAGAACCGATAATAACAGGATAAAACAAGATATATGACAGCAAAGCGTTATCTCTGCTTCAGGCGGGTCTGCTTAGCCATAGTGCTGGCGCTGGCGGGCATGACGGGCAGTCGTGCCTCGGGTTTCAAGAGTTTCATGGCGGTCGATGGCCTCTCGGACAACCGTGTGCTGTGTGCCATGCAGGACAGCTACGGCTTCGTGTGGATCGGCACGGCGAATGGTCTGAACTGCTTCGACGGCCGCAGGAACGGTGTCTATCGCAATATGGTGGCAGCGGGTTCTACGTTCGAGAACGACCAGATCACGTCGCTGCTGGAACAGGGCGATGACGTGTGGTTCGGCGGTTCCTTCGGCATTTACATCTTCAACCGTACTGCCAACACGTTCTCGCGTTTCGACAAGCCGACGCGCTATGGCGTGCTCGTCAGCTCCACGGTGGACCGCATGATGCGCACGCAGAACGGCCTCGTCTGGATCTGCACGCAAGGCCAGGGCTTGTTCCTCTACGATCCGAAAGCAGGAACGCTCTCGCAGGACAGCCGCCACAATGGTTTCGTCTCAGATATGACAATGGGCACGGACGGCCTCGTGTACGTGGTGACGCTGGACGGCAAACTGCTGGTCTATAGTCAGGAGGGACATTTCCAGCGCGAATATGCCGTGCCGGGTTATGTCGTGGACAAGAACAAGATGTGTATTGCCAACGTCGGGAGCCGCTTGTTCATCGGCTGTGACCAGGGACTATTCCGGCTGAACACCGAGAACCACGTCATCGAGAAAACGGGCGTTTTGCAGGACGGACTGTTCGTGAAGGCGCTGTTGGCGCAGGAAGATCATCTGCTCATAGGTACAGGGCACGGCCTGTTTGATTATGACCTCGCTACGAATACGATGCAGCGCGTCGATGACCCGGCAGTGCCCAACAGCGGGCTTAGCGACGATTGCATCAACGGCCTGCTGGCGACCAACGACGGCACGCTGTGGGTCCTCACGGAATATGGCGGAGTCAACTACCGCCCTGCGCAAAGTTCCAACCGGTTGGTCATTCCGTTGCCGTCGGAGCAGGACCATCCGCACAATATGGTTCGTGCATTGTGCCCCACGAGCGACGGACGTCTGTGGATAGGCACCGACGGCGGCCTCTTCGTGAAAGAGCAGGGAACCAATGAGCTCCATCGCCCGGCGCAGCTCAGGGAAAGAATCACGGGAGTGAGCGCTCTCATGCAGGACGGCAACGACCTGTGGATCGGCACGTCGAATGCCGGCGTCTTCGTCATGGACATGACCACCGGAGCCCTGCGACAATACACCTATTCTGCCGATCGTCCCTACACCATCGCCTCCAACGAGGTGCAGAGCCTGCTGCGGACCAGCCGCGGCGACATTTATGTGGGCACGAGCTGGGGACTGCGTATCTACGACCGCAGGCACGATAACTTCATGTTCTTCTCGAAAATCAGCTCCATGACCAGCATCAACGATATCACTGAAGACCACGAAGGTAACGTATGGGCGGCCAGTGAAGGGCATGGACTGTTCGTCAAGCATCAGAATGAAACAGATTTCTACACCATTTATTTGTCCCAAGCCGAGAACCCGAGATCGCTGCCCAGCAACGTCGTCACCAGTGTGGCGTGCGACAGCAAGGGCGTCGTGTGGGTTGGCACGAAAGGTGGAGGTCTCTGCCGGTATGTACCCGGCGAGGACGACTTCGAGCGACTGGGGACGATGGAAATGCCGTTGCAGAAGGAGCAGATTTATTTCATTCAGGAAGACCAGCGACATGAATTGTGGTTGGGCACCGACGAGGGATTGGCACGCATACGTGCCGACCAGTCCGTGCAGCTCGATGCCATGACGATGCCCAGCGAAGGCGTGAGGGAACAGAAACCTTGGAACGCGTCGTGTTGTATGTCCGACGGCTCCATTTTCATCGGTTGCATCGATAAAATCATGTCTTTTAATCCCGCTGAGGTGAAAAGCGGTGTGCTGCAGGCACCGATTTATATCACCCATCTCTCGTTCCCCAATATTGAGGATAGCGAGGCAGAACTCAGCCGTTTGGGACTCGACCACACGCTCTACACGACGTCTGAGATCAGGTTGCCCTTTACCAACAACCATTTCACGCTGCACTTTGCCTCGCCACGCTTCAGCGGACGTACGCTCGTGCATTACGAATATATGATGGAGGGTTTCGACAAGACGTGGGCGCGTGGCTCTGACAACCGCGAAGCCACCTATTCCAACATGGCGCCGGGAACTTACGACTTCCTCTTGCGTGAGGCGGGTAACGACAATCCCGATCAGTACGCTCGTCTGCGCGTCACGATCCTGCCGCCTTGGTACCGTACATCCTGGGCCTATGCGTTTTACTTCGTGGCAGCGGTTCTGCTTATATACTTCGCCTTCAGCCGCACGAGCCGCAGACTTCGCAACCGTTATGAGGCACGCATGGAAGAGTACCGGTTGTTGCAGGAGAAGGAGAACTTCCAGTCGAAGATTAACTTCTTCATCAACCTCGTCCATGAGATTCGAACGCCGCTCAGCCTGATCAACCTGCCGTTGGAACAGATGGAGGAGAGCGAGCTGTCGGACGATAACCGCAACCACGTCCACGCCATCCGTCGCAACACCAACTACCTGCTTGGTATCACCAATCAGCTGTTGGATTTCCAGAAGGCAGAGAGCGGCGGAGGCATTAACCTCCAATTGACTTCGTGCGACGTGGCTCAGCTGCTGGACGGCATCTACCGCCAGTTCAAGGATCCGATGAAGGTGCAGGGCGAGTCGCTGCAGCTGCAGTTGCCGACCACCTCGATCGTTACGACACTCGACCGCGACAAGGTGTCGAAGGTGCTGATGAATCTGTTGGGCAATTCGCTGAAATATGCGAAGTCCGAGGTCATCCTCCGTCTGGAACAGAACGATGAGGACAGCTTCTCCATCTCTGTCATCGACGACGGACCGGGTGTGCCCCTTGCCGACCGCGACCGCATCTTCGATGTCTATTACCAGATTGCCGGCGATGCCACGGCGGCCAACCTCGGCACCGGACTCGGACTTTCCTACGCCAAGATGCTGGCCAAGGCCCACGGCGGCGACATTACTTACGCTGATGCGGTGGGAGGTGGTTCCAACTTCACGCTCGTCCTGCCTATCCGTCAGGACGAGACGGCCGTCAACGAACTTAAGGACGATGCTCCCGCGAAGGCCGCCGATGCAGAAAACGTCGATTCTATCGAGGAAAAGCGTTCCTTCCGCATCCTACTCGTAGAGGACAACGACGAACTGCTCAAGGCTACGGGCGACGGCTTGCGCAAGTGGTTCTTTGTCCTGAAGGCGCACGACGGCATCGAAGCGCTCGATGTGCTGCGCCACCACGAGGTCGATGTCATCGTCTCCGACGTCATGATGCCGCGCATGGATGGCAACGAGTTGTGCAAGCAGTTGAAATCCGACATCAATTACTCTCATCTGCCCGTGATCCTGCTGACGGCGAAGACCACGGTTGAGGCCAAACTCGAGGGAATGCAGAGCGGAGCGGATATTTATATGGAGAAGCCTTTCTCGATGAAACAGCTGCATCTCCAGATCATCAGCCTCCTACGTATGCGTCAGAGCTTCTACGAGAAGATGCGGCAGGTCGAGGGCACGCAGGCCGTGGTCGGCGTGGAAAGTGAGTTCGGTATGAGCGAGCAGGACATCCAGTTCATGAAGCGCCTGCAGGAACTCGTGCGACAGAACATGCGTTTCGAGGAGTTCTCCATCGACGTCCTGGCCGAACAGATGAACATGAGCCGAAGCAGCTTCTACCGTAAGATCAAGGCGCTCACTGACATGACACCGGTTGATTTCATGAAGACGCAACGCCTCGAGCGCGCCGCGCAACTGCTACGGCAAGGGCAGCGCATCACGGAGGTGGCCGATCAGGTGGGCTTCACATCGAGTTCCTATTTCGCCAAGTGCTTCCGTGCCAAGTACGGCGTGCTGCCTAAGGACTACCTCAACAGCCTCAAGGAGAATGCAACGCAGACGGAATAAAAAAATCGCCCAGCCTCGAAGAACTGAGGCTGGGCGATAATCTGTTTTGGCGTTGCTTACCAAATCTTTAAGTCAAAAGGTACGCGAGCGTAAATGCATTGGTCGATGCGTTGCGGCTGCAACATCCATTGCATGGTGCTGACCATTGGGTAGAATTCGCCGAGGGCGGCACGCATGTGGGTGTCGAAGTAGCTCTCCTGCTTTTGGTTGAACAGTTGATCCATGAAGTTGGAGGGGGCAGGATAGGAGTCGGTGGAGTATTTGTCCAACTCAGCCAATTTAGCGGCTTCGGCGATGGCATCCTCGAGGTTGCCGAGCTGGTCAACGAGACCAATCTTGATGGCTTGCTCGCCCGTCCAGACACGACCTTGACCGATAACATCGACGCTGTCCTGCGAGATGCCGCGTCCTTCTGCCACACGGCTGGTGAACAGGTCGTAGCCGCGTTCGATCTCAGCTTGCATCAATGCACTTTCGCTCTCATCGAAACCGCGAGCTAAAATGCCCATGACGGAGGAGGCACCGAAGTCGGAGTGTTTGTTGGTCTTCACCACGTCGAAACGCAATCCCAGCTTGTCCTGCAACAGCTCGCGGCCTTCAGGAATCATGCCGAAGATGCCGATACTTCCGGTCAGCGTGGTGGGCTCGGCAATGATCTTGTTGGCTCCGCAGCTGATGTAGTAGCCGCCGCTGGCTGCCATGCCACCCATGGAGATGACAACGGGTTTCTCAGCTTTCAGCAGCTGGATCTCGTGCCAGATCTGTTCGCTGGCGAAGGCACTGCCGCCGGGAGAGTTCACGCGGATGACCACGGCCTTCACGTTCTCGTCCTTGCGCAGCTTCTGAAGCTCGCGGATCGTAGGCATCGTCTCGATAAAGGTGCCGCCGGCGGAGAGAGGGTTGGTGACAGCCTGATCGACAATCTCGCCGTAAGCGTAGTAAACAGCCACGCGGGCTTTCTCGTCCTTCTTATCAATAGCGGCCACGAGGTCGGCAGGCGACACGAAGTTGATGGGCTTCTTTTCCTTCAACCCCAGCTTGGTGCGAAGCATTTCCTTGAAGCCGTCGATATAGGCGAGGGTGTCAACCAAGCCACTTTCGATGAGCAGTTCTGTGGGTTGCAAAGCGGTCAGCGAGTCGGCAAGACTGTTCAGCTGGTCGTTGCTCAGCTGACGGTTTTTGCCGATTTCATCGCACATCTGGTTCCAGATGCTGCCGAGGTAGGCTTCCGTCTGCAGGCGGTTGGCCTCACTCATCTCGGTGAGGATGTAAGGCTCTACGGCGCTCTTGAAGGTGCCGACCTTGAAGACTTGCATCTTCACGCCCAGCTTCTTCATGGCTTCGGTGTAGAACATCGGTGCGCCGCCCAGGCCATGCCAGTCAACGATGCCGTGGGGATTGACGACAATCTTGTCGGCAGTGGAGGCTAGATAGTAGGCGCCCTGAGAATAGATGTCGCCGTAGGCATAGATCCACTTGCCGCTTTCCTTGTACTTCAAGAGGGCTTGGCGAAGCTCCTGCATCATGGCAGGCGAACCGCCCATGAAGGTTGAACTGACCTCGAGGTAGATACCTTCGACCTTGTCGTTAGTGGCGGCTTCATCGACAGCTTCCAAGAGCTGGTCGAGGCCGAGCGATGCCATCTGGTCGCCCATGAGCATCATCAGGGGATTCTCTTCACCGGCGCGCTCCTCAAGCGATCCGGCCAGGTTGATGCGCAGCACCGAACCTTTCTTCACGGAAGTGGTGGCTCCTTCGCTGGCGGCCATGCCAATGATGGAAACGAAGAAAATGATGCCTGAGATCAGCAAGAAAAGACCCAAGCCGACCACTGTGGCAAAGACATACTTGATAAATTCTTTCATTTGTGTTGTGATAATAATATTAAAATGATTAGTGAATTGTTTCTATGCTTAATTGTGATTCGTTTATTGAAGTGACCCAGGAATGACGGTTAAAACATAGGAATTGCCACTTTTCGACCGTCAATGATGTAGATGCCATGGTGGGGTGATTTGGTGGCAATGCCCTGCAGATTGACACTTCGGTGGTTGCCAGGAAGGTGACCGTCGGGCGAGATGGAGGCCTCTGTGATGCCGTCGGGCGCTTCTTCCAGGGTGACTTGCCACCATGTCCGTGCCCGTCCTTCATCGACGCCGGAGAGCACCTCATGGTGGATGCACTCCTTGTTGTAGTGGATGTCGTTGTTATGAAGCTTGAAGTAGCCGGCAAACTGCAGGTCGTCAGGCCGTGGCAGCATATTGTTCCAGGGAAGGGCAAGGTCGATGCGGTAACGGAGACGGGTGCGATTGACGACATAACGCATGGGGTAGGTTGTCAACGGAACATCGGTCCAGCCCGACGAGGTCATGCGGGAGATCAGCGTGCCGCCATCAACGTTGACCAAGAACTTGAGGGCATCGAGGGGGATGTTGTCGGTGTCTTGATGACTCATGTCACAGTAGAACTCGATGCCGTCTGTGTCCCAGACGGGAGCGTCTGCCTTGCCCGAACGGATGGAACGGTCGTCCACTTCAAAGTGTAAGAACAGCGAGTCGCGGCTCCAACAGGAACCGACCGTCATGAACGCCTGCGTTTGCGAACCGATGAAGATGTCTGACATCAAGGGCTTCCAGTCGATATCTGCTACTGATGTTCCCGTTGCCACCTGCTGCGCAATCATGGGATGCATGATGCGGCCTTCAACCGTCCACAGACCGTTCTGCGAGGGGTGACCATGTACTTCGGACACGCAGACTACCGTGGAATCGTTGATCTGGCAGAGGGAATTCCAGACGCCTCCCTGGTCGGGCTCGTCCATGAAGGGGAAGGGGATGGAATAACAGCCGAAGTGACGGGCAGTGGCGTCGCCGATGTACACAAACGGACGGTTCTTGTACATGTCGTCCCAGGGAGCACCGCGCGTGTCGGCCAGCGAATTGGTCTGCGTGGACACTAATGTCTCGCCTGTTGTGAGTTGGATGAGGTACGGAGCACCGCCACCGCGAGGCTCGCCTGGCGACACGGCCACCCAGCGCTTGTCGCTGTCACCGTAACGAATGCCGCTGCGCCAATTGTCGGACATGGATGAGTAGATGATGCCGGGCTGGAAACCGCCGCCGAAGCCGTCATCCTCAATGGCAAAGACGATGCCTTGATTATCCTGGAGTAAAAGTGGAACGGGCATACCGTCGCGATATCCCACCGTGTAGCATACATCAGTGATGCCGCGAAGCCATTGCCGCACCCCATTTTCCTGGGCGCTTGTCGAGCGGAGCATCATGATCTTCTGGTCGTGTCCGGGAACGCGAAATTCGCTGGCGAAGAACAGTTGCACCTCACCACTCGGGAGCTGGATCATCGCGGGTTCCCAGATGCCGTATAATCCTTCGTTGTCGGGGAGGAAGCTGCTCTCTTTGACTTCGTAGAGCGTTTGCTCGTCGTGCCATTGCTGCCCCCCGTCGGAGGAGTAGATGACCTTGATCTTCATGCCCATACCGGAAACGCGTTCGTTGTAGGCGTACATCAATGTCCCGTCCTGCAGCTCCAGTAGCTCAGCGTTGGTGTAGCTCGAACCCGAAGGAGGACTGGCAACGGTGATGGCAGACTTGAAGGACGTTCCTTTAGGATCTTTGAAGCGGATCATGCACACGCCACCGGCATCATAGACGAAGGCCTGACGATGGTCGGCGAGCAACTTGAGACGCCCGTAGGCTCCTCCCGTGATGAAACGCTGGCTGCGATAGTCCCATCCGAGGCGGATGCCCGAACGGTAGTTCTGGGCATGAAGGGGAAAGGACATGATGATGATGAGGAACGGAACGATCCCGTGGTGAAGGATTCTTTGGAACATAGTGTTATGCGTTATCGGATGTAATCGGTGATGAGTTGGTAGAAATCATCGGCTTCATCGCGGAGGATCTCCACTTCAATGGGCAAAACGTAGATGTGTCGGCGCACGATTGGCGAAAGGTCTTGAATCAGCAACAGTCGTGAGGCGTCTTTCTCCGTGGTGATGATGAGTCGCTTGCTGCCTTGCATGGCGGTGAAGGCTTCTTCGATGTCCTGCACGTCGTGAGCCGTGAAGCGATGATGGTCCGAGAAGAACATCGGCGTAATATGGCGCGTCGAGCGGCGCAAGTCTATCATCATCTGTTGGGGTGAGGCGATGCCCGTGAGCAGCAACACATAAGTGTCGGGCGTTAGCTCTTCTTCCGGACCAGGGATATTGCTGAACAGACGCCTGAGACGGCCATAGCGGAACGTGGAGAAGAACAGCTGTTGATAGGGTTTCAGGTGCAGGGCCTGCTGGATGACACGGAAGTCCATCGGCTTCATGTCCGACGGGCATTTGGTGACGATGACGATTTGTGCACGTTCCTTGGCCGTGATGGGTTCGCGCAGTCGGCCCGCCGGCAGCAATTCATCATCTGTGATGAGGCGATGGTAGTCCGTGAGCAGGATGTTCATTCCGGCTTGAACGTAGCGGTGCTGAAAGGCATCGTCGAGGAGGATGACATCGTTGTCGCGGGTGCTTTCAGCGGTGAGCAGGGTCGTGATGCCACGTCGGCGGTTGGCATCCACGGCAACGATGGCTTCGGGGAACTTCTGCTTGATCTGCCAAGGCTCGTCGCCGATGACTTCCATGGGCGTGTTGGCGTCGGCAAGGTGGAAACCGCGTGACTTGCGTTTGTAGCCACGGCTCAGCACGGCAACGCGATGATGGGGCAGCAGCAGACGCAGCAGATATTCCGTGTGCGGCGTTTTGCCTGTGCCTCCCACTGTGATGTTGCCAATGCAGATGACGGGATGGTCGAAAGCTTGTTCCTTGAGCACTTTAGTGTCAAACAACAAGTTGCGACATCGCACGCCGAAACCGTAAAGCCACGACAGTGGTTTCAGCCATTCGTTGATATGGATTAAATCGCCTTCCATCCTTGAGCCTTCAGCCCCATCTCGACGCCGTCGCGGCAAACGAGTTGCAAGCCGAGTTCAGGTTTTGTGATATGTCCGATCACTTTGACGCCGGGGACAGCCGCCACGCGGTCGTGTTCGGTCAGCGGTACGGTGAACAGTAATTCGTAGTCTTCGCCGCCGTTCAGCGCGCAGGTCGTCACATTCATGTTGAATTCTTCGGCCAGGCTGGCGGTCTGATAATCAAGTGGCAACCGTTCTTCGTATATACGGCACCCCGTATGGCTTTGTGAGCAGATATGATGTAGCTCGCTGCTGAGGCCGTCGCTGATGTCCATCATGGCCGTCGGCCGGATGCCTTCTTTGCGCAGCGCTTCGATGATGTCCTTGCGGGCTTCAGGCTTCAGCTGTCTCTCCAGTAAGTATTCGTGGCCGCTGAAGTCGGGCTGGAAAGGAGGCAGTTTTGAAAGGTCCTCGCCACGCTTCCGGGCTTCGAGCAGTTGCTGGTTATAGACCATCTTCTCGCGTTCGAGCAGTTGCAGTCCCATGTAGGCAGCGCCTAAGTCGCCGCTGACGCAGATCAGGTCGGTGTCCTTGGCACCGTTGCGATAAACGACATCTTCGGGACGGGCATCGCCGATGCACGTGATGCTGATGGCCAGACCCGTCAGCGATGCCGACGTGTCGCCACCGACGATATCGCAGCCGTGTGCCTCGCAGGCCAGGCGAAGACCCTCGTAGAAGGCCTCCATATCTTCAACGCTGAAGCGCTTCGACAATGCCAGCGACACCGTCATCTGTCGCGGACGGCCGTTCATCGCGTAGATGTCAGATAGGTTGACGATGGCACTCTTGTAGCCCAGATGCTTCAGCGGTACGTATTGCAGGTCGAAATGCACGCCTTCCATCAACAGGTCTGTAGTCACCAGCACCTGGCGACCGGCCTCAAACTCCAGGACAGCACAGTCGTCGCCCGCACCTTTGTGGGTCTCGGGATTCTTTAATTCTATGTTTTCGGTGAGGTGGCGAATGAGCCCAAACTCACCCAGTTCTGCTATTTCCATCTTTTTTAATATCAACTTTCAACTCTCAACTTGTCAACTTGTCCACTTGTCCACTTGTCCACTTGTCCACTTGTCAACTTGTCCACTTGTCCACTTGTCAACTTCTGTTAATCATTTCTCTCATGATCTCAGCCATCAGCGGTTGCACGGCGTTGGCCGCTTCCTGCACTTCTTCGTGGCTGACCTCTATGATCTTGCCGTCCACGCCCAGGTCCGTGATCACGCTGACGCCGAAGACGCGGATGCCGCAGTGGTGCGCTACAATCACTTCGGGCACAGTGCTCATACCTACGGCATCGGCCCCCAGTACACGGAACATACGGTATTCGGCCGGAGTCTCGAAGGTGGGACCCTGTGTGCCCAAATACACGCCGTGCTGCACCTTGATGCCCTTCTCCGCAGCGATGGCGTCCGCCTGCTGAATCAGCTCATGGTCATATACTTCGTGCATATCGGGGAAACGGGGACCGGTGGGGAAGTTCTTGCCGCGCAACGGATGCTCGGGGAAGAAGTTGATGTGGTCCGTGATGATCATGATGTCGCCGATCTCGAAAGCCGGATTGGTGCCGCCCGCGGCATTGCTGACGAACAGGGTCTTGACACCCAGCTCGTACATCACACGGATCGGGAAGGTGACCTCCTTCATCGAGTAGCCCTCGTAATAGTGGAAGCGGCCTTGCATGGCCAGGATGTTCTTGTTGCCCAGCTTGCCGAGGATGAGTCGGCCGCTGTGACCTTCCACTGTGGACACGGGGAAGTTGGGGATCTCTGCGTAGTCAATGGTCAGCGTCACGCTGATCTCTTCCGACAGTCGGCCCAAGCCCGTGCCGAGGATGATAACCGTGTCGGGGCAGCAAGGCATTTTTGCCTTGAGCCATTGGGCTGTTTCTATGATTTTCGAGTACATAATTTCTTGCTTTTTCTTATCTTTGCGCTGCAAAGATAGCGATAAATGTGAGATTACCCATATTTTCTGCATTAAATTTGCTTATTCTCGCAAAACTATTTATCTTTGCAGGGCATTTTGAGTATGATATCGTTGCATTCGACCCTTTTAAGCGTCGCCATAGCGCACTGGCTGATGGCCGCCGTCATGGCTGTTTTCGCACGTCATAGGGTGCAGTACCTTTCCATCGCGTGGATTGTTGGCATCTTTGGCGCTGCCGTGTCGTGTGTCATCCCCTTTGCCGGTCTCATTGAAGCCGCGCGACCCGCGATGTTGCACCCTGGTCCGCTCTTTGCCATGATGTTCTTTGTCTTCCTGCAGAGTATCTATCCTTTGAGCATCACCATGCCGGGCTATCTACAGTGGGAACGTATGTGGCATTACGCTTTGCCGGTAATCGTCCTCGGCGTAATCTACGGTGTCCTGACCTTCCTGGGAATGACATCGCCCAACTATTACACGTGGCAAGAACTGGGCAACGCTTTCTTCACCCTTGACATGTTCCTTCGGTTGGCCATGCTGGCCCTCAGCGCATACTATATCATCAACATCTTCCGCCTGCCGCGTACGATGTTGCGCTATCCCCATGTGCCGCGTTACTTGCAGGTTTATGCCTTCTGCCTGGGACTGAGCTCCTGTCTCTATTTCTGGACGATTGTCCGTTTCTCCGTCTTGGCGTTTGAGATATGGCTCATCCTGTTCTCGCTCGCGAACATTTATATGTGTTTGCGTTCGCTCGAGACCATAGCCCTCAGCTTGCCGCAGCCCGAGATCCAGGTGGTGGAGGTCGAACCGTCCATCGTCAGCGACGATGAAGAGCAGGAGGACTTCAACGAGGCCAACCTTCGACGATTTGAGCGTGCCGAGTTCTGGATGCAACACAATCGCGATGCGTGGAAGGACAATACCTTCGGACGCGACCAGCTGTGCGAAGCCATCGGTATCAACCGCCACCTGCTCCTGCAAAGCGTACGCAGCCAAGGGCACAACAACATTCACGACTACATCAACGTCTATCGCGTCAAGGAACTACAGCGCATGATTGCATCGGGAGAGACGCGCACCCTCACGGCATGTCTCGATGCCGGTTTCGGCACCATCAAGACGGCAAGATCTTGCTACGAAAAGGTCACTGGAGAAAGTTTGGACGACCGATTGGCAAGGTATAAATCCTAAATATAATAATAAGGAACGCGCGCGAGGCATTTGACCTTTGTCAAGGTCGT
Organism: Bacteroidaceae bacterium; assembly: GCA_016280855.1. GTDB lineage: Bacteria > Bacteroidota > Bacteroidia > Bacteroidales > Bacteroidaceae > Physcousia. The sequence continues at coordinate 19,746 of JAEEHP010000030.1, forward strand.
GAAAGATTTTTTGCAAAAAAGTTCATGAAACGTTTGGCGGTTCGGAAAAATCGCCGTACCTTTGCAGCCGCAAACGAGAAAGGGACACCCCTGCTTGGCAGGGGCTGTAAGTCACGCTCGCTCTGCATATGGTCTTTGAAAGATTGACAAACAAGACAAAGTAGTACAGGAAGCAAGAAATTGCGACCGTCATTTCTGATCCGATACAGGTCACTCTATAGTTCAAGG
>JAEEHP010000243.1 GCA_016280855.1 Bacteroidaceae bacterium
AGCATTGCTGTTGATGCCATCAGGCTGACCAAATTGTTTGAAATCATGTTGCAGCAGTGGCAGGTATGTCTGCCGCTGGGCGATGCCCGCGACGTGAACTTCCCGCTTTGGGGTGATAAGATCTGGGATATGATCAAGGTCGTACGCAACTCATACCGGCTGAGCAGTGTTGATGTGAATATGTATGAGTTTGAGTCGGGATGCTATCTGCTGTTCAAGGAGAAGCAGGCCGGAGTCGATGCTATGGGCAATTCGATTGAGCCGTTTAAGTCTATCTTGGGCAGCGAAGTGCCCGTAGTGCTGGTTTGCGCGTTGCGCGAGCTAATCGAAGTGCTGATGCAAATCTCCGAATTCCTGAATTCTCCTACCGAGGAGCTGATTGCCGCCTCGTTTGACCAATGGGAGTCTTGCTACCGTAAGCACTACAGCAAGAACTGCCAGCAGCGATACAAGAACTGGAAGATACAGTATTCGCCCCGTGCACTGAAGAAGAGTCTGCAAGAGCGAATGGAGAAGGAGCTTAAGGACTTCAAGGAGACGTTCTTGAACGACGAGGAGTTTGAGATGGTCTACGACGTGGAGCAGAAGCGTATCGATAGCGACGGTCTCTCCCGTTTCTTGTTCACGCATGCCGAGCGTTTTGGCGTGTCATATATCGATACCCGCCCGATGTTTAGCAAGGAGCTGCAGAGGCTGTTCAACTTCTTGGAGACCTGGCGCCTGATGCAGTCCGACCTTCAGCCCTCGAAGAAGCGTGCCGAGAAGCCGTCCGAGGTTGCCGACGAGCTGGAGCGGAAGGTGCTGGCGCTTGTTGGGAAGGTGGAGCACCTGAGCTCGGAGCAATGGCGCGACCGTTTGCCCGACATTTGGAGACAACTCTTCAGAGCTTTCCGTAACGAGATAGCAAAGGCGGGGCCTCATGAGAAGTTCAAAGAGTTCAGTAAGAAGACACTCTACTGCATCCTCGGCCACCTGAAGTCAAAGGGCATGTATCTCAGCCAGGTTACCAACACGGAGATAACCTTGCAGCTGGAGGGTGCCAACAACGGCATGCGCAAGTACGTGAACAACGGGTTGGCGGAACTCCATCCAGAGCTACGCAAACGAATCTCGGCCCACGTCGACCGCGAACTGCAGTCGCTGGCAGTCGGAAAGTAAAGGATAGTAAAAGATAGTTACGAGATAGTTGTGTGATAGTTGGTGGCCACTAACTGTCACACTTTTCTTATTGTCTGATTATCAGCTAGGTAGATAATGATAGTATCTTCCTCGCTGATAGTTTGTGCTCATCATGGTTTATGCGTAATTTTGCAGCACCAACCGACGACGGGGAAAATGGTCAAGCGATGGACCGAAGGCCAGTCTCACTTTCCCAGGTCGGGCGGAGGGGCCCTCGTGTGAGACCGGGGGTATTCCCGGACACGATTAAAAATTATGGTAAAGATCAATTTCAGTAAGAAAGGTACGAAGGCAGGTTCGAAGAAGCAACAGGAACCTCGCCTCGTGGGAGGCATCATCGGTGAGATGCTTCAAGGTTGGAACCGCTCTACGGAGCTCTGTGTGGACTTGAAGACCATCTTGCGCAGCGACCCCGTGATGAAGACCGGCAAGGCGTATCAGGGCGTGCTGCGGCGCGACTCGGATGCCGAGATCGAGGACTTCCGCTGCCACGACCCTCACTTCACCTTCACCGAGACGCAGCCCTGGACAACGAAGCGCAACCCGCGACTCTTCAACGGCAAGTACATCTCTGTCACGCGACGTTCAGACGGTAGCCTCAGACCGAACTTCAAGCCGATGAAGATCGACGAGCACTTCAGCGTCAACGGCTATGCCTTCAAGGTATACCTCGAACTCCTCAAAGCACTCCTGGGCCTTGTAGAGGAAGGCTGTGATTAAGCGAGAGCAGAGCCATGCTTGCATGAGCTATGCCGAGCGTGAGCAGGCTCGATGTGAAACATCAAAGGAATAAAAAGTAAAAAAGGCCGATCTATTTCAATTTCAGTTATTTCAATTAAAATTTAGGAGGTCAAATACCCCTTATAAATATTCATAACTAATTAATATATAGATAGTTATATATAGGTAGATGGGTTTTTGACACCTCAAAAAAGAAACTGAAATAATTGAAATTGAAATGGCCAGTCAGTAATAATTCATCTAAAAAGCAGAATATCAATGAGATACGACATTTCAAAACAGACAGCACCTGCGATGCCAAACCTTGGCAAAGGCACAGAATGTATCAAATTCCTGCTCACGCAGGCCTCGAAAGACAGCACGAACCCCTCGTTCCGATGCTCTTTCCCTCTCTTGGCGCACATATCAATGGCGCAGAATTTCAGTATCCCGACCGCAGTTGGAAGGAACCATGCGGCATGATGGCTCAATTAGTGGCTAATTCGGGCGACAACAAGGGCCAATTGACAGATTTAGTGAAAGCGATTTGTCGTGACTTCACCCGTCACGACGAGGCAGAATTCAAAAAGCTGGAGGAGTGGTCGAATCTGTACCAGGCTAAGAAAAACAGCAAGGACGCACCGGTATGTCCGGTCATTGCCATTTGGTTTCCTCCTTCAGATACCACCAGAGCGGCCTTTCTCAAGAATGCCATAGCCCTTGAGAAACTGGGCGGGCGGACGCAGTATTTCGACCTGCCAGAAGTGGAGATGGCCGACCAGCTGTGCGGCAGCCACAAGCAGGTTTCAAAGACCTTCCGCAACATCTTTGACAAGGCGAAAGCCGGAGCTCTGCGTGCCACGGTCGATGGCGTCACCGGTAACCCAATTATGCGTGCAAACATCACGATGTCGGGTGTTCCCATAACCGTGCGTCCCTTCTATAAGCACGAACTCTTCAACGGCACCTTCGGCCGAATCGTTTTCTCCTACAAGCCGCGTGGAAGCCACAAAGGCAAGATCCCACGCGTGGGCGAGTACAACGACGAGTTCTTCCAGAAGTTGGAAGAGTATCTGGCGCGGCTCGACATCTGCAAGGGCCGTTACATCATTCGTCCGCTTAACAAACTGATCGACAAGATGGCCGAGGACATGGCGACGATGGCTGACTTGACCGACGATGATGACCTGTGGGACATCTCCAAGCGCGCACTTGTCAATGCCTGGAAGGCGGGTTGCATCCTTTGGGTGCTCAATGGTCAGACCTGGACCAAGGCGATGGGTGAGATGGTGGAGTGGCTCGTCTATCACGACCTGTGGTCGAAGATGCACCTCTTTGCCGACATGTTCAGCCAGGCCACCGACCAAGTGAGTGAGGCTCAGCGTCGCGGTCCGAAGAACATGCTCGACGGCCTGCCCGACACGTTTAACGAGGCACAGTTGGATGCACTGCGCACCTCGCTGGGGAAAACGTCTGAAGGCACCAGAGGGCAACTGAGTCTATGGGTGCACCGAGGGTTCATCATCTACTCCGCCCAGACGGGGCTGTATTCCAAGACGGAAGAGTATCTGAAAGGGAAAAGTGATTGAAGACTATGGATAGGATTCAACTTCAGAAGCTTCGCGACCTGCCGATTGAGGGGGTCGCGGAGCGACTCGGACTCAGGGTCGTGCGCCACAAGGCGCTCTGCCCGTTCCATGACGACCACCATGCCTCGCTCTCCTTCAAGGTGAGCAAGAACACCTGGCGCTGCTTCGTCTGCGGTGCCTCGGGTGGCACGCTCGACCTCGTGATGCGCCACCTCGGCATGTCATTCCTCGAGGCCTGCCGGTGGCTGGCCGACGAGCACAATGTGATCCTGACAGACTATCAGCCGAAAGAAGAAAAGCCGCCCAAGCCCTTTGACGCCAGTCGCTATTCGCGGTATTTCGAGCGGCCTTGGCTGAACGAGGAGGCGCGTCGGTTTCTCTTCGAGGAGCGGCGGCTGGACCCAAGAGTGGTCAGGTGGTGCCGCCTGACATCATGGAGCGACCGGCAGGGTGTGCCCTGGTTGCAGATACCGTATTACGACCGGCAAGGCAAGTTGATTGGCGTGCAGAACCGTAA
>JAEEHP010000244.1 GCA_016280855.1 Bacteroidaceae bacterium
ACGACATAGCGCTCGTAGTAGATGACGGCATCGAGTTTCTTGGTAGGCATTCCGAGCAGGTAGCCAATCTTGTTGGGCAGGCTGCGGAAATACCAGATGTGGGCCACGGGCACAACGAGCTCGATGTGTCCGCTGCGCTCGCGACGTACCTTCTTCTCGGTCACCTCAACGCCGCAACGATCGCAGACGATGCCCTTGTAGCGGATGCGCTTGTACTTGCCGCAATGGCACTCGTAGTCCTTGGTGGGACCGAAGATGCGCTCGCAGAACAAGCCATCACGCTCCGGCTTATAGGTGCGGTAGTTGATGGTTTCGGGCTTGAGAACCTCGCCGAAGGAATTCTCCTTGATCTCCTCGGGCGATGCCAGCCCGATGGTGATCTTGGTGAAATTGTTCTTGACTTTTATATCTTTCTTGTAAGGCATAACTATAATATTAAGGGGAGGGTCTTTATTCCAATGTTACGCTAAGACCTAAGCCGCGCAACTCGTGCAATAATACGTTGAGGGACTCGGGAATACCCGGAGTGGGCATGGGCTCACCCTTGACGATGGCCTCGTAAGCCTTGCTGCGGCCGGTGACGTCATCAGACTTGATGGTGAGGATCTCCTGGAGGACATGCGATGCGCCGAAGGCCTCGATGGCCCAGACTTCCATCTCACCGAAACGCTGACCGCCGAACTGTGCCTTACCACCGAGAGGTTGCTGGGTGATCAAGCTGTACGGGCCAATGCTACGGGCGTGCATCTTATCCTCTACCATGTGGCCGAGTTTGAGCATGTAGGAAACACCTACCGTGGCCAGCTGGTCGAACTTCTCGCCGGTGGCGCCGTCGTAGAGCTGCATGGAGCAGTAGCGGGGCAGACCGGCCTTGTCGGTCCATTCGCAGAGGTCGTCGAGGGAAGCACCGTCGAAGATCGGCGTAGCGAACTTGACGCCCAGCTTCTGACCGGCAGCGCCGAGGATGGTCTCGAAGATCTGACCGATGTTCATTCGCGAAGGCACGCCGAGGGGGTTCAGCACGATATCGACGGGAGTACCGTCGGCCAGGAATGGCATATCCTCCTGACGGACGATCTTCGAGACGATACCCTTGTTGCCGTGGCGACCGGCCATCTTGTCGCCGACGCTCATCTTGCGCTTCTTGGCCACATAGACCTTAGCCATCTGGATGATGCCCGAGGGCAGCTCGTCGCCAATGGTGATGGCAAACTTACGACGCTTCAGCTCGGCATCGAGAAGCTTGTACTTCTTGATGAAGTTGATGATGAGCTTGGAGATCAGCTCATTGGCGTGATCGTCGCTGGTCCAGCCGCTGAGCTGGATGCCGGTGTAGTCGAGGTTGCCGAGATTGGCAGCCGTGAACTTAGCACCCTTGGCGATGACTTCAGCGCCCATGTAGTCCTTCACACCCTGAGAGGTGAGGTTGTTCGTGAGCTCGAGAAGCTTGTCGATGAGAATAGCCTTCAGGTCATCGACCTTCATGTTGAACTCTTCGTCGATCTTCGGCAGACGCTGCTTGTCGCGAAGCTTCTCCTGACGGGTCTTGATGGCACGCGAGAAGAGCTTCTTGTCGATGACGGTGCCGCTGAGAGAGGGCGAAGCCTTCAACGAAGCATCCTTCACGTCGCCGGCCTTGTCGCCGAAGATGGCACGCAGCAGCTTCTCCTCAGGTGAAGGATCGCTCTCGCCCTTAGGCGTGATCTTACCGATGAGGATATCACCGGGCAGCACCTGAGCGCCGACACGGATGATACCGTTCTCGTCGAGGTCCTTGGTAGCTTCCTCGCTCACATTGGGGATATCAGCCGTCAGCTCTTCGACGCCACGCTTGGTCTCGCGAACCTCGAGGGCGAACTCCTCGACGTGGACACTGGTGAGGATATCGTCGCGAACGACACGCTCGTTCAACACGATAGCATCCTCATAGTTGTAACCCTTCCAAGGCATATAAGCCACCAGCAGGTTACGGCCCAGGGCCAGCTCACCGTTCTCGGTGCTGTAGCCCTCGGTGAGGATATCGCCGGCCTTGACTCGCTGACCCTTGTCGCAGATAGGACGCAGGTCGATGGTCATATTCTGGTTGGTACGGCGGAACTTGGGAATACGGTATTCCTTCAAGGCGGGCTCGAAGCTTACGAATTCCTCATCCTCCGTGCGATCATATAATATACGGATGGTGGTGGCATCGACATATTCCACCGTGCCGGCACCTTCAGCTACAATCATCGTGCGGCTATCCTCGCAAACCTGCTTCTCGATACCCGTACCGACGATAGGAGCCTCGGTGCGCACGAGAGGCACGGCCTGACGCATCATGTTCGATCCCATGAGGGCACGGTGAGCATCGTCGTGCTCCAGGAAGGGGATGAGCGAAGCGGCGATAGAGGCAATCTGCTGAGGAGCGACGTCCATGAGGTCAACCTCGGAGGGAGGTACGACGGGATAGTCGTCGTCCTGACGGCACTTAACGACCTTGCGGATGAAGGTACCGTCGTCGTTAAGGGGAGCGTTGCCCTGACCGATGATCAGGTTCTCCTCCTCTTCAGCGGTGAAATAGGAGATGCCTTCGTTGGACAGATCCACGACGCCATTGTTCACCTTACGGTAAGGCGTAGAGATGAAGCCGAGCTCGTTGATCTTAGCATATACGCACAGTGAGGAGATCAGACCGATGTTAGGTCCTTCAGGTGACTCGATCGGGCAGAGACGGCCGTAGTGCGTATAGTGTACGTCGCGCACCTCGAAGCCGGCACGCTCGCGGCTCAGACCGCCAGGACCGAGGGCGGAGAGACGACGCTTGTGCGTCACTTCGGCCAACGGGTTGGTCTGGTCCATGAACTGGCTCAAGGCATTGGTGCCGAAGAACGAGTTGATGACGCTGGAGATGGTCTTGGCATTGATGAGGTCCGTAGGCGTGAAGACTTCGTTGTCGCGGACATTCATGCGCTCACGAATGGTGCGGCTCATACGGGCCAGACCAATAGCAAACTGATTCGACAGCTGCTCGCCGACAGTGCGCACGCGGCGGTTCGACAAGTGGTCGATGTCATCGACCTGAGCCTTAGAGTTGACCAGCTCGATGAGGTACTTGATAATCTCGATGATGTCCTCACGAGTGAGTACGCGGACATTAGGATCGGTGTCGAGATTCAGCTTGCGGTTGATGCGGTAGCGGCCTACATCGCCGAGATCGTAGCGCTTCTCCGAGAAGAAGAGGTTGTTGATGACCTCGCGGGCACTGGCATCGTCGGCAGGATCGGCATTACGCAGCTGGCGGTAGATGTACAGCACAGCTTCCTTCTCCGAGTTGGACGGGTCCTTGGCCAACGTGTTGAAGATGATGCTGAAGTCGCTGCCCTCGGGATCATCCTTGTGTACGAGGATGGTCTGGGCACCGCTGTCGAGGATCTCGGAGATGTTCTCCTCCGTGAGCAAGGTCTCACGATCCATGATGACCTCGTTACGCTCGATGGACACGACTTCGCCGGTGTCCTCGTCCACGAAGTCCTCAATCCAGGACTTCAGCACGCGGGCTGCCAGCTTCTGGCCAATCACCTTCTTGAGGCTGGTCTTGTTGACCTTAACCTCCTCGGCGAGATTGAAGATTTCGAGAATGTCCTTATCGTTCTCGAAACCGATAGCACGCAGCAGCGTCGTCACGGGCAACTTCTTCTTACGGTCGATGTATGCGTACATCACGTTGTTGATGTCCGTGGCAAACTCAATCCAAGAGCCCTTGAACGGGATGATACGGGCGCTGTAGAGCTGCGTGCCGTTGGCATGGAGGCTGGAGCCAAAGAACACACCGGGCGAACGGTGCAGCTGGCTCACCACGACACGCTCTGCGCCATTGATGACGAAAGTGCCGTTGGACGTCATGTAAGGAATCGGGCCGAGGAAGACATCCTGGATGACGGTGTCGAAATCCTCGTGGTCGGGATCCGTACAGTAGAGCTTCAGCTTGGCCTTCAAAGGCACAGCGTAGGTCAGGCCGCGCTCCAGACACTCCTCGATGGAGTAACGGGGCGGGTCGATGTAATAGTCGAGAAACTCGAGAACAAAGTTATTGCGCGTGTCGGCGATGGGGAAGTTCTCGGAGAACACCTTGTACAGGCCATCGTTCTTGCGCAACTCCGGCGGGGTGTCAAGCTGCAAGAAGTCATTGAACGACTTGAGCTGCACCTCGAGGAAATCCGGATAGGGCATCGGATTCTTCACCGAAGCGAAATTAACTCTTTGGTTGGTTTTATTAGCCATCAACGATGATGATTTATATAATTGATAATAAGTAAATTCCGAAACAATAAAAGGGCGTTGGATCAGTGGCTGTTGACGTGTGACAGCCGACGTACTTCTTTAGACGCAAAAAGTAGAGGACTCTCTACCAGAGAGTTCTCTACCTATTGATATCCGAGCGGTGTCGGTTCTTACTCTTACTTGAGCTCGATCTCAGCACCAGCCTCCTCGAGGGTCTTCTTCAGAGCCTCAGCGTCAGCCTTAGGCATGCCTTCCTTCAACGTGCTGGGAGCACCGTCGACGAGTTCCTTAGCTTCCTTCAGACCAAGACCGCAAGCTTCCTTGACAGCCTTTACGACCTGGAGCTTAGCAGCAC
>JAEEHP010000245.1 GCA_016280855.1 Bacteroidaceae bacterium
ATGGTCGCTACGCTCAAAATTATAAAAAAATTGAATAAGAAAATTATCAAAAGGTACGCCCAATAGCTGTTCTTATAATTTTTTGAATAAATTTTCTGATAATTTTGAGGCCGATAGGCCGACCCTACATAGCATGACTAAGCTGTTACTTATTCTCAAACGTAGCCGATTTTTGCCAATGCAGCTGGTCTGTTTTTCAACGCAGAGGCACAGAAGCGCAGAGAATCCGGAGATAAGGAGAGTTCGCAAAGGCAAAGCAGCTGACACTTCGTGTGAGTACCAAGAGGCGCACGAAGGGCACAAGGCCGTGCTTCGTGCTCTCCGGATTACGCAGAGGCCATCCGGCAAGGCATGGATAATGGACAATGGATAATGGATAATGGACAATGGATAATGGACAATGGACAATGGATAATGGACAATGGATAATGGACAATTCTTCATTCTTCATTCTTTTCCCCAAGCTTGTCCTCTGCGACCTCCATAATCACAGCCTCGCGTAGCGCTGTGATTATCCGCGAACTCACCGAAGGTCAGCTGCAATGAACTCCTTTACTCCCAAACCTCAAAAACTTCGCGTCTCTGCGCCTCAGCGTTGAAATAAATGAGGTTAAGACGCTCTGAGCATTCGTAACGACTCAGTCATGCTTTCAAGGATGCAAACGATAATTCGTTTAATTTGTATAATTCGTTGTTTGAAAGAAGAGGGTGATAAGCGGAAAGGCTTTTTGATGTTTTCGCCTCGGATGATGTCTGCGTTTCGCATGTATTTATCGCACACAGATTCCACGGATTTCACAGATGTTCTCGAGCTTGCGGCTGTCAGGAGCTGCGGTGTGAGTAAAAAAGTGGGGGAAAATTTGGTGGTGACAAAAATAATACGTTACTTTGCGGCAAGAAACAACAAAAACAATGAGGACAAGAGGTGAATGTATAGATATCCTGCAGAAGCATGCCGATGACTTGAAGAGTCAGTTTGGCATCACTTCGTTGCGCATCTTTGGTTCTGTCGCACGTGGCGAGAACACAGAGGGAAGTGATGTCGATGTATTCGTAACTATGCCGCCAGTCTTCTATAACTACGTGGCAGCTGCACAATATTTAGAACAATTGTTAGGCTGTGATGTGGACTTGGTGAGGAATCACCGCAATCTACGCCCTTTCTTTCGTCAACAAATAGAACGTGATGGAATCAGTGTCTTTTAGACAAATTGAAATCGTTGAGGTGTTTTATAAGACAACGAATTATACTAATTATACGAATTATTTCTTGTCCTATAGCGACTGGATGGTCGCTACGCTCAAAATTATCAGAAAATTAATTCAAAAAATTATAAGAACAGCTATTGAGCGTACCTTTTGATAATTTTCTGGTTCAATTTTTTTATAATTTTGAGGCCGATAGGCCGACCCTACATAGCATGACTAAGCAGCCACGACGCAAACGTAAATTCGTTTAATTTGTATAATTCGTTGTTTAAAAGAAGAGGTTGATAAGCGGAAAGACTTTTGATGTTTTTGTCCATTCGCTACGGCTTCAACGAACATTCGTTGCGGCTTTAACGTCCATTCGTTGCGGCTTTAACGTCCATTCGTTGCGGCTTCAACGTCCATTCGTTACGGCTTCAACGAACATTCGTCACGGCTTTAGCGAACAGTCGTCACGGCTACCACGTATAGCGCCACGTAGCTTATTCATCCGCTCATTATTTTTTTCTCTATGAACAAACGCTTAGCCTCCACTAAATGGGTAAAATCGCCATACAACAGTCTCATTATAAACCACATACAAGAGTGGAGGTATCTCATAAAGCCTCCACTCAGCCTCCACTATGTCAATCTCGGAGTGGAGGCAAAGTGGAGGCTACAGGAGCTGCCTCCACTTCTATAACCATCAAGCGATGAGTGCATTACACACCAAAAATACTCATTTAGTGGAGGCTGTCGTGTTGTTCATAGATACAAAAACATAAAAAGGTCCTCTGGATAACTCTGATCACTAAGCACGGGCTTGGACGCAAAGCTTGGATCTCATAGAAGTATTCGTCTTTGGTTATGGTCGCATAGTTGCACCCTCATAGAAGCATAACCGTTTCTTCGACGCGAAATCTGTGTTTCACGCCGTGAAACACAGATTTAATGGACGGGAAACACGCATTCACCGCCGTGAAACGCAGTTTGATGTCACAGATGATCTTATTTGGTTTTGTGGATTTCCTCTTCCACCATGGCAAGAAATTCGGCAGGCGAAACCACGATGGGCTTGCGGGGGAAATGACGCTGATTTCCGGTGACCACATAGCTGCCGTCCTTCGACATAGCCACCTCGTAGAACACACGGTCGTCTGGATCTGGAAAATTCTCAGAACTCGTCGTTGGATCTAAGCTAAGGCCGGTTTTCACCAATTCGAGCACGGCCTTTATGCGCTCCTTGCTGAAATGAAACTTGTCGCGGTGCAACACGTCATCGTACTCTCTCAATATCTCATCGTTATAGAGTAGCAAGATGTGTTCGTCAAGAACATAGTCGAGCAAGCGTACTGTCGGCGAGTCTTGCCGTACCGACATGAGAGCGGAAACGAGGACATTGGTGTCGAAGACAGCGTAGAACTTCTTCACTGTCGTCATACGGCTACTTTCCTGGCCTTTCTGGCCTGGTTGATTTCGTCGTTGATATCGTCGAGCGTCATGGCGGCGTTGCCGTTCTCCTCACTTTGGCGGCGCATGGCATCTATGGCTAGGCGGGCTTTCTGGCGGGTCGCCTGCTGGCTGGCATTGTAGGCCACGAGCAGCGCCTCTACTTGCTGCTGAAGCCAAGCGTTCATGTCGGCCTCATTGGCAAACGAGCGGCGTGTCTCGCTGAGCAGCTCGTCTTTAAGGGAAATGTTGTACATGCACATATTTGTCCTTATTATTGTTTACGGCCGCAAAAATACAAATAATATTTTAATTCACGTTCTTTTTTGTAAGAAAAGTGTGATCTGAGTGAGATATAATTAGTCGCACAGAGCTCCTTTAAATTAACGTATGAGGACCTTGCGGCCGTTGATGATGTGGAGGCCACGGGAGGGGGGCTGGGTGGAGGGGAAGCGTTGGCCGCTGAGGTTATAGCGGTAGGCGGCGCCCTTGCCGGCTGGGGTGAGGACGGGGGTGAGGGTGATGGCATCGACGACGGGGTCGGGCACTTCAATCTGCCAGATGTAGTGGCGGTCGAAGGTGTAGGCGGGGACGATGCCGAGGGGCGCGGTGGTGTCGTCGATGACGGTCCAGAAGGTCTTGGCCGCGAGGGCCCAGCCGCTGTCGCCGCCGGCAGCGTTGGTGGCACGTATGGCATAGCGCCCCTCGTCGTTGAGGAGGAAGACCTGTGCTTCCCAGGTGTCGCGTGGCGTGGTCTGGGTGTTGGGACGTATGCAGCCCGGCGTGAGGATGACCTCGCCGTCGGAGAGGTCGGGGTTGGTGAAGCAGCCCTTCATGAGCTTGAAGCCGTTGCCGTACTCCTCGCCCTTGACCTTGCGGAACGTGAACTGTCCAGCCTCGGAGAGCTCGGCGGTGAGATGACCGTCGGCGGTGAGGAAGCACTTGCTGCCGTCGTGCTCGGTGAAGATGCGATAGGTGGCGCCGGCGGTGATGGCGGCCATGGCCTTGGCGTAGTCCGACTCGCGGAAGTTGTTCTCGATGATGGCCTTAGCCAACGCGAGACCGCGGACGTCGTAGCCGTTGGAACGGTCGGTGGCGGCGTAGTCCATCATGACGAGGCCGGTGGGTCCGGAGTGATCGGCGAGGAAGTTGATGACGGCGGCGTTCTGCGTGGCAGCATTGTCGCGATAGCCGTCGGAGGTGGATACGGCACTGCCGCCGAGCGAGCCTGTCTTGGAGTAGCCGGAAGTGTGGTTGATGGCCCAGATGCGGCTGCTGGTGTTCTGCTCGGCGGTGAAGCGCAGGAGGTTGAGCACGGCAGCGGTCTTGGTGGCCGAGGCACCTGCGGCGCTGACGTCATAGAAATCCTGGATGTAGCAGGTGGCGGAGGCAGAACCGCGTTTGATGCGTCCATTCTTCTGGCTGTCGAAGTCGGCATTGAAACCCCAGCCGGTGATGTAGGCTCCCGTGGGCGTAGTGGCATATTCGTCGCGACTGATGATAAGGAGCTTGCCGCGCACGTTGGCCATCTTGAGCGTCGGGGTGAAGTTGACGGCATGGGACTTGACGGGTTCGCTCTCGACGAGGGCTTTCACCATGCCGGCCCATTGGTTGCTGTTGTCGTCGCCCTCGGTCTCGTGGCGCATGATGACGATGGCCATCTCGGTGGGGTGCTCGTCGAGGAGGCCGCAGAGGGTCTGCAGGGCCTTGTCGAGGGTGAGGTTGGTGGCGATGACGCCGTGGTTGATGCGCAACGCGGAGCCATCGACACAGGGTCGCAGGTCGAAGGCTCGTATGCCTCCATTCCATTGCTCGGTGAGCGTCTTGTCCTGGGTGCGGGCATAGGACTCGCCGCCGAAGAGGCCGAGGAAGCCGGTGAAGCCGTGACCCGTGGCGGAGTCATGAGTGCCAGGGATAGAGACGAGGCTCACGAAGGTGGCATCGTCGAGGCGACTCATCCACGAGGAAAGGTCCTGGGCGACAGCTGAGGCTACCGCAACGAACAAGGAGAAATGGACAAGGAATAATTTGCGCAACATGAATGAGGAATGAAGAGTGAAGAATGAAGAATGATGAAGGCTGCGATTAAGCGAGAGGAGAGTCAAGCTCGCTTGAACTATCCCGAGCGTGAGCAGGCTCGACCGAAGGTCAATGAAGAATGAGGGCGGCGGGTTAGGCGAAGCGGGCGGCTTGCTCGGCGGTGAAGGAGTTGTCGTCGAAGTAGTCGAGACGCATGGCGCGGCGCACCTCGGACATGGTCTGGGCTCCGGCCTCACGGGCTGCCTCGGTGCCACGACGCAGGATGTCGATGACGGCGGGGATGTCCTTCTCGAATTCGGAGCGGCGCTGACGGATGGGTTCGAGGGTCTCCTGAAGCACGGCGGTGAGGAACTTCTTGCATTTCATGTCGCCGAGACCGCCACGACGGTAGTGAGCCTTGAGCTCGTCGAGGTTGGGATAGTCGGGGAGGTAGCGCTCGAAATGCTCGGGACGGCAGAAGGCGTCGAGATAGGTGAAGACGGTATTGCCCTCGACCTGACCCGGGTCGTTGACCTGCAGGTGGTTGGGGTCGGTGAACATGGACTTGACCTTCTTCTGCACCTCGTCGGCGCTGTCCTTGAGATAGATGCAGTTGCCGAGCGACTTGGACATCTTGGCCTTGCCATCGGTGCCGGGCAGTCGTAGGCAGGCGGCATTCTCGGGCAGGAGGATGTTGGGTTCGACGAGGGTCTCACCATATATATTGTTAAAGCGTCGCACGATCTCGCGACATTGCTCGAGCATGGGTTCCTGGTCCTCGCCAACGGGCACGGTGGTGGCCTTGAAGAGGGTGATGTCGGCGGCCTGGGAGATGGGATAGGTGAAGAAGCCTACGGGGATGCTCTCGCCGGAGAAGCCGCGCATCTGTATCTCGGTCTTCACGGTGGGGTTGCGCTGCAGGCGGCTGACGCTGACCAGGTCCATGAAGTAGAACGTGAGCTCACAGAGCTCGGGGATCTGGCTCTGGATGAAGAGGGTGCTCTTGGCGGGGTCGAGACCTACGGCGAGATAGTCGAGGGCGACCTCGATGACGTTCTGGCGCACCTTGTCGGGATTGTCTATGTTATCGGTGAGGGCCTGGGCATCGGCTTCGAAGATGAAGATCTTGTCGTAGAGACCTGAGTTCTGGAGCTCAACGCGACGGCGTAGTGAACCTACGTAATGACCAATGTGGAGGGGACCTGTGGGACGGTCGCCGGTTAAAATAACTTTTTGCATTTATTTAAAGGATAATGGATAATGGATAATGTATAATGGACAATGGAGAATTAGCTTTACTTGAAAAGTTTATCGATGGTTTCTTGTGGCAGGATGGCGGACACGGGATGTCCGTCGGGTGTGATGGAGGGCGTGGCGGTGGCCTGGAGCTGCTCCACGAGGTCCTGCATCTCGATGTTGGAGAGGACCTGTCCGGCAGGGATGGCAGCGGCACGCGCCAGGGTCAGCGCCAGCCGGCCGTGGATGGCCTCGGAATCGAGGGAGCCGCGCTCAGCGACAGAGGCCAGGAGGTCGAGCAGCAGACGCTGAGGGTCAACGCCTTCGAGACCGGCGGGGAGGCCATGGATGGCTACGCTGTCGCCACCGAGGGAGTTGACCTCAAGACCTAAGGCATGGAGGTCGGGCTGGATGGCGTCGAGGGTGGCGGCATCGGAGGCCGAGAGGTGTACGATGTCGGGGAAGAGGAGGCCCTGGGTGACACCGTTGCTGGCGGTGAGCTGGGCGAGGTAGCGGTCGTAAAGGATGCGGAGGTGAGCGCGGTGCTGATCGATGAACATCAGACCCGCCTCAACAGCGATGAGGATATACTGGCCGCGATATTGGAAGAGAGGCGACCCAAGAGACCCACCCCCCGCCCTCCCTGTGAGGGAGGGAGCAGTTACTTCTGCTTCTGGAAAAGAGGTCGGAGGGTAGAGCGTTTCCCAGTCGCGAGGGACAGAGGAACGGGAGGGGCCGCCGGTATAAGGATTACTGGAGGGGTATTCGCCTCCTCCCTGACGGGAGGGGTCGGGGGTGGATTGGAAGGGGTTGAAATCGGTGTTGATATGAACCTTTGGTGCCGAGGGATAGGTCGTCGTGTTGGGGTTGAAGACGGGGATGTCGGCCGGACGGCCCTCGGTGTCGAACTCGATGGTGGGGATAGCGTTGAAACGCCCGAGGGACTCGCGGACTGCCGAGAGGAGGATCTGCCAGATGGCCTGCTCGTTCTCGAACTTGATCTCGGTCTTGGTGGGATGGATATTGACGTCGATCTCGGCGGGCGGTACGTCGAAATAGATGAAATAGGGTACTTGTTCGTCAGCGGGTATGAAACGCTCGAAGGCTTCCTGCACGGCACGATGGAAATAGGGATGGCGCATGTAGCGGTTGTTGACGAAGAAGAACTGCTGTGCACCGCGCCGTCGTGCCGCCTCGGGTTTGCCGACGAAGCCGCGGATGGTGACGAGGGTCGTTTCGACCTCGACGGGAAGGAGACGCTCGGCGAGCTTGTCGCCGAAGACGGCAGCGATGCGCTGCTTCGGACTCGACGGCGGGAGGTTCATCAACGGCGCGCCGTTGTGGGTGAGGGTGAAGGCTATGGAAGGATGAACCAGGGCGATGCGCTCCAGCTCGGTGGTGATATTGGACAGCTCGGTCTGCGGCGTCTTCAGGAACTTACGGCGTGCGGGGACGTTGAAGAACAGGTTCTTGACGAGGAAGTTGGCTCCTACGGCACAGGCCACGGGTTCCTGCGAGACGACATGAGAGCCTTCGAGGGTGAGATGCGTGCCGAGGTCATCATCGGCGGTGCGGGTGATGAGCTCGACCTGGGCGACGGCAGCAATGGAGGGCAATGCCTCGCCACGGAAACCCTTGGTGGTGAGGGAGAAGAGGTCGGCAGCCTCATGAATCTTGCTGGTGGCGTGGCGCTCGAAGGCGAGACGGGCATCAATCTCATTCATCCCTTGTCCGTCGTCGATGACCTGCAGACTGGTGCGCCCGGCATCAACAGCGATGATGTCGATATGCGAGGCACCGGCATCCACAGCGTTCTCGACCAGCTCCTTGACAACGGAAGCGGGACGCTGGATGACTTCGCCTGCGGCAATCTGATTGGCGACTGAATCGGGGAGGAGGTGGATGAGGGACAAGGGAGTTGAGAGTTGAGAGTTGAGAGTTGAGAGTTGAAAGTTGAAAGTTCTTCGCAAGCGAAGCGGCGCAAGCGCCGAGCGGAGAGTTGAAAGTTCTTGAAGAGTCAAGCGACCAAAGGTCGAGCGGAAAGATGAGAGGTGCGCGAATACGCGCTACACCGAACCAGGGAAGAGAGGGTTAAAAGGAGAAGCTGCCAGTCATGAGATAGTGCCAGAGGATGAGGAGGACGACGATGATGGCGATGGCAATGCCGGGATGGAGGCGACGGCGGTCGGGGTCGGCCTTCTTGAGGTTCTTGGCAAACTTGCCACGATAGGATTCGATGTCGGGACGGTATTCTGGCGTCTCGCCACGCTTTATTTGCTCTTCGCGCTTGGCTTCCTCGACGAGCTTGTCGAGCTTGTCCTTGCGCTCGGAAGTGTAGATGTGAACGCCACGGAAGCGGCGGGGGTCACGAGAGGTGAAGAGGGCCATGAAAGTTGAAAGTTGAAAGTTGAGAGTTGAGAGTTGAGAGTTGAAAGTTGAAAGTTACGGGAATCCTTTGTTGGAGCTGGCGTTAGCGGCGGCTTTGAGGCCGGCTTTCTTGGGTTTGTCTTTGGCTTTGGCTTCGCCTTGACGGTTTTGGAGGGTGGATTGGGGCTTGGTGTGCTGCACGGAGGCTTTGAGTTCGGATCCGGCTTGCTTGGGCCGCCAATTGAAGATATCGTATTTATCGACGGGTCGGACATAGTCGAACCATTGGAAGTTGTCGAGGTTGCGCTCATGCGGCGGTATGAGCGCCAAGGGATGCAGCTTGCCCTCGGCCTCCGGCATCCATATCTTCTCGAGCTTCTTGGGTCCCACGAAGAGCTTGAGCTGGGTGGATTCGGCATGAAGAAGACCGATCATCAGGCTGTCGTCGTCAAGGGGATAGTAGTTGACGAGGACGTTGCCCTCGACATGCGTCAGGCGCATCTTGCCATCGACGAAATAGCTGCGCATGATGTTGCCCGTGACCTGGTTGAAGCTGATGCTGTCCATGCGTTCCACGGAAAGGGCCTGCCGCATGACATGAGTGGAGTCTATGGTGCTGTCGTTCATCCACGCCTTGATCTCCTCGCCGAGCAGTTGCTGTCCCTGCTGCCAGAGGATGGGGTCGCGGTACATGGTAAGGCACGAGTCGCGGGTGATGTAAACCATGGAATCGCAAACGGCCTGCATGTCGATGCGGAATGCCCGAACATGGTTGTAAGCCCTCATCTCGCGCCAGATGGAGTCGGTGTCTATGTCGTAGGTGTAGAGCTTGAAGGTGTCGGCATGGATGTACATCGTGTCGCGCTGCGAGAAGTCGATGCAACAGGCGCTGTCCGCCGCCTCGGCGTAACCGATGGAATCGATGTAGAGGACGTAGTTGCCAGTGAACATGTTCTGGTTGTCCTTGTCCATATATATAATATTATGGTACGCGCGACAGGTGGAGCCTTCCTCGAGGTAGTCGAGACTGTCGCCGGTGATGGTCGTGCCTTTGTTGCTGACGATGGAACGGTCGAGCAGGTAGGCATGGCCGGCATTGGTGTCGTAGGAGCCTCGTTCGGAGTAGATATGGTTGTCACCATTGTCAATGTTAGAGGGTCCTACGATGCGGGCGATGGCCGTTCCGGTGTTGTAGTGCAGGGTGTCGGAGAGGAGGGTGAAGTCAGGGTTATGGAGATCCACGTTGTAGTTGAAGACGGCTTCACGCGTGGCAGGACTGTACTGTCCCCATTCGCTAGTAAGGGTGTTGTCCTGATCGACGAGCTTACCGCCTTGGAAGAAATAGCCCAGGTCGTAGAGGCGGTCGTAGTCGAGGCTGTCGCAGTAGAGCTTGCTCTTGCGATGGGTGAGGACGACATCGTAGCGAGCGCGTGCCATCTGGTCGGCACCGTCGTAGAACAGCACCCTGGAGGTGAGGGTCAGCGTGTCGGCCTGGTTCATCCTTACATGGCCGAAGGCGTCGAACGAATTGTTGTCCTCGTAGTAGCAGGCGCTGTCGCAGGTGAGGATGACACCATCGTGGCGGAAGCGTACATGGCCACGCAGGATCTGGGCATCAGGATTCTTGGCCTTATCGAAGAAGAGCTCGTCGGCATGAAGAAGATGGATGCGGGAATCCGACTGGCGGCGAGGCTTGGAAGAACGGCGCGAAGAGGAAGAAGAGCCACTCCCCTGCCCCTCCTTTGTTGGGAGGGGAGTAGATACTGTGGCTATTGAACATACAGCGCTCAGTATCAATATAAGGATAAGCGGTATTCTTTTCTTCATACTGACATTGGTCTTGTTATTCCTTAATCCACCCCGGATACTTGAAGTCGCAGGTGACCCATTCGGGGTTAATGCGGACGTAGGTCGTACGTTGTTTGTCGCGGATCCAGTCGTCCAGGAACTCCTCGCAGCGGCGGTTGCGGACGATGGCGCTGAGGATTTGGAAGTCCTCGTTGACGGTGGCGGCGTGGGCTTTGATGCGACTCTTGAGCTTGACGACACAGCATTGCTGCTTGCCGCTCTTGTCAATCATAGCGAAGGGCTTAGACATCTCGCCGACTTCGAGTCCTTCAACGACACGGGCAATCT
Organism: Bacteroidaceae bacterium; assembly: GCA_016280855.1. Lineage (GTDB taxonomy): Bacteria > Bacteroidota > Bacteroidia > Bacteroidales > Bacteroidaceae > Physcousia. The sequence continues at coordinate 10,396 of JAEEHP010000245.1, forward strand.
CGGCAGGCAGCTCACCCATCTTGAAACGTGAGGTGCGGGTGCGTTCGCCTGTGGCTTCGTCGATGACGACGTTGAACATGAGGCCTTTGTTGTTGCGCGAATCCTTATCGTCGGAGAGCGCTGTGGCAGCATCCTCGAAGGTGAACTTGCCTTCGCGGATGTCCATCGTGATGGAGTCGAGACGGAGCAGCGCGGCCTCAACGTCCTTCTCGTCGATGCGAGGTCGCTTGAGGATATGGCGCAACTTGAGCTTGTCGCCACGTTTGTCCACGAGTTGGATGATGTGGTAGCCGTACTGCGACTCCACGATCTTCGACACCTTCTTGGGGTCGGTGAGGCTCCACGCCACATTGGCAAAAGCCGGGTCGAGGTCCACCTTGCTCATGTAGTCCATCTCGCCGCCCTGACGTGCTGAGGTGACATCCTCACTGAACATACGCGCCATGACGGAGAAGGTCATCTCGCCGCTGTTGATGCGATCGGTGTATTCGCGCAGCAAGCCTTTGATGCGGTCGATCTCCTCCTGCTGCACCTTGGGGTGCTCGGCCAGCAGTTCCACCTCCACCTGAGTGGGGATGAGGGGCAACGAGTCCTCGGGTACATCCTTGAAGAAATGGCGCACCTCGGCGGGTGTCACCTTGATGTCCTTGGTCAGGTGTTCACGCACCTGTCGCATGATCAGGTTGTCCTTGACGAGGTCGTAGGTCTCCTCGCGGATCTGCGTCAGCGTCATGTTGCGGTACTCCTCGAGCTTCTCCTTGGAGCCTGCGGTCTGCACCCATTCTGCGATCTGCGCCTCGACGTTGCGGTTGACGGTCTCCTCGTTGGCCTCGATGCTATCGATCTCGGCCTGATGGATAAACAGTTTCTGCACGGCCAGGTTCTCAGGTATGACGCAGTAAGGGTTGCCGGTGACGCGACCCATCTGGGTGCGTACCTTCTCCACATCGCTGCGCAGGATAGCCTCATCGCCAACGACCCAAATGACCTCATCGACCATATTGGCCGGAGAGCCTAAGGCGGTCTGTGCGTTAACGCCGACCGCCGAGAGCATGAAGAGGATGAGGAAAGAAAGATGTTTCATCTGCATGACGTTCAATGATTATTCACCGTATCCAGGTTCTTCTTGTAGATCTCGACCTTGTAGCGACGGCGCAGGTCGGCGACAAATTCCTGCTCCTTGAGCGCCTGGTAATCCGTCACCACCTGTGCGCTGACATCCGTCCAGCGCTGCGGTCCTTTCTTCAGCTTGCGTCCGATGACACCGACGGCAGGATATTTCTGGCTCAGGCGTGTCTTGCCGGCCTTGATGCCGAACACGAGCGAATCGACGAGGGCATTCTCACCCTGCTCGAAGTTGCGGCGCTCGAAGCGAACCTGCACGCTATCCTTGTTGAGTTGCGACTTGACGATGCCAGCCCAGAGATCCTCGTCCTTGCCTTTGAGCAATTTCTGTGTCTGCTTCAGCACAGCGGGCGACGTGGCCTGGAGCAGAGCACCCACGTAGTGAGGTTTCTGGTAGGCATAGTTCTTCTTGTTGAGTTTGAAGAAGCGTTCGAGTGCTGCAGTGTCCTTGGCAGCCGGCTCCCACACGGTGCGCTGGCAGATCTCATAGAGGAGGAGGCCGTCGTGGTATTCCTGGATGAGATACTTCAGTTCGTCGTCCTCGGCGGCGAGGCGCTCGGCTTCGTCGTCCATCACCTCCTCGATCGTGCGTCCCGAAGTCTTGGCTTCTTCATCGACTACGGCGGCAGCAATCTTATCCTTCATGCCGCGGCTCTCGAGGAACTGACGGATGCGGGGTGCCAAAGTGTCGTAGGGCTCCAACGGTTTCTGATCCATCAACTTGAGGATGTGCCATCCCACGGTGGACTGCATCGGCGCCGCGACCTCGTCCTTCTGCATCGCGTAGAGCTTTGTCTCGATCTCGGGTAACAACTGCTTCGGACCTATCCACCCGATGACGCCACCGCGCTGAGCCGTACCCGGATCCTCTGAGGTCTGCGCCGCCAGCTGTGCGAAGTCGGCTCCACCCTGGAGGACGGCATAGATGCTGTCGATGCGTGCCTTGGCAGCCGTTTGCTGCTCGGGAGTCGATTGCTGGGTGAGGTGTACGAAGATGTGGGCAGGCTGCAGTAAGTTCTTGCCTTCGAGCTGGTCGAGCATCTGCTGGTAGTACTTCTGCACCTCCTGCTCCTCAGCTTCAGCCGAGACGAGCAACGGACGAATCTGCTGGTCGCGGTAAGTGCGGAACTCCTGCTGATAGGACGACAGCGTGTCGAGTTTGGCATCGAGAGCGGCCTCGACCTTCAGCTTGTAGTTGATGAAGAGGTCCACATACTCCATGACCGTCTTCTTATCGATGACACCGTCGGTGTTGTTCTTGTTGTAGTTGTACTCAAACTCAGAGCGCGTCACGTTCTTGCCATTGATACGCATGACAATGGGATCATCAGCCTGCGCAAAAAGTGCGACAGGGGATAAAGACAGATAAAAGATGAAAGATAAAAGATGAAAGATTCGCTTCATTGTAATCTATGATTTTAACTTATATTGCAGATTATCTTGAGGCCAGGAAGGAATAGTACGCTATTGCGGCCTCGAATAGTTGGGAGCCTCGCTGGTGATGGTGATGTCGTGGGGGTGGCTTTCGAGGACACCGGCATTGGTGATACGGACGAAGCGTGCGTGATGCAAGTCTTCGATGGTTGCAGCACCGCAATAGCCCATACCCGAACGCAGGCCGCCGATGAGCTGATAGATAACCTCCTGAACCGTACCTTTGTAAGGCACACGTCCGGCGATGCCTTCGGGGACCAGCTTCTTCACATCCTTCTCGCCCGCCTGGAAATAACGATCCTTGCTGCCGTTCTCCATGGCTTCGAGCGACCCCATACCGCGGTAGCTCTTGAACTTACGTCCGTTGAAGATAATCGTGTCGCCCGGGCTCTCCTCGGTGCCTGCCACCAGGGAACCGATCATCACGCAATGACCGCCGGCAGCAATGGCCTTGACGACATCGCCAGAATAGCGGAGACCGCCGTCGGCGATGAGTGGTACATCAGTATCTTCCAATGCTTTAGCCACATCATAGACCGCCGAGAGCTGGGGTACGCCTACACCGGCCACGACACGTGTGGTGCAGATGGAACCGGGGCCAATGCCTACCTTGATGCCATCAGCACCAGCTTCGACAAGCATTCTGGCGGCTTCGCCCGTTGCCACATTTCCCACGACGATGTCCACGTCGGGATAGGCGGCCTTGGCTTCGCGCAGTTTCTCGATGACGCCCTTTGAATGACCATGAGCGGTGTCGATGACAATGGCATCAGCACCGGCCTCGACGAGTGCCGTGATACGCTGCATCGTATCGGAAGTCACGCCGACACCGGCAGCTACACGCAGACGGCCTTTCTCGTCCTTACAAGCCATGGGCTTGTCCTTAGCTTTGGTGATATCCTTATACGTAATGAGGCCGATGAGGTGGTTATCGTCATCGACCACAGGCAGTTTCTCGATCTTATTCTCTTGCAGAATCTGTGCGGCTGCGGTGAGGTCCGTCTGCTGGTGTGTGGTCACGAGGTTGTCCTTAGTCATCACCTCGGCTATAGGACGTCCGACGTTACGTTCGAAGCGAAGGTCGCGATTGGTGACGATGCCGACGAGTTTGTTTTCCTTGTCCACCACAGGAATACCGCCGATGTGGTATTCAGCCATGAGGCCGAGGGCATCGGCCACCGTAGCATTGCTGAGGATGGTCACGGGATGATAGATCATACCGTTCTCGGCACGCTTGACGATAGCCACCTGACGAGCCTGATCTTCGATGGACATATTCTTGTGGATAACGCCAATGCCGCCTTCACGGGCAATAGCTATGGCCATCGTGGCCTCGGTGACGGTGTCCATCGCTGCGGTGACGAACGGCACCTTCAGCTCGATGTGACGCGAGAAACGGGTGGAGAGATCCACACTGCGAGGAAGTACCTCAGAATAAGCGGGAACGAGGAGGACATCGTCAAACGTGAGTCCATCCATTACGATGCGGTCTGCAATAAAATCTGCCATAGTGAGAAATGCTTTGCTTTTAATTGCGCGCAAAAATACAATTTTTCCGCGAGACAGCCAAAATCACAAGCAGTTTTAACCGCAGATTAACACCAATTGGCAAAGATTGATGGCCTTAGTTGCCCAATTCGGATATGAATTGTATGCGTACGAGTCGAATTTGCTCCTCTGTGTACTCATCCTCGAGCTCGTCGAGCGCATCATCGATGTCGTCGCTTTCGCTCTCGCGGAAATACTCAAAGATATCCTCAATCTGATCGGCATCCATGATGGATTTGAGGTAATAGGAGATGTCGAGCTTCGTGCCGCTGTCCACGATCACGTCCAGCTCATCGAGGAACTCGTCAAAGTCGAGACCCATCGACTGTGCCAGGATATCGAGTTCGACCTTACGGTCGATGCTCTGGATGATGCGAACCTTGTTCTTGCTCTTATTGGCTACGGTGCGCACGCTGAACATCTCGGGTCGGTCGATCTCGTTCTGCTCGCAATGGCGCATGATCAGCTCACAGAAGGCTTTGCCGTAGCGCTTTGCCTTGCCCTCCCCTACTCCGGGAATGGTCTTCAGCTCGTCGATGGTTACGGGATAGAACGTAGCCATCGCCTCGAGGCTTGAATCCTGGAAGATGACGTATGGCGGTATCTCCTTCTGCTTGGCCACATCCTTGCGCAGATCCTTGAGCATCTTGAAAAGCTCCTCGTCGAGCGCGCTGGTGCCGGCATCGGGATCCACATAGTCGCTGTCGAAATCGTTGTCCTCGGAGATGAGGAAGCTGACAGGCTTGGTGATGAACTGACGGCCTTCAGGCGTAAGCTTCAGTAAACCATAGTTCTCCACCTCTTTATAAAGGTAACCGGAGAGGATAGCCTGACGGATGACGGTGTTCCAGAAACGAGCGTCCTTGTCGTCGCCACTGCCGAAGCAAGGCAGGTCGTCGTGCTTATGCGCAATGACCTCCTCGGTGGGATTGCCCGTAATGACATTGAGGATATGAGGCGCCTTGAAGTTCTCCTTGACCGCCTGAACGACCTCAAGCACCAGCCGCAACTGGTCGCGAGCCTCGATGAGTTGCTTGGGATGCAGACAATTGTCGCAGTTGTGGCAGTTGTCCTCATTATATTCTTCACCGAAATAATGCAACAGCACCCTACGGCGGCAGACGCTGGTCTCAGCGTAGGCAGCGGTCTCCTGCAGCAGCTGGCGACCGATGTCCTGCTCAGCCACGGGTTTGCCCTCCATGAACTTCTCGAGCTTGAGAAGATCTTTATACGTATAGAACGTGATACACTTGCCTTCGCCACCATCACGACCTGCACGTCCTGTTTCCTGATAATAGCCTTCGAGGCTCTTGGGAATATCATAATGAATGACAAAACGGACGTCGGGCTTATCAATGCCCATACCAAAAGCGATGGTGGCCACGATGACATCGATATCATCCATGACGAAATCATCCTGGGTCTGAGTACGCGTCGGCGTATCCATGCCGGCGTGGTAGGCACGGGCATTGATGTCATTGGCTCTCAACACCTCTGCCAGCTCCTCCACCTTCTTGCGCGATAGGCAATAGATGATGCCGCTCTTGCCGGGATTCTGCTTGATGAACTTGATGATTTCCTTGTTGATATCCTTCGTCTTGGGGCGAACTTCGTAATAGAGATTAGGCCTATTGAACGAGCTCTTGAACTCATCGGCATCCGGCATTCCAAGGTTCTTCTTGATGTCGCCTCGTACCTTGTCTGTCGCTGTTGCCGTGAGGGCGATGACAGGCGCCACACCTATCTCGGTGATAATGGGTCTGATGCGGCGGTACTCCGGACGGAAGTCGTGGCCCCACTCAGAGATACAGTGAGCCTCATCGACGGCGTAGAAAGAGATATGAACCTGACGGAGAAAATCAATATTCTCCTCTTTGGTCAGGGATTCCGGAGCCACATAAAGCAGCTTCGTGCGACCAGAAAGAACATCACTTTTCACCTGATCCAAAGCAGCACGGTTCAAGGAAGAATTCATGAAATGAGCGATGCCATCGTCTGCGCTGACCTGACGAATCGCATCCACCTGGTTCTTCATCAAGGCTATCAACGGCGAAATGACAATGGCCGTACCCTCCATGATAAGCGCCGGCAACTGATAACAAAGCGACTTGCCGCCACCCGTGGGCATCAACACAAATGTATCGCGACCACTCATCAGGTTCTTGATGATGGCCTCCTGATCACCCTTAAATGTGTCAAATCCAAAGTAATGCTTCAAACTTTCATTAAGGTCGTGGTCTCTATTCATACGGTTTTCGTTTCAGTTGCGATACAAAGATATAAACAATTTTTCCAATTCACAAAACTTTTGGGTATATTTTAAGGTAAAAAAAGAAAAGTGACGCGTTTCGGCGTCACTTTTCAGTATTTTCAAGCTGCAAAACTGGCTTTTTCCACTTGTTGTTTGGCAAAATCACGTGTTACGGTGAAAGACTTGGTGCCTGAGGTCGGCATTTCAAATTGCGGACCTATCATAATGCTCTCGACAATGCTGCGCAAACCACGGGCTCCGAGTTTGAACTCCACTGCCTTATCGACGATATACTCAAGAGCATCCTCGTCGAAGGTCAGCTCGATGCCGTCCATGCCGAAGAGCTTTTGCTGCTGACGGATCAACGAGTTCTTGGGTTCGGTCAGGATATCGCGCAAAGCTTGGCGGTCGAGCGGATTGAGATAGGTCAGAACCGGCAGACGACCGATGATCTCAGGTATCAATCCGAAGGACTTGAGGTCCTGAGGCTGAATATACTGCATCAAGTTACCACGGTCGATGCGTGCAACGTTCTGCACGGAATTATACCCGACGACGTGAGTGTTCAATCGCTGAGCTATCTTGCGTTCGATGCCATCGAAGGCGCCGCCACAAATGAACAGGATATTGCGGGTGTCAACATGAACATAATCCTGGTCGGGATGTTTGCGACCTCCCTTGGGAGGAACGTTGACTACAGCTCCTTCGAGGAGTTTCAGCAGGCCCTGCTGCACACCTTCGCCACTAACGTCACGCGTAATGCTTGGATTGTCGGTTTTACGAGCTATCTTGTCGATCTCATCGATGAAGACAATGCCCCGTTGGGTGGATTCAACGTTGAAATCAGCAACTTGCAACAAGCGCGACAGGATACTTTCAACATCCTCTCCGACGTAGCCGGCTTCCGTGAAGACGGTGGCATCGACAATCGTGAAAGGCACCTTCAGCAGATTCGCTATCGTACGAGCCATCAAGGTCTTACCGGTTCCTGTAGGTCCCACCATGATGACATTGCTCTTCTCGATCTCCACACCGTCGTCCTCCACCTTCTGGCCTATACGCTTGTAGTGGTTGTAAACAGCAACGGAGAGGTAACGCTTGGCATCGTCCTGACCAATGACATATTGATCCAGGTAAGCCTTGATTTCCGTAGGCTTGGGAAGATGGTGCCAATTGAATCCAGAAGACTTGGACGCTTTCTTATCCGAGTTGAGCGATTCCTGCACGATGGAGTATGCCTGCTCCGCGCACTCTTCACAAATGGCGCCGTTAAGCCCCGTGATCAAAAGCTTGACCTCATCGGAGCCACGACCACAGAAGGAACATCTTTCTATTTTTTTTGCCATTGCTTAATGTTATATATAATATAAGGAACGCGCGCGAGGGATTTTATCCCTTTCTCGACAGCACCTGATCAATCATGCCGTACTCGAGCGCCTCTTGGGCGGTCATCCAATAGTTGCGGTCACTGTCAGCCCACACCTTGTCATAATCGGTATGGCTGTGATCGGCGATGATCTGATAGAGTTCCTTCTTCAATTTCTGAATCTCACGAGCCTCAATCTCGATATCGCTGGCCTGACCCTGTACACCGCCGAGGGGCTGGTGGATCATGACGCGGCTGTGAGGCAGTGCCGAACGCTTGCCCTCCTTACCGGCGACGAGCAGCACGGCAGCCATCGAAGCGGCCATACCCGTGCAGATCGTAGCCACATCGGAAGTCACGAACTGCATCGTGTCGTAGATACCCAGACCGGCGCTGACACTGCCGCCAGGCGAGTTCAGGTAGATGCTGATATCCTTGCCGGGGTCGGCGCTGTCGAGATAGAGGAGCTGCGCCTGAAGCGTGTTGGCCGTGTAATCATCGATGGGCGTACCGAGGAAGATGATGCGATCCATCATCAGACGGGAGAACACGTCCATCTGTGTCACGTTCAGCTGACGCTCCTCCAGAATATAAGGATTCAGATATTGGTTCTGAAGGCTCACATAGTCATCCAACACTTGTCCGTTGATGCCCAGATGACCTGTGGCAAATTTGCGAAAATCGGTTTGCTGCATTATTTCTTCTCAAATAATTTGTTGAAATCTTCTATCGAAACGTTCTTCTTCTGAAGTTTGACGACGTCCTTAAGAGCGGCTCCAAGCTTACGTTCCACGGCACGGGCCACATAACCGTCGAGTTGGTCACGCTTCTGCAGTTGCTCATTGGCATAACGCTCGATGACCTCTTCGGGGACATTGGCCATACCGTATTGTGCAAACTGATCACGCGTCTGCTCTTTGACGACCTCGAGCACATCGGGCTGTTCCACCTTGATGGCGGTCTGGTCGGCGAGCTGTTCCTTGATGAGGTGCCATTCCAGTTCCTTGACGCTTCCTGCATAATTATCCTCGACGTAACTCTCCTCCTTGTCGGGATTGTTGGCCCGCATGATACGCTTCAGCAGAGCGTCCGGCCATTCGAGGTCGCCAATGCGCTTCTCAAGATATTCACGCACATCAATCATGAAACGGAACTCACTGTCCTTGGCGAACTGCTGCTCCATCTGCTCCTTGATGCGGCCGCGGAATTCTTCCTCGCTCTTGACAACACCTTCGCCGAAGACACGATCAAAGAGTTCCTGAGTCAGCTCTGCAGGCACATAGCGTGTGATCTCGTTGATCTGATAGCTGAAGTTGCCCTTGACATTCTCAGCCTCTTCCTTAGTGATGCCCAGCAAGCTGCTGACCTCGATGGCGCTGCCTTCATAAGCCTCGGAGGGGTTGAACGTGAGGACGGTGTTGACACCGACGCCGTCGAACTTCTTCTTTTGGTCGGCATTCTTGAAATAGTCGGGAAGCATGACGGCATCCTCCTTCACGATTCCGCCTTCCTTGATATTGCCGTCGTCATCCAACTCTGCGATATGACCCTTTGTCATGTCGCCTTCCTGCCACTTTTCGACCTGCTCGTAGTGACCACCGCGCTGGCAGTAGGCCTTGACCTGTCCGTCGATCATCTCGTCGGTAATCTCGATGGTGTAATAAGGCACCTTATCCTTATCCGTCAGTTTGGCATCGAATTCGGGAGCGAGTGCGATGTCGAAGATGAAATCCAGCTGTTCGGCATCGAAATCGATGGCTTGCTGCTTCTCACTGGCAAGGGGATCGCCCAGCATGTTCACTTTGTTCTCGCGGAGATAACCGTAAAGCTTCTCGGAGAGCAGTTTCTGCACTTCCTCAGCCGTAATCTCGCCACCAAAACGTTTCTTCATCAGGCTCAGAGGCACTTGTCCGGGGCGGAAGCCAGGCAGTGCAGCCTTCTTTCTATAGTCCTTGAGTGCTTTTTCTACGCGCTCCTGATAATCTGCTTTCTCGAAAGAGATGGTCAGCTCGGCTGACACATTGGAAGTCTTGTCGAATTGAATGTTCATTGGTTGATGTTTTGTTTTGAATAAATATAGTTTTGTCTTTAGATTGCAAAAAGAATGCCAAAGGCGCTGCACACTGACAGCTTGTCAGTCGCCAGGCGATTTGCCGGGTCGGGTCTATGCCTCCTCGGTACTTTCGCTACGCTCGCGATCCATCGATTCGAAGTCTTTGGGACGAAGGACGAAGCTGTTCGTCAGGTATTTCGCCCTGACAATCTCGTTATTCGCCAGCTCCTCGGGCGTTCCCTTGAAACGGATGCGCCCTTCAAACAGCATGTAAGCACGGTCGGTGATACAGAGTGTTTCCTCGACATTGTGGTCGGTGATGAGCACACCTATGTTCATACGTTTCAGCTTCCATACGATGAGCTGGATGTCCTCCACGGCGATGGGGTCAACGCCCGCGAAAGGTTCATCGAGCATCACGAACTTGGGGTCGATGGCCAGGCAGCGCGCTATCTCGGTGCGACGACGCTCGCCACCCGAGAGACGGTCGCCCAGGTTCTTGCGCACCTTTTCCAAACGGAACTCCCGAATGAGGTTCTCCAGTTTCTCGCGTTTATAGGTCTCGCTGCAATCGGTGCGCAACTCCAGCACGCTGGCGATGTTGTCCTCGACGCTCATCTTGCGGAATACGCTCGCCTCCTGAGCCAGATAGCCTATGCCGGCCTTGGCACGTTTGTAAACGGGCAGATCCGTCACCTCGGTGTCTCCGATGAACACGCGACCCTCGTTGGGGATGACCAAACCCGTAGTCATATAGAAAGAGGTCGTCTTGCCGGCACCATTTGGTCCCAGCAGTCCCACGATCTCGCCTTGGTCAACATGGAAATTGACATCATCGGCCACGGTTCGTTTGCCGTAGATTTTCTTCAGATGCTCCGCACAAAGGCGCAAGGGCATCGTCTGATGAGGAGCCAGCCAAGCAGGGCTGGAAGGGTCCACCAAAGTGGTTGGCTGAAGGATTTCTTCTGTCATATTCACGTATTGAGCGTGCAAAAGTACACAATTCTTGCCACTTTCTACTGCTTTATCAAAAAAAACTGCTCCTAAAGCCCCCGCTTTTAGGCTTTTTTGACTACTTTTGCACCCAGATATGAAAATAATCACTCAACCACTGGCCACTTTTGGCCGTTATCTGCAGCTGATGGCCAGGGTCTTCAGCCGCCCGGAACGTTTTCGGATGTACCTTAAACAATACGTCCGCGAAATGCAAAAACTCGGTGTCGATTCCATCGGCATCGTGCTAATGATTTCTTTCTTCATTGGTGCCGTGATCTGCATCCAGATGAGGATGAACATCCAAAGTCCGTGGATGCCGCGTTTCTCCACAGGCTACACGACACGTGAAATCCTGCTTCTGGAATTCTCCAGTTCGATTATGTGTCTGATCTTAGCGGGAAAAGTAGGCTCCAACATCGCCTCAGAGATTGGCACGATGCGCGTCACCCAGCAGATTGATGCATTGGAAATCATGGGTGTCAACTCAGCATCCTATCTTATTTTGCCCAAGATCATGGGACTGGTGACCATGATTCCTATCCTTGTCACCTTCTCCATGGTGGCGGGCTTGGGCGGTGCCTACGGCATCAGCTTGATGGGAATCATCACTGCCGAAGACCTTACCTTCGGCCTCCAGCACTCGTTCAATGAGTGGTTCGTGTGGATGTCCTACATCAAATCATTCTTCTTCGCCTTCATCATCGCTTCGGTATCCTCGTTCTACGGCTACATCGTCGAAGGCGGTTCCGTCGAAGTGGGTAAGGCCTCCACGGACAGTGTCGTCCATTGCTCCATGCTTATTCTGTTCGCCGATATTTTCCTCACTCAAATCCTTTCCTGAAAAGTCTGATGATAGCTATCAACAACATCCATAAATCCTTCGAGGACAAAGAGGTTCTCAAAGGCATCTCCACGGTATTTCCTGCCGGGCAGACAAACCTGATCATCGGACAGTCGGGATCGGGAAAGACAGTATTGATGAAGTGCATTGTCGGCCTCCTGGAACCCACAAGCGGCCAGATACTTTACGACGGTCGCGATTTCGTGGCAATGAACAAAAGGGAGAAAGCACTCCTGCGCCGCGAGATGGGCATGATTTTTCAGTCGGCAGCGCTCTTCGACAGCCTCACTGTGCTCGAAAACGTGATGTTTCCGCTCGATATGTTCTCCAACATGAACCTCCGCGAACGAACGAAACGAGCTCAACAATGTCTCGACCGTGTCAACCTCATCGAGGCCCAGCAGAAATACCCCAACGAAATCTCTGGCGGCATGCAAAAACGTGTTGCCATTGCACGTGCCATCGCCCTCAACCCAAAGTACCTTTTCTGCGATGAGCCCAACAGTGGCCTCGATCCTAAGACGTCGCTCGTCATCGATGCCCTCATCCACGATATCACTGAGGAATACCAGATGACAACCATCATCAACACCCACGACATGAATTCAGTCATGGGCATCGGCGACAGCATTATCTTCATCAAGGACGGAGAACAAGAATGGACCGGCGAAAAGACGCAGGTGGCGACCTCCGACAATCAGGCGCTCACCGATTTCATCTTCGCCTCTGACCTCCTCAAGAAAGCACGGCAAGCCTTCGTCTAATCATCCATTGTCCGTTATACATTATTCATTATACACTATTCATGATCTCTGTTGAGCACCTTTCCGTAGAATTCAGTGCACGACCGCTGTTCACCGATGTGAGCTTCGTCGTCAACGACCGCGACCGCATCGCCCTGACGGGTAAAAACGGTGCCGGAAAATCTACGTTGCTCAAAATCATCGCCAGTCAACAGATGCCTACCGAAGGCCATGTTGCCGCTCCACGCGGCACCACCATTGCCTATCTTCCTCAGGTGATGGAGCTGGCCGACGAACGCACTGTCATGGACGAGGCGCTGTTGGCGTTCGACCATATCCGCGACCTGCAGGCCGACATCGATCGTATGGGAGCCGAGATGGCCGAGCGCACAGATTACGAGAGCGATGACTACATGGCGCTGGTTGAACGCTACACCCACGCAGAGGAACATTTCCAGATGATGGGCGGCCTCAACTTCCATGCCGAGGTCGAGCGGACGCTCATCGGCTTGGGCTTTGAACGCACCGACTTCGACCGTCCCACGCGTGAGCTGAGCGGTGGCTGGCGAATGCGCATCGAACTGGCCAAACTCCTGCTACGCCAGCCTGATGTGCTGTTGCTTGACGAGCCCACCAACCACCTCGACATCGAGAGTATTCAATGGTTGGAGCAATACCTCCAGCAGCGTGCCGGTGCCGTGATACTGGTGTCTCACGATCGCGCGTTCATTAATAATGTTACAACACGCACGCTCGAGATTTCCTGCGGACGCATTTGGGATTATAAAGTCAAGTACGACGAATATGTCCGACTCCGTGCCGAGCGACGCGAGCAACAGCTGCGGGCTTACGAGAACCAGCAGAAGGAAATCGCCGACCTCAAGGAGTTCATCGAGCGCTTCCGCTACAAACCGACGAAGGCCGTACAGGTGCAGGAGCGCATCAAACAGCTCAATCGTATCATTCCCATTGAGGTCGATGACGTGGACAATAGCGCCCTCCACCTCAAGTTCCCGCCTTGTCAGCGCAGTGGTGACTTCCCACTCATTGTCGAAGATCTGCGCAAGGCTTACGACCACGAGGTCATCGCCCATGTCAACCTGACCATCCGTCGTGGTGAGAAGGTGGCATTTGTGGGGCGCAACGGCGAGGGTAAATCGACGCTCGTCAAATGCATCCTCGGCGAGATACCCTTCGAAGGCTCGCTGAAAATCGGTCATAACATTCAAATCGGCTACTTCGCTCAGAACCAGGCGCAGCTGCTCGACCCGGAGCTCACTGTATTCGACACCATCGACCGCGTGGCCCGAGGCGACATCCGGACACGCATCCGCGACATCCTTGGTGCTTTTATGTTCGGCGGCGAGGCATCGGACAAGAAGGTTAAGGTCCTCTCTGGTGGCGAACGCTCGCGTCTGGCGATGATCAAGCTCTTGCTCGAACCCGTCAATTTCCTCATTCTCGACGAGCCGACGAACCATCTGGACATGAAATCCAAGGACGTGCTGAAAGAAGCCATCGCCGCCTTCGACGGCACCGTCATCGTTGTCAGTCACGACCGCCAGTTCCTCGACGGCCTCGTCGAGAAGGTCTATAGCTTCGCCGGCGGACGTGTTCGCGAGCATCTGGGCGGTATCTATGATTGGCTCATGAAGAAACCTGCAGACCCACCCCCAGCCCTCCCTGCGAGGGAGGGAGCAAATACCTCTGCCAATGGTCAACGAATTCAATCAGGAGAAGTCATCGCCTCCTCCCTCACAGGGAAGGCCGGGGGTGGGCCTTCCTACGCCGAACAGAAAGCCCAAGCCCGTCAGCGACGCAAGCTGGAGAAAGCCGTGGCAGAGGCGGAGGCGGAAGTGGCACAGCTCGAAGCAGCCCTGCACCTCGTCGAAGACAAGCTGGCCACACCCGAAGGTGCAGCCGACCTGTCGCTCTACGAACGCCATTCGCGCCTCAAGGCTCAGTTGGAGGAAGCCGAAGCACGTTGGCTCGAAGCATCTGAAGAACTTAACAACTAAATATCTCCATTATGAAAATCAAACACATCCTTCCTTTTATGGCCATTTCATTCCTTACCGCTTGCGGTGGACAACAGGCCGCCCTCACTACGGGCATCGACCTTAACAACCTCGACACAACCGCCGTTCCCGGCACTGATTTCTACCAATATGCCTGTGGCGGTTGGATGAAAGCTCACCCCCTCACGGCTGAGTATTCGCGTTTCGGCAGCTTCGATCAGTTGGGCGAGAACAACAACGAGCAACTGCGCGGCCTCATCGAGGGCGTAGCCGCTCAACAGAACGCCAAAGGCAGCATCGCCGAGAAGATTGCGATGATGTACAACAGCGTCATGGACAGCGTTTCGCTCAACAAACAGGGTCTCGAACCCATCCGCAAGGAGCTGCAGAGCATCGCTGCCTGCTACGACAAGGACGAACTCTTCCGCCTCTACTCCTCACTTCAGGTGAAGGGCGTGGACGGCCTCTTCGGTTTCTACATCGACGCCGACATCAAGAACAGCAAGAACAACCTGCTGCAAATCTGGCAGAGCGGACTCGTCATGGGACAGCGCGAATACTACCTCGACACCGACTCTGCCACCACAGCCATCCGCGAAGCCTACAAGGACTATATGGCAAAGCTCCTGACGCGTTGCAAGGTAGTCGATGACAACAACGCTTCAACGAAAGTGGCTGACGTTCTGGCTTTTGAGACGCGTCTGGCTAAAATCTCCCGTACCCGTACCGAACTGCGCGACGACGAGAAGAACTACAACAAGATGACGTTCGCTCAGCTGCTCAAGGACTATCCCGGCATCGCCTGGAAGTCGTATTTCAACGTCCACGGCGCCACCGACATCAAAGAGGTCAGTGTAGGACAACCCGAGGTGATCCATGAGATTGAAGCGATGTGGGCAGAAACGGACATCAACGTCCTCAAAGACTACATCTCCTGGCAGCTCATCAACGCCGCTGCCGGATGCCTCGATGACGAGACACGTGCCATCAACTTCGACTTCTTCGGTCGTGTCATGAGTGGTCGCGAGGAGGACCGTCCTCGTTGGAAGCGCGCCGTAGCGGCTACCGAGGGTGCTCTCGGCGAGGCTGTCGGTCAGCTCTATGTCGAGAAATACTTCCCTGCAGCAGCCAAGGAGCGCATGGTGCAACTGGTAAAGAACCTTCAGATTGCCCTCGGCGAGCGCATCGATGCACAGGAATGGATGAGCGACAGCACCAAAGCTGTGGCTCACGACAAGTTGAACGCCTTCATCGTCAAGGTCGGCTATCCCGACAAGTGGCGCGACTACTCCACCCTCGAGGTCAGCCCTATCTATTGGGAAAATGTCAAGAATGCTTCCATGTGGGCCGTTCGCGACATGATCGAGAAGAAGCTTAACAAACCCGTTGACAATACCGTTTGGTATATGACGCCGCAGACGGTCAACGCCTACTACAATCCGACAACCAACGAGATCTGCTTCCCCGCTGGCATCCTCCAGCCTCCCTTCTTTGACATGAACGCTGACGATGCCTTCAACTACGGTGCCATCGGCGTCGTCATCGGTCACGAGATGACGCACGGCTTCGATGATCAGGGCGCTAAGTTCGACAAGGACGGCAACCTGCGTCAGTGGTGGACCGAGGAGGATACGAAGCGCTTTGAGGAGCGTACACAGGTGATGCGCCATTTCTTCGACGGCATTGAGGTGCTGCCCGGCCTCTGCGCCAACGGTCAGCTCACGCTCGGCGAGAATATGGCTGATCACGGTGGCCTGCAGGTCGCCTTCCAGGCCTTCAAGAACGCTACAAAGGACGCGCCTCTCGCCACGGAGGACGGCTTCACGCCCGAGCAGCGTTTCTTCCTGGCTTACGCTGGTGTCTGGGCGGGTAATATCCGCGACGAGGAGATCCGCAAACGCACCAAGTCCGATCCCCACGCCCTCGGTCGCTGGCGCGTCAATGGAGCTCTGCCTCACATCGATGCCTGGTACGAAGCCTTCGGCATCACCGAGAACGACCCCATGTTTGTGCCCAAAGAACATCGCGTAACCATCTGGTAACATGCCACTCACTCTCCCTGACAGGCTGCCGGCCATCGACCTGCTGAAGCAGGAAAATATATTCGTGATGGATACGTCCCGCGCTACATCGCAGGACATCCGTCCCTTGCGCATCGTGGTGCTCAATCTGATGCCCATCAAGATCACCACGGAAACCGATCTCATTCGTGTGCTGTCGAACACGCCGTTGCAGCTCGACCTCACCTTCATGAAGATCAAGAGCCACACGTCCAAGAACACGCCCATCGAGCACATGCAGGCCTTCTACAAGGACTTCGAGCTGCTGCGCAACGATAAGTTCGACGGCATGATCATCACTGGTGCCCCTGTGGAACATCTTGAATTCGAGGAGGTCACCTATTGGGACGAGATGACGGACATCTTCCGTTGGGCGCGCACTCACGTCACCTCGACGCTTTACATCTGCTGGGCAGCACAAGCGGGTCTTTACTACCATTACGGTGTGCCTAAGTACCCGCTGCCCGCCAAGATGTTCGGCATCTTTGCTCAAAAGCCGCTCGATCCTTCCCTGCCCATCTTTCGCGGCTTCGACGACCTCTTCTTTATGCCGCATAGCCGCCACACCGAGATACGGCGGCAGGACATCGAGGCCGTTACGGCACCCGAGGGCTCTCACGAAGGCACTCACCCACTCTCTATCATCGCCGAGAGCGAGGAGTCGGGCGTCAGCATCGTCATGGCACGTGGCGGACGTGAGTTCTTCATCACCGGCCATGCCGAGTACTCGCCCCTGACTCTCGACACGGAGTACCGCCGCGACCTCGGCAAGGGTCTGCCCATCGATGTTCCTCGCCACTACTACCGCGCCGACAACCCCGATCTCGGTCCCGTCGTCACCTGGCGAGCCCACGCCAACCTCCTCTTCACCAACTGGTTGAACTACTACGTCTATCAGGAGACGCCGTACAACATCGAATCCATCCACTAATAGAATGAAAAATGAAAGAGTGAAAAGTGAGATGTTCCAATGAGAGAAATTGAGCTGCTTGCCCCTGCCCGTGACCTCGAATGTGGTCTCGAAGCCGTCCGCCACGGTGCCGACGCAGTCTATATCGGTGCTCCGCGCTTTGGTGCTCGTGCTGCGGCCGGCAACAGTGTCGAGGACATCGCCGAGCTAGTGCGCTATGCCCACACCTTCGGCGTTCGCATCTACGTGACCATAAACACGTTGCTCCATGACAACGAGCTCGAAGAAGTTGACCGACTCATCAACGGCCTCGCAGCCATCCACGTCGATGCGCTCATCACTCAAGACCCTCGTATAAAGATGAAAGATGAGAGAGTAGAAATCTCCCATCCCCTCTCGTCTTTCATCTCTTCTCCCCTCCCCCTCCACTCCTCCACGCAGATGGACAACCGTACCTCCGCCGATGTCCAGGCGCGCCTCGATGCCGGCTACGAGCAGACCGTGCTGGCCCGCGAACTCTCCCTCGACGAGATACGCGCCATTCACGAAGCGGTGCCAGCGATGCGTCTGGAAGCTTTCGTCCACGGTGCCCTCTGCGTCTGCTACAGCGGTCGCTGCTATGCCTCCGAACATTGCTTTGGCCGTAGCGCCAACCGCGGTGAGTGTGCACAGTTCTGCCGCCTGCCCTTCGATCTCCTTGATGCTGACGGGAAGGTTGTTACCGTGCCCTCGGTTTTTCCCGATGGTCTCCGCCAGCGCCACCTCCTCTCGCTGCGCGACATGAACCGCTCCGCCGACCTCGAAGCCATGATGGACGCCGGCATCAGCTCTTTCAAAATCGAGGGACGTCTGAAGGACGTAACCTACGTCAAGAACACCGTGGCCTACTACCGCCAGCGCATCGATGCCATCCTTGCACGCCGCTCCAATGACTACTGCCGCTCGTCCTACGGCACTTCCACCTTCACGTTCACGCCCGATGTCAACAAGAGCTTCAACCGCCGCTTCACCGATTATTTCCTCCACGGGCGCACGTCTGACATGGCCTGCTTCACCACGCCCAAAGCCATCGGCGAGGCTGTGGGCAGCGTGAAAGCCGTGCAGATGCCAGCACTTGCTGTTGCCGGCACCGCCCGTTTCTCCAACGGCGACGGCCTCTGTTTCTTCGATGCCGATAACCGTCTGCAGGGCTTCCGCGTCAACCGTGTCGATGATCATGGCTTTCTTTATCCTGCCGATCCTTCCATCCTCTCCCAACTTCGCAAAGGCACTCCCCTCTTCCGCAACTACGATGCCGCCTTCGAGCGTCCTCTCTCCCGTCCCTCTGCCGACCGCCGCATCGCCGTCAGCTGGCTCATCGAGGACACCACAGACGGCTTCCGACTGAGCCTCATGCGTAAGATGAAAGATGAGAGATTCAAGATGAGAGATAGCCAAGCGGAACCATCGCTCATCTTTCAACTTCCTCACGAGCTCGCTCGCACCCCGCAGGCCGATAATATCCGTCGCCAGCTCTCACGTCTCGGCGACACCCCCTACTCCACCACCGACGCCGACATCACCATCCGCTTCTCCGACAACTGGTTCATTCCCTCCTCCGTCCTTGCCGACTGGCGCCGTCAAGTCTGCGATGCCTCCCTCCTTACCCACCACGAAAGAGAGGAAGCGGTGAGTATCACGAACAGCAATACGGACACCTGCTCTGTTCATTCTACTCCCCTCCCCATGACGGAGTCGCAAGAGGGCGGCCCCATCATGTCCTGCCGTTTCTGCCTGCGTCATGCCTTAGGTGCTTGTAAACGCGACGTCCATGGGCTCTCTCTGCGCGAACCGCTTGCCCTTCGTCTCTCCGATGGGCGTACTTTCCCACTTGTATTCGACTGTCAACGCTGCGAAATGCTCGTATTAAGTGAAAAATTATAAACTACAAGCAAAAAAAACGATTATCCTTCGCGCGTTCATTATTTATTGATTAACTTTGCAGCGAATTTGGCCCACAGAGGTCATCTTCGCTGTTTTTTTGATAGCAAATATCTTACATATCAAATCATTAAATCATCACATAACACCATTAAATCATTCTATTATTGCAATGAGCAAACAAACAGAAAAGATTCAGGAGCTCATCGAGCTCCGCGCCAAAGCCCGTCTGGGTGGTGGCGAGAAAGCCATTGAGAAGCAGCACGAGCGCGGCAAGTACACCGCTCGTGAGCGTATCGCCATGCTTTTGGACGAGGGCAGCTTCGAGGAAATGGACATGTTCGTAACACATCGCTGCCACAACTTCGGCATGGAGAAGA
>JAEEHP010000246.1 GCA_016280855.1 Bacteroidaceae bacterium
ACGTTAGCGGTGACGCCGGCAGCCGAGAGGTTGCTGAGCTGAGTCATGAGCGACTGGATATCGTCGTCGAGGTTGGCGATGCCGTTGTAGTAAAGCTCGAAGTCGTACCAGATGGTCCAGTGGTTGCCCTGCAGACGATCGGTACCTGCGATGCCGGCGCGGAGTGTGCCACCGTCCTCAAGGACGTTGCCGGAAGCAGCGACGTAGCACTTCTGGCTGAGAGCAGCGTACTGAGCCTCGGTGAAGATCATAGCAGCGGAGTGCTGGTTGTTGGGCAGGAAGTTGCCGTCGGTGCAGTCGTAGGGGGCATCGAGGTTCGTGAAGCTGGGATCTGCGATGGCAGCTACGTTGAGCAGCGGGGTGTGGTTGACGCCGGCATAGAGATAAGCGTACTCCGTAGCGGGATCATAACCGTCGCTGGTGTAGGTCGGATAGTTGGTGTCGTTGGCCTCAACGCGATAGAAGGCGTGGGTCTTGATGGTGTAGTTACCCTTCGGCAGGTTGGTGAAGTCGCGGTAGATGTTGAACGGACGAGCGTCCCAAACCTCAGCAGTGCCGTAGTTGGTCTTGAAGTTGCCCGTGCTGGTCTCGTTCATCCAAACGGGAGCATCGGCAGGATAGCCATTAGCGAAAGCTTCTTGGTCACCACCGTTCGTGTCCGGGAAGTTCAAGTGGTCGAAGAGGGGCGAGATGTCGAGCGGAGTGTCGAGCGTGCCACCGGCAGCGACGGCCGTGTCGAAGAGCTGCTGTACGAATTCGCGAATCTGAGTGGGATAAGCGGCAATGGCAGCGTCGATGTCAGCGGTAGTAATGCTGCCTTCTCCGTAATAACCCTCATATTCATCGTGGAGGTCACCAACGAAGACCTTCAGGTCGCCAGTGTAGCGTGCCTCATCAGCCTGAAGCTTTTCGATGAATGCGGCGAGCTTCTTGTAAGCAGCCTGGCTCTCGGTGAGTGCCGTGCGTGCCTTGTCGAGCACCTGGAAGGCATCCTTGTAGGCCTGGTCCTTGCTGTCGTCGGAACCGCCGTTGACAAGAGGTTCGGCAGCGCTGATGGCGCTTTCGAAGTCGCTGATGATGCTGTATTCAGCCTTTTGCGTGTCGTAATCGATGTCCTTGGCGGTGTTGTATGCACCGACGAGAGCGGTGAACGAAGGCAGATCCTTCATGGGACCGATGGCGAAGAGCTTGAAGTTGTCCATACCCATCCAGTTCTGGTTGGCGTTCTGAGCCATCAGACCGACCTCCATCGTGGCAGCGCCGTCGTAGTCGAAGTCGAACTCGAAGTGCTGGGGCTTGCCATTCTCCGTAGCGAGCGATTCGCCGTGGATGCTGAAGCTGCCGTTGTCGTAATAAAGGTAGATGCCGCGGGGATCCTC
Source organism: Bacteroidaceae bacterium (assembly GCA_016280855.1). GTDB lineage: Bacteria > Bacteroidota > Bacteroidia > Bacteroidales > Bacteroidaceae > Physcousia. The sequence continues at coordinate 1,380 of JAEEHP010000246.1, forward strand.
CTCGAGCTCATTGCCCTGCCATACGGCCATGACATCAGCTGCGATGCGGTAGCGGCCTGCGGGCAGACCAGTAATCTGTTGGCAGATGGTACCGTCGTGAAGCGCACCGGTGGAGGTGGGATACCAAGCCTCGATGAACTTGCTGATGGTCACGGAAGGATCAACGTCGCCGTTAGTGTAGGCAGCATTCTGCTGACCGAGGTTCTGGCCCATGCCAGGTGTAACCGTCCATCCGGGAGGATAGGTTCCGTTGTCAGCTTTGGCCTCGAAGTCAGCGTTCACGAGAGCATACTTGGTGAGCTCGAAGGGCTCATTCTCGGAAGAATGTGCGATGCCGTAAGGAATGGCTGCAGCGTTAACGTCGGGACGTAAGGCCTCGGCGGCGGCGGTGATGTCGGCTGCCGAAGCGTCGGTATTGTTGTAAACAGCGCTGGCGGCGGCGTAATCGACACCGTAGAGAACTGCATCGTTGAGCAGGTCATAGAGGTCGAGACGTGCCGTGTAGAGCTCCATGGCGGCAGAGAAACTGGCCATAGATTCTGCGGTGACGGAGCCTACGGGGACGAAAGCCCACTCGTTGTTAGCAGCATCGATGGCACCGTTGAATTCTACGGCGTTACCGGCACCGCCACTCTTGGCATACTGAGTCTCGCTGTTGGGGAACTTGTTGCTGCCCATGCCGGGAGCCGACTGCCAATAGTAGTTGCCACTATTAGCCTTGGTGAACTTCCAGAACCATACGGCCTGGTTGTTGTGGTCGATGAAACCGCTGGCCTCGCTGTCGCGGAAGAGGTAGGTGTTGCTGACCTCATAATCCGTGCGGTTGTTGCCGCCAGAGAAGTAGAACGTACCGTTGAGCTTGATTTTCACGCAGTCGGGGAAGTTCTCGGCATCAGTACCATCGAGTTCCTCGACGACGATCTCCATGTAGGGCTTGGAATCGGCACTCAGACTGATCTGAGTAGCCCAGTTGTTGGCACCGAGCACGAACTGGCCTGCTCCGACGTTGTAGAGGTAGTAGGCGGTGGAACCGTCGGCCTCGTAGTCAACGCCCTGAGCCGGACTCGTCGGCTGAACGGGTGCAGTCCAAGTCTGAGCCATGGCCGTAAGCGTCATTGCTGCTACGGCCACTAAAGAAAGAAAACGCTTTCTCATTTTGTTTGAACTAGTTTTTAGTTAGTAAATTTGTGAATTAAAAATATAAAGGGTTGTCTTAAGTGCAATGATGTTGTTGTTATACCTTATTTATATAAGGATTTGGGTGCAAAGATACGTCTTTTTGAACGAACGGCACAAGAAAAATGGAAAAAAGTGACCGTAAAAGCTATATTTTCGATAATAATGACTATCTTTGCAGCGCTAAACGATAAAATGTAGGGCTTATGCTTATTGCAGTAGATTTCGACGGCACCATCGTCCGTCACCGCTATCCCGATATCGGCGAGGAGATACCCTTTGCCGTGGAGACACTGAAAATGCTTGTTGAGGAGCGCCATCGCCTCATCCTTTGGACCGTGCGCGAAGGGCAACTCCTGGACGATGCCGTAGAGTGGTGCCGTAAGCGCGGACTGGAGTTCTATGCCATCAACCGCGACTATCCCGAGGAGGACATCACCCTCAACGAACATTTTTCGCGCAAGCTGAAGGTGGACGTGTGGATCGACGACCGCAACGTAGGCGGACTGCCCGACTGGGGAACCATCTACGAGATGAT
>JAEEHP010000247.1 GCA_016280855.1 Bacteroidaceae bacterium
AATCTCACCGTCGAGCAGCTTAATCAGATGCAGCCCCTCGACATCGTAACGTCGCCTATCGTTCGCGACAAGTTCATCAACATCTATGATACCCTTTGGGGTAATGGCACAGGCGAAGCAGCCTACGAGCGCGAAAGCAACCATTTCAACAAGCTGCTGCGCGACAAGCCCGAACTCCAGAAAGGCACACACTTCTCCATCTTCACGGCGTTCATCGACCTCGCCGTCTGCGGGCTCTCGCTCGAACAGGGGACAAGAGCACTCTGCTACCTCATCGGACGAAACCAGAAGACAACTCCCAGACTCGACCAGCAGGGCAGACCAGTGATAGACCAGAAAGGCTACATCATCTACAACTGGGAGGCTCGTGTCGTGCTCACTGTCTCAGCATACGGCGAACTGGTACTGCGCGAGCGTGCCGGACAGATACGCCATGCCGACAATCCTGTCCTGGTCTATGCCAACGACGAGTTCTCATTTGCCGACAGGCAAGGACGAAAGGAAGTCGAATATGTGTGCCACCTGCCACACACAGGACAGCGCGTCATCGCATGCTACCTGCGCATCACGCGTGCCGACGGAAGCATCGACTACTCTGTCATGACAGAGGAAGACTGGGTGCGCCTCGCACAGTACAGCGAGGCGCAAGACCGGAAAAACCATCAGGCCAATGCGCTCTATTCTTCCAACAATGGAACAATCGACACCGGATTCCTCATGGCCAAGTGCATCAAACACGCCTTCAAGACTTACCCGAAAGTCCGTATCGGACGTGGTACTGAGTTGCAGAGCCAGCAAGTCGAGGAGAAAGAAATTGAAATCAATGACGATTTGTATGGTGTTGACACCGAGACAGGCGAGGTCATGCAGCCGCAGACCACGGCACCCGAGCCGCAGCCATACGGACCACCGGCAAACGACATATCAGCAGGAGTCACCGTAGATCCAGGAGACGATGACACATTCTGACAGAAGGAAGCCATCCGCCTGCTGGGGATGCCCCCACACAGAGAACCTCCTCAACGGACTCTTCTGCGACACCATGAGCCGATACGTCGAGCACGCCGACACACAACCCTGCACTCAGCCCCTCGCAACCGCAGTAGTCCGGTTCAGATCTCAGGGACAAGGCAGTGAGCCTGTACAAGCCAACAACCTTCCGGAATATCCGGAACAAGAAAAAAACCTGAACATTAAACCCTAAACATCAGACAAACATGGAAACAAACGCAAACACACCCGCAATAATCGAGCCGCAGAACATACAGACCGTCATGAGAGACGCGCCGGCGGCATTCAGTGAGAACCAGGTGTCACACGACCGCTGCCTCCAGGCAGCATCCGCCCTCATCTCCCGTGCGGAGGCAGAAGGAATGACCGAACCCCTCGACCAGGAGATAGCCGTCTTCATCTCCCGCGCCAGGAAGACACTCGACAAGATGAACAGCAAACGATCAGCCGTCACCCAGATCTTCGACAGGATACGCTCAGCCTACACCGCACTAGAGAACGACATCGACCCCTCACGCAAGGACACGCTCCCCTTCAGGCTGCAGCAGTGCCGTAACTCCTACGCAGCCGCCAGGCGTGCAGAGCAGGAGGCAAGGCAGCGCGAGCAGATGAGGCTGAGGCAGATCCAGGCAGCCAAGGACATACACCGCGACAGATGCAAGGCGGAACTCCGCCAGATTGCCGACACACTCGTCAGGGAGCGCACGGCCCAGCTGCGCGACATCTACGCCGCAACAACACTCGCAACCTGCGAACTCACACTCAAGCACATACAGCAGTTCACCGACACCATACACCCCGACACGCTCAGCGACCACTACTTCCCCAGAGTCGCGGCAATCCACATACCCGAGTCCATACCGGGCAGCGAACGCCTCGGAATAGAGAAGGCAGTCTTCGAGGAGCTGCACCCAGACCTCCTCTTCCAGTGCTCAGACATAATCAGAGCAGAGAAGCAGGGACTCATCGACATGATCCCGTCACGCAGGAGAGAGCTTGAGCGCATCGCACAGGCTGACGCGCAGGAGGCAGAGCGGATCAGGAAGGAGATGCAGGAGAGAGACCGCATCGAAGCCGAGCGGCGAGAGAAGGAGCAGGCAGACAGACAGGAGAAGGAGAGAGCCGCAGCAGAGCTTGCGGCGAAGAAATCGGAGATGGACAGCCTCTTCTCAGCAGCACAGGCTGGAGCACCAGCCTACCAGCCAAAGACACAAGTGCGCAAGCGCATCAAAGTCCTCAACACCGAGGGATTCATCGAAATCGTCGGGATGTGGTGGGCACACCACGGATCCGCACTCACCATGGAAGAGCTGCAGAAAATATTCTCAAAGCAGATAACATTCTGCAACAAGCTCGCAAACGACAAGGAAAACCCGGTACTCATCAAATCACAACATATCACCTATGAAGACGACATCAAGGCAAAATGACAGAGCGGAACACGCAACACGCAGACCCCAATATGAATATATTCCACGATTCGGCATATTCCGGATCTACCGCAGGAATCCCGACGGGACATCCCGGCACGTGCAGGATGCCCTCACACGCGAGCAGGCAAGGCGGATCGTCTATAAGCTCAACGGATGGAAAGAAAAAGCAGACAACAGACGAACATGATGAGTAATCCCGATAACTACTACGAGCGAAGTGAGGTCAGCAACTCTGACCTCACCGAACTCAAAAACCTGCTCCATCCGCGCCTACAGTTTGGCGATAAGGAAGCAGCGTTCCGCTTCGGCTCTCTTGTCGATGCCATCATCACAGAACCCGACCGCGTGAACTACTACCAGTTCACCGTGGACGACGTTCAGTACTCCGAAGACGAGTTCCGACATGCGCAGGAAATGTACCGTTCGCTTCGTCGGGAGGCTCGCAATGATGCTTTTCTTGCAAAGGTGCTGGAGATTGCGGACACGCAACGCTGCATGGTGAACAAAGGGCAGCAGTTTGAGTATGGCGGTTTCCCATTCGCTCTCGACACTCGCTGCAAGTGGGATTGGTTCCTTGACCTTTTCGGCTTCGGTGGCGACCTCAAAACGACTTTCGCTTCTACGCAGAAAGAGTTTGACGAGGCGGTCGATTTCTTCGATTGGGACAGGAGCCGTGCATGGTACATGGATATTGCGCACTCCGACCGTGATTTCATCTACGGCATAAGCAAAAAGAACGGCTGCATCTTTAAGAAGTTCATCAACCGCGACGATGACACCTATCGTCGTGGACGCGGGAAATACGAGGAACTGGCATTCCAATACTGGTGCCTGAGACTGTGAGAATATGACTACACTACAACACCATCTGAAGATTGAGCCATACCCCTATCAGCGTGAGGGTATCATCTTCGGGCTTGACAAACGGAGGCTGCTCATCGGTGATGAACCGGGACTTGGTAAGACACTCCAGTCCATCGGCATTGTCGATACGGCTAACGCCTACCCTGCACTTGTTATCTGTCCGTCCTCCCTTAAAATCAACTGGCAGCGTGAGTTTGAGAAGTTCACCAACAAGAAAGCACTTGTACTTGACAACGCTACACGCACGGCATGGCCGTACTTCCTCCAAATGGGAATGTTCCATGTCGCCATCGTCAACTATGAGAGCCTGCGAAAGTATTTCGTGTGGGACATACAGGGTGGCAGTCGTGGCGGCTTCCGCCTCAAAGATGTTGTATTCAATGATGCCATCAAGGTTTTTCGCTCGGTTATCATCGACGAAAGCCACCGTGTCAAAGACCCAAGCGCACAGCAGACAATCTTCACACGGGGCATTGTTGAGGGCAAGGACTTCCGTATTCTCCTTTCGGGTACGCCTGTGGTAAATCGAGCAGAAGATTTGGTTTCCCAACTCTCCATCATGGGCAGGTTACAGGAGTTTGGAGGTCGTGGCAAGTTCCTCGCTGACTATGGAGAGAATGACAACCTTGAAGAACTGTCTCAGCAGCTCTACCGCCGCTGCATGATACGACGTGAAAAGGCAAAGGTGTTGACGCAACTGCCCGACAAGACGCGTACAGACCTCTATGTGGAAATATCCAATCGTGAGGAATACGAACTTGCAGCGGAAGACCTTGCCGAGTACCTGCGTCAATATAAGGAGTGCTCCGATTGGGAGATACGTCGCAAGA
>JAEEHP010000248.1 GCA_016280855.1 Bacteroidaceae bacterium
CATGAGTACGTAAAAGATGTTTTTGTTCATTGCTTGAAAAAGAATTGTCTGTTCGGGGGACAAAAGTAATGAAAAGATACCATAATTTTATCATTTCTTTCCATTTTTCTTTCTTTCTCTTTTCTCTTTTGCGTTTTTCTCATAACTTTGCACCGCAAGAGCAATTTTTAACCTCAAAAACCTCATAACCTCAATAACCTCATAACCTCAAAAAACCTCATAACCTCAATAACCTCACAACCTATGAAAAGAATTCTTTCCCTGCTGGCATTGTGTTGTTTGCTCGTCCCGATGAGCAATCTCTCTGCCAAAGACGTGTTCGTGAACACGCCGAAGACCACGCTCATGCTCTCGGTCAACGAGGGCTCCACTCCCCGCATCCATTACTATGGCTCGCGCATCAACGCAGGCCAGGCACAGGAGATCTACGATGCCATGAGCATCAACTACGACGCTTACCCCGCCTTCGGGCGTAACAGCTACGACGAGACGGCGCTCAGCGTGACGCATGCCGACGGCAATATGAGCACCGAGCTGGCCGTCACCGGCTCGCGCCAGGAGGGCGACCTCACCATCATCTCGTTGAAGGACAAGAAGTACGACTTCTACGTGGACCTCTACTACAAGGCCAACGACAAGAGCGACGTCATCGAGACATGGACCGTGATCCGCAACGGCGAGAAGAAGCCCATCCGTCTGGAGCAGTACGCCAGCGGCGTGATGACGCTGCGTCAGGAAGGTGCCTGGATCACCCATTTCCACGGCACGTGGGGCGCCGAGGCTCAGATGACCGAGGAGCCTTTGACCGCAGGCCTGAAGAATATCGTCTGTCACGACGGCGTGCGCGGCGGCATGGACGATCGTGCCGAGGTGATGATCTCGCTCGACGGCAAACCGCAGGAGAACAGCGGTCGTGTGATAGGTGCTGCCCTCTGCTGGACGGGCAACTACAAGCTGCGGTTGGAGACGCGCGGCAAATATCGCCACACGCTCATCGCCGGCATCGACGACCTGCATACGGCTTACACGCTGAAGCCCGGCGAATCGTTCCAGACGCCCGAGCTGGCATTGACCTACAGCGAAGAGGGCAAGGGCGGCGTCAGTCGTGCCTTCCACCGCTGGGGACGCAACGTGAAGCTGCACAATGGCCATGGCCTGCGCGAGATCCTCCTCAACTCATGGGAGGGCGTATATATGAACGTCAACCAAGAGGTGTGCGAACAGATGATGGACGGCATCAAGGAGCTGGGCGGCGAGCTCTTCGTGGTCGATGACGGATGGTTCGGACGCAAATATCGTCGCACCGACGACACACAGGGCCTCGGCGACTGGATCACCGACACGGAGAAGCTGCCCAACGGCGTGCCGGCCCTGCTGAAAGCGGCCGAAGACCGCGGACTCAAGTTCGGTATCTGGATCGAACCCGAGATGACCAATTCCAAGAGCGAACTCTTCGAGGCGCATCCCGACTGGGTGGTTGCTCATCCCACGCGCGAACTCTCGAAAGGTCGCGGCGGCACGCAGCTGGTGCTCGATATGTCCAACCCCAAGGTGCAGGATTTCGTATTCGGCATCGTGGATAACCTCGTCAAGGAGAATCCCAAGCTGCACTACATCAAATGGGACTGCAATATGTCGATGAACAACTACGGCTCGAGCTATCTCACCTCCGACAAGCAGAGCCACCTCGTCGTGGATTACCACCGCGGCCTGCGCAGCACGTTGGAACGTATCCGTGCCAAATATCCCGACCTCGTCATCCAACTCTGCGCCAGCGGCGGCGGACGCGTCAACTGGGGCTTCATGCCTTATTTCGACGAGTTCTGGGTGAGCGACGACACCGATGCCCAGCAGCGCCTCTTCATCCAATGGGGTACGAGCCATTTCTTCCCCACCATGGCCATGGCGCAGCATGTCAGCGCATCGCCTAACCATCAGACGCATCGCGTAATACCTCTTAAATTCCGCTTCGACGTGGCGATGACAGGCCGCCTCGGCATGGAGATGAAACCCAGCGACCTCAACGACCGCGAGCGTGAGTATGCCAAGAAGGCTGTGGCATTCTACAAGGAAATACGTCCCATCGTACAACTTGGCGACCAGTACCGCCTCCTCTCGCCCTACGAGGGCAATGGCTTCTGCAGCGAGATGTTCGTCAGCGAGGACAAGTCGGAGGCCGTCTTCTTCTGCTACAAGTTCGAGCACTACGTGGATCTGCACACGCCGCGCTGGCACATGGCGGGCTTAGACCCGAACGCCACCTACCGCCTCAACGAGTTCGAGTGTGCCGAGCGTGAGCATTACTTCGAGGGCAAGACCTTCTCGGGTAAGTTCCTCATGGAGACGGGTCTCGATGCCTATCTCTCACGCCAGTTCTCTTCGCGCGTGATCCGTCTGAAGAAGATCTAAGCGCGTTCCGCTTCGTAGCCGTAGCTCTTCACCCGTTCGATGAGGGCGTCGGCATCGTGATTTCCCGTGACCGTGGCAGTGCCTGAGGCTAAGTCCACGGTCACTTCTTTCACGCCTTCCACGCCGCGGATGGCGCGTTCGACATTGGCCTTGCAGTGGTTGCAGCTCATGCCGGAGATGTGGTAAAGAAGACCCTCTCCCCGCTCCCCCGTCAGGGGGAGAGCCTCACTTTGTTCGTGAGCTGACGCGTGGTCGTGGTCGTGACCGCAGCTGCAGGTGTGGCCGTGGTGAGCCTGCCAGAAGGCGTTGAGGAGCAGAATGAGGAGGAGGGCAATCCAGATCCAATCCATCACGGAGAGACCGTGGGCGCAGTGGGCGGCTTCAGCGAAATTGGCAGAGACAGCAAACCAGTCTTGGGGCAACAGGTAGTCGATACCGAGGCCGAACAGGATGGCGCCAATGATGATGGAGAGGACGTAGAGCCAGAGCGTGCGCTTACCAAAAACCTTGCCGATGACAAGGATGGAGGCGGAGTTGACGGCGGGACCGGCCATCAGTAGCACCAAGGCTGCTCCAGGCGTCAGGCCCTTGGCCATCAGCGATACAGCGATAGGAATACTGCCGGTGGCACAGATATACATCGGAATAGCTACGGCCAGCACGATGAGCATATTCAGCAACTTGTACTCGTGCAGCGCTGCCAGCCATTCGTTGGGCACAGCCACGGTGATCAAGGCGGCTATCAGCAGGCCGATGACGAGCCACTTGCCTACATCCTGCATCATATCCACGAAAGCGTAGTCGAGGGCTTCTTTCATACGTCCAACGAAAGACGTCGAATGGGCTTCGCTGTGGTGATGACCACAGTCGCAATGGTCGTGGTCATGTTCATGCTCGCATTCGCAGTGGTCATGCTCGTGCTCGTGTCCACAGTCGCAGTGGTCGTGTTCACCTGTCATCGCTTTCTCTGCAGAGAGCGTTTCGTCCTCACGTGCGTACTTATTTACTAACCACCCGCCGAACATTGCCGTGAACAGGGCGGCAATAGGACGGACGATGGCAAAGGGAAGCCCCATGAGCGAGTAGGTGGCTGCTATCGAGTCAACGCCTGTCTGGGGTGTTGCGATGAGGAAGCTGGCGCAGGCACCGTGGCTCGCTCCTTCCTTACGCAACCCCACAGCCGTAGGAATAACGCCGCAGGAGCACAAAGGCAGTGGTATGCCTATGGCTGCTGCTTTCACCACACTCTTCATGTTGCGCGGAGCCAAGTGTTTAGAATACATCGAGCGAGGAACAAATACCCGCAGCAACCCTGCAATGAAGAAACCCAACAGCAGGTAGGGAGCCATTTCGGCGGTCATCATGACCAGCGCGTCCCAGTAACTTTCAATCCAGTTTAGTACCATATTATTTATTGATGAATGATGAATTACGAATGACGAATGTTTTGTCTTTTTCTTCGTTTTGACGCTGCAAAGGTACGGCAAAGGTTGTGCAACTGGGTTGCAAAGTGTTGTTTCGGGGCAAAAAAAGCATGTAAATGCAGAAAAAATGCCTCAAAACGAAAAAAACTCTAATCTTTAATCTCTAATCTCTAATCTTTTTACTACCTTTGCACCCGCAATCGAAAGAAAGCACCCAGGAGAGATGCCAGAGTGACCGATTGGGCCGGACTCGAAATCCGGTGAACGGCTTGTCCGTTCCGGGGGTTTGAATCCCTCTCTCTCCGCAAAAAGGAAGCCCACCGGCTTCCTTTTGTCGTTCAAGAGAGGTCTTCAAACCCCACCTCCCACATCCTCACGCGCTTATTCCCCGACTGCTTCGGCTAAGGCA
>JAEEHP010000249.1 GCA_016280855.1 Bacteroidaceae bacterium
GAAACCGCCGCTGTGGCCTTCGGTGAAGTTGTTCTCACTCTCGCCGCCAAACCCCGCTTCCTCGAATACCGTCAGGGGACGGAAGGCTGTGCCGCCGTAGGGGAGGATGATGGCACCGCGATTGTAGAGCTTGAGCTGACAATTGCGATTGTCCACAGCTGCCTCGCCATTGATGGTGATATGACTGAGCAATGCCTTGGCCTTGCTGGGACGGAGGGCGTCAAAGATGACGACGGCGTGGTCGGTGTTCACGATGTCGATGCTTCCCGACTCGCCGAAAGGCTCCGCTGAGGTGATGTGCAGATCCACGTCGTCGGTGAGGCTCATGGCTTCCGTTACCTTTGCCACTTGTTGTGTTGTGTTCCTGGCCGAGATGGTTGCCGTTAGGGCGATGGCCAACAGGGAGAGGAGGAAAAGTCGTTTCATAATTATTGGTGTATGATTTAGTTAGTATCTTTCGTTAATCGTTTAGTTGTAGTCTTCCGGTCCCAACGTAGCTTCTGCAAGGTGCTCTTGAGTGGTTGCTGAGACATAGATATAAGTGAACGTGAGTCCACGTTCCTTGTAGCGCTTGAGGTTGATGTCCTGTCTAAGGTTGCGCAGCAGCTCGCTACGGAATTCTTCGATGACATCGTCCGTCATCAGCTCTGGATCGTCGAGCGGACCGCTGACATTATAATAATAGGTGAATCCTATGGGTTCTTCGACAAAAACCATGCTGTCAATCATCGTGTATTCGGCGATGACCCGCGGACACATACGCTCGGTGTACTCCCGTGCCTCACGTCGGCATCGGTCCTCAAAGCTTTCCGTGCAGGCTGCCAACATCAAGAGGCTGCCGAGGACCATCATTGGAAATAATAATGTTTTCTTCATCTTCGTCATTTGGAGCTTGCCATTTGTTCGAGAGCGTGAGCCAATTGGTCGGGGCAGGATGTGGGCTTATTGCCGCAAGTGGTGCCTTTGAGCCGTTGGATCACATCGTCAACCTTCATGCCTTGCACGAGTTTTGAGATGCCCTTGGTGTTGCCGTTGCATCCGCCGTAGAAGGTGACGTCCTTGATGACACCGTCCTCGGCCACGACTTCGATGGCCTTGGAACAAGTGCCTTGACAGGTGTAGAGGGTGTGTTGAACGCCCTCTGCACGCTGTTCAGGATGATGTGTTGTTTCGATCATTCTTGTGGGATATTGATTTCGAGGTAAAGCTCATCCAACTGCTTTTGGTCGAGGCGGGCGGGCGCATCGAGCATGACGTCGCGGCCAGAATTGTTCTTCGGGAAAGCGATGCAGTCACGAATGCTATCGAGACCGGCGAAGAGGCTCACCCAGCGGTCGAGACCGTAGGCCAGACCTCCGTGAGGAGGTGCACCATACTTGAAGGCGTTCATGAGGAAGCCGAACTGCTCCTGGGCACGTTCTTCGGTGAAGCCGAGGATGTGGAACATCTTGTCCTGCAACTCCGGGTCGTGGATACGGATCGAGCCGCCGCCCACTTCAACGCCGTTGCAGACCATGTCGTAGGCATCGGCACGTACGGCAGCTGGGTCGGTGTCGAGCAAGGGGATATCCTCGTCCTTCGGATGGGTGAAGGGGTGGTGAGTAGCCATCAGACGGCCTTCTTCCTCACTCCACTCGAACATCGGGAAATCGATGACCCAAAGGAGTGAGAACTTGTTCTTGTCGCGCAATCCCATGCGGGCACCCATTTCCAGACGGAGCTCGCACAATTGCTTGCGCGTCTTCATGGCGTCGTCGCCGCTGAGGATGAGGATGAGGTCGCCGGGCTGAGCGTTCATCGCGGCTTTCAGCTCGTTGAGGATGTCTTCGCCATAGAATTTATCGACACTCGACTTCACGCTGCCGTCCTCGTTGACGCGGGCATAGACAAGACCCTTGGCGCCGATCTGCGGGCGCTTGACGAAGTCGGTGAGTTGGTCAATTTGTTTACGGGTATAGACGGCCTGACCTGTCGCGCAGATGCCGCCGATGTACTTGGCCTCGTCGAAGACCGAGAAGCCGGGAGCCTTAGCGAAGACGTCCTTCAGCTCCACGAACTTCATCTCGAAGCGCGTGTCGGGTTTGTCGGAGCCGTAGTACTTCATGGCGTCAGCCCATGTCATGCGGGGGAAAGCACCTTCAAGCACAATGCCGCGCAGTTCGCGGAACAGATGCTTGGCCATGCCTTCGAAGGTCTGCAGGATGTCTTCCTGTGTGACAAAGCTCATCTCGCAGTCGATCTGTGTGAACTCCGGCTGACGGTCGGCACGCAGATCTTCGTCGCGGAAGCATTTCACGATTTGGAAATAACGGTCCATGCCTGACACCATGAGCAGCTGCTTCAGCGTCTGCGGACTCTGGGGCAGGGCGTAGAACTGACCGGGATTCATGCGTGACGGCACCACGAAGTCGCGAGCTCCTTCGGGGGTCGAACCGATGAGCATAGGAGTCTCAATCTCTAAGAAGCCGAGGCTGTCGAGGTAACGGCGTACTTCCATTGTCATCTTGTGGCGCAATTCGAGGTTGCGGCGAACAGGTGTGCGGCGCAGGTCCAGGTAGCGGTATTTCATGCGCAGGTCGTCGCCGCCGTCGCTCTGATCCTCGATGGTGAAGGGAGGCGTGACGCTGGCATTCAGCACGCGCAGCTCCGAAGCGATAATCTCGATGTCGCCAGTCGGCAGGTTCTTGTTCTTGTTCGAACGTTCGTTGACGCAGCCCGTCACCTGAATGACATATTCGCGTCCGAGCTTGTTGGCTTGCTCGCAAAGCGCTTCATTGGCTGCTTCCTCAAAAACGATCTGGGTGATGCCATAGCGGTCGCGAACGTCCACAAAAGTCATTCCACCCATCTTACGGGTGCGCTGCACCCAACCGGCGAGAGTCACGGTCTCGCCCACATTGGCGAGGCGTAGCTCGCCGCAGGTATGTGTTCTGTACATAGTTTAAAGTGTGTTTAATGATGTCTATTTGGGTGCAAAGATAGCATAAAAAATCGACTTCACGCGCGTTGAAGCCGATTTTATTAAAAATAAATACCAGAAAAGGTGTTTTTAACGCTAAAAGTTGTTGTTTTTGTCAGAATCCGGGCCTGCGAATGGTCAGCATGATTGCTTCTGGATGCTTGTTAAGGAATTCTGAAGCGTCATCGACGACTAATGCCAGGTATCCGCCACCGCCCGCACCTGGCATTTTCCAGGCAAGTACATGGGGCTGGGCTGCGTAGCGGTCGATGTAAGCTTGCACCTCACCTTGAATCATGGCTGGAAACATTGCTGTCTGAGCTTCGAACGAGTTGCGGTAAGCCGTAGCAAAGGCCGTAAGGTCCATGTTCATGATTGCTATCCAGCAACTGTCGGCGGCATTAGCCAGCGCCTTCACCTTGGCCACCGTGATGTCCTGTCCATCGATGACCGAACAGCCAGGGCGACGCGGAGCCATAGGTATCATGACAAGATGGGATTCCAGCCAATGCAGGATATGTTCGTCGGTGCACATCTCGATGCGTTCTGGCCAGTAGTGTCCGGCATAGTAATGGCGGCAGAGTCCAGGCACACAGATGCCAATAGCATCTTGAGCGCCGCTGATGATGCCGTCGTCGCGCTCGGGGTTATTCTCGAAGCAGAACACGAGGCGGGCAAGCGTCTCGGGATCCATCATCGGCAACTGATAGGGCCAGATCCGACGTATGATGTTGCGTGTTGAGGTTGCCAGTCCGCAACGCTCGCGGATGTCGAAGGTGGGTTCCAACGAAATCGTCAGCGCCCACCCGGGAGCGTGCTGGCTGACGTAGGGCTGGTCTATCCATGTCCCTGCGATGTCCAGACGTGTAGGCAGCAGGCAGCTGTTCTTCTTCAGGTCGGTGGAGCTGCGGGCTGTAAGGCCCTCGTGCGGTGTGCGTGGCAGCACCACATATTCGATGCCCCGCGATTCGCAAAGACGACGCTTCTCGATGTTGTCGCCATCGCTGTTCACCACCAGGATGTCCGGTTTCACAATGTCCAGCGTGGGCACAAAATCCATGATGCCGTCGCCCGCATTAATATAGGCATCCTTCACGTAGCGGATGCTTTTGACCATGAACAGGCGCTCCTGCTCGGGGTAAACCGTCTTGTGATTCTTGTAGTGGAGGATGGTCCTGTCGGATCCGATGCCCACATACAGCTCGCCATACTGAGCGGCCTGACGGAAGAATTCGACATGACCGCTGTGCAAGAGATCGTAGCACCCCGACACGAATACCTTTTTCGTTTGTCCTGCCATAGGGCTACAGTTCTTCGGGATAAAGTTCAACGACCTGTCCTTTACGGAAGACAACGAGTGTCGAGTGGAACAGGCGCGAGCGTTCTACGAGACGCTCCTGGGCTAACACGATACCTTTATCTATGCGCCCTTGCATTTCTTTGATTTCTCTGTCACTCATGGTTGTCTCCTTTATTAGCGTAAAGTGCGTGGAAGCGTTTGTACTTTTCTTCGTCCACGATGCCGATGCGCGCATCTTTCCATCCGTAAGCTATCTTCTCGCCGGGGATATTGGAGTTGTCGTACAACGTCCAGTAGTCCACGATAGGGATATACAGCTGGAACAGATTCTGCAAGCCGGCATCGTAGCGGCGCCTGACGACATCCGTCGGGATATTATGACCGCCGAGGCTCACGCGTTTGGCGACGCGGGCGACGGCTTGTTCAGGCGTGGACAGCGAGAAGAACAGGAGCGTGACAAAATAGCCGCGTTTCTGGGCGCGTTGAATCAGGTTGACATACGAACGTGTAGCCAACGTGGTCTCGAAGGCAAAGGTCTGGCCTTCTTTCAGCAGGTGGAGGATGCGGTCGATCATCAGGCGACCGGCCTGAATGGCAACGCCCTCGGGATTGAAGGGTGAGAGACCCTTGGCTATCTCGTCGGCGTTGACGAACTCGCGGCAGTTGAGCATTTCGGGCAAGACCGTGAACGATGCCGTTGTCTTGCCCGCTCCGTTGCAGCCGGCGATGATGTATAAATGAAGTCTGTCTTTTTCGGCCATGAATCTTAGATGAAGTAGTCTTTTAAACGTAGGTTAAGCCTCATTGGCGCTACAAAGATAGCAAATCCATTTTATTCGCCATCCTATTTTGCATATATTAACGTTCGTGCGCGTGAAGATTCTTATTTTAGTCACTTGTCTGAGGCACCTTTTTTCAATAGATCCGGCCGCAGACGGGTTGTCCGTTCGAGGCTCTGCTGCAGCTCCCATTCCTTGATTTTGGCCTCGTGACCTGAGAGCAGGATGTCAGGCACCTTCCATCCGCGATAGTCTGCAGGACGGGTATAGACCGGTGCGGCGAGGAGATTATCCTGGAACGAGTCGGAGAGGGCGCTCTGCTCGTCGCCGATGACGCCGGGGATGATGCGCACGATGGCGTCGGCCATGACGGCAGCTGCCAGCTCGCCGCCTGTAAGTACATAGTCGCCGATGGAGACTTCCTTGGTAATCAGATGGTCGCGAATGCGATAGTCGATGCCTTTGTAGTGGCCGCAAAGTATGATGATGTTCTCGCAGAGCGACAATTCGTTGGCCATCGGTTGCGAGAACTGTTCGCCGTCGGGCGTCGTGAAGATGATTTCGTCGTAGTGGCGCTCGGCAGTCAGGGCGCTGATGCAGCGGTCGATGGGCTCACATTGCATGACCATGCCCGCAAAACCGCCGAAGGGGTAGTCGTCGATGCGGCGGTCCTTACGTACGGCGTAATCACGGAGGTTGTGGAGATGAATCTCACATAAACCTTTCTTTTGAGCCCGACCGAGGATACTTTCCCCGAGAAAGCCCTCGATGAGTTGGGGTATGACGGTGATGATGTCGATGCGCATAGTTTACCAGTTGTTGGACAGCATTTCGAGCATGTCTTTTGCTGTGAGTTTGAAGTTTTGGTCTGCACCTTCGAGGATGCCGTCGGAGAGGGCACGCTTGGATTCGTGCAACCGTAGGATTTTTTCCTCAATCGTATGATGGCTGATGAGGTGATAGACGGTGACGGCCTGTGTCTGTCCGATACGGTAGGCGCGGTCGGTGGCCTGCTGCTCGATGGCGGGGTTCCACCACGGGTCGAGGTGGATGACGTAGTTGGCCGCCGTGAGGTTGAGTCCTACGCCGCCGGCTTTGAGGCTGATCAGGAAGATGGGGCTCTTGCCCTTCTGGAAATCATTGACCAGCTGTTCGCGTTGTTTGATCGTTATACTGCCGTCGAGATAGAGATGGGGCAGGTGGGCTTCCTTTAGCGCTCGAGAAACGATTGAAAGGAACGATGTGAATTGGCTGAACACGAGAACACTATGACCGCCTTCGACGATGTTTTGTACAAGCTCGAGGAAGGTGTTGACTTTGCTCGATCCTTCGAACCACGAGGGATTGGTGAGTTCTGCCGAGCAGGCCGTGCGACGCAGTTTCGTCAGCTCGGCCAGGGCGTTGACCGTGAGCTGATCGCCCTCCTCGCGCACCTTCTCTTCGGCCTCACGACGGATGACCTCGTAGAAGGCCATTTCGTCGTCGGTGAGTTCAACGCTGATGTTGATTTCCGTCTTGTCGGGCAGCTCCTTGGCTACGGCTTGCTTAGTGCGTCGAAGCATGAACGGGCTGACCAGCGTCTGTAGTTGCTGCTGACGTTCGCTGTCCTGCAAATTCTCGATGGGTAGGATGTACTTCTGATGGAATTGTTCGTACGAACCGAGCAGGCCGGGGTTGATGAACTGGAAGAGGTTCCAAAGCTCGCCGAGGTGGTTCTGGACAGGCGTACCGGTGAGGATGAGGCGATAGCGGGCATTCAGCATCATGCAGACGGCGCTTGTCTTCGTACCGCGATTCTTAATATTGTGGGCTTCGTCCAGGCACACTGTTGTCCATTCGCGGGAAGTGATGATGTCCTGAGCCGGAACCATCAGGCCGTAGGTCGTGATGATGACGTCGCTGGCTTTGGCTTGTTTGACCAGCGCCTGACGCTCGAAATATTCGTTGAGGTTATACACGTTGAGCGATGGTGCGAACCGTTCGATTTCGCTTCTCCAGTTGGGGGCGACGCTGGCCGGTGCCACGACGAGTGCGGGTCCTTCCTTAGCGTGAGCAAGTAGGAAGGCAATGGTCTGCACCGTCTTTCCGAGGCCCATATCGTCGGCCAGGCAAGCTCCGGCTTCCCAGGTGGAGAGACGCATGAGCCATTCGAAACCATCGACTTGGTACGGACGCAGGGTAGCCTGCAGGGTATCGGGAATCTCGGGCTTGAGCTTCTCGGCTTTGTCGATGCGTTGCTTTAGGGCTTCGAAGTCCTCGTCGTGGTGGATGTCGATTTCGCCGTTGACGATCTCGCCGAGCAGTCCCGTTTGCAGCATCGAGATGGCAGGATGGTTGTTCTGCATCGTTGCCAGGCTTTCCAATCCGTCGAGCTGACGGCGAAGGCGTTCGCTGAGCCACAGGTAGTCGCCGTTCTTGAGTTGTACGTATCCGCCGTGGCTGTTCCCGAGGGCTTCCAACAGCTGTTGTGCGGTCAGCAGCGAGGCGTCGTCGAGCTTCACGTCGCCTTCGATCTCGAACCATCGTCCGTGAGGTGTCAGGCTGATGTTCCAATCGCCCTGTCGAGCTGTTCGCATCTTCAACCGTTCACCCTCGGGCCATTCGACGCTGCAGAACTCTTGGTGGCTGCTTGCAAAGCCCAGCAGGTCGAGCGCTTGTGCTGTGGAAAGATGTGCGTTCAGGGCTGGCGAAATGTCGATGGCTTTCTCTTGACAGTATTGCAGCAGGCAGTCGAGATAACGCGCTTCGGTGGCGATGTCACGTTCGATGCGTACGCGGCCTGTTTTCTCGCTGTAGTCGATGATGACCTGGTCGCCCTGAGCCGGAGGAAGCACCATTTTACCGCCTATCAAGGGTCGTACGAGCAGGTAGGCATCGTACATCGTCTGTGTCGTTGGGTCTGGGGTGAGGCGTATGATGATGTTCGACTGCGATTCGCTGCTTTCATATTCCTCTTCTTGAGGCAGCAGGCTGCTGTGGATGTCCGTCGTGCCGGCGATCAGAGGCAGCAGCTTGCGCAGCTTTTCCTCTGCCGTCTTGGGGAAGTCGGTCACGGATAGCAACTGCTGCAGCACGACACGCTCGTGGTCGCTCATCGGGAAATAGGTGTAGTGCATGGCATCATCGCGACGATAGACGTTGCTTTGCGACAACAGGTCCTTGAACGTCACGTTGGACTGCAGATGGAAGCCGTCGTCGGTGGGCTCGAGGATGATGTAGGGCTTCTGCTCCTCGATGGTCACTCTGCGATATGGCATTTTCTCTCCTGTGAACACGCGGTCCGAACCGGCCATGTGAGGGAGGATGATGCCGATGGTCAGACGCGAAGCGCCCAGGAAGCGGACATCGGCCACGACGGCTTGGTCCGCACGATCCATGAAAGGCTCCGAGCCGCTGATGAAGCGGTTCCAAGGCAACTGTTTGCCGCTGCCCCAACGACCGTCCTTCAGGCGGTTCTGTTCGCGCAGTTCTACGCTTTCGCCGTCGTTCATGATGACGTACATCACTCGGTGTTCGCCTTCGTCAACACCTTCTTTATATTGTGCCTCGCTGGCGATGAGGCGGTCGAGCATCAACTCCCACGGGTCGGCGGTCTTCGTCACGCCCGAGATGGGTTTGCTGCCGAATGCGTTGGACAAACGTTTCTTCTCAAACTTGTTGAGCGTAATATAGCGCTCTGCCTCGTGACGGAGGAAGGACGACTGGGGGTGGAACACCTCTGGCGTCAGTTCGTAGCCGGTCAGGTTGGCTGCAAGCAGCAGGCACAGCTGTTGTTGCAGGATGAACTCGCGATCGGCGATGTCTTCAGGGCTGATGAGTTTCGTGAGCAGATCCATGTCCACTCGTTGCAGCGGATGCGAGAGCGTGTCGGCCAGGAGTACGGCACCTGCCACGCGCCTCATTCCCTTCTCCTGGGAATAGGCCACAAAGGCTGACAGCGTTTTCTGGGCTTCGCTTTTCTGCTTGCTCGTCCACACCGCCAGCACCCAGTAGAACGCCGCCACGCCGTCGGAGAGGTAGGGTTCGGGGGCTTTACCCTTGCCGCCACGCATGTTCAGCGCTTCGGCAAACACCTTCAAGGCCAGGTCGCTCTTGCCCTGCGACATCGCATGGACACCCTTGAGCAGGAAGTCGGAGTAGGTCATGCGGATGGAGGTCGGAGGGGTGTACTCGCCGCGACATACATAATTATAATAGTTGATCAGCGCCTTCATCTCGCGGATCTCGGGGTCGGTGGCGTCGAATTTGCGCAGTCCGATCTCGCGTCGCATGATCTCCTCGGGGTCGTTGAAGTCGTCCTTCATCCATTTCCGGGCCAGGGCGCTGACGAACGTCGGGAAGTCCACGTCACGGATCATCGGAATCAGGGGTTCGAAGCGGCGGTCGTCAACCAAACCGATGAGGTAGGGTGGCAGGGCGCTGTCGAGAATCATGGCCTGCGGACGCTTGCCTGTGGCGCAGCGACGAACCATCTGCTGCAGGGCATCGTAATCGGCATAGCGTGTCAGGGGCCAGCCGTCGAACTCGTCGAACCATTCCGGATGCTGTTCCAGTCCGAAGCGGAACACTTCGCCGTACATTCGAGGCCGTATGTATTCGCGTTGAGGGCCAAAGTGCGTTGCAGCCTCGTGAACCACGAAGCCGTCTTTGATCAGTTCGGCCGTCATCAGGGGCAGCTCTCCCATGAGGCATTCGCCGTGGACGCTGAGCTGCAGGCGGTCTTCATCCTTGAGGTCCTGGCCGATGTAAGCGTAGAGACATGCCAGCTTCTGCATCGCTGGCTTCAGGGTTGAAAGATATAGTTGTACGATAGTCATTTGTTGTTGTTAGATTAGGAAAATAACCTCCCCGAAAGGTGCTTTCGGGCATGGTTGTTGCCATTTGACGCGGCAAAGGTAATATTTTTCTGCGAAACCTGCAAGCCACTTCGTTCTTTTTTGTACCTTTGCAGAAAAAATTAACCACAATGACTGAACAAGACCGCATCCTACAGTTGCGCGAAGAACTACATCGCCACAACTACAACTATTACATTCTCAATACACCTACGATCTCCGATCAGGAGTTTGACGCCCTCCTGCGTGAATTATCCGACCTCGAAGCCCTTCACCCCGAAATGGCCGATCCCAATTCGCCGACGCAGCGAGTCGGCAGCGACCTGAGTCAGGACTTCGACACCTTCGTCCATGTACGCCCCATGCTCTCGCTCTCCAACACCTACAACAAGGCTGAGGTGGCAGAGTTCTACAACCGCGTTCGCGAAGGTCTGGCAGGCGAAGATTTCGAGATCTGCTGCGAACTCAAATTCGACGGCCTGAGCATTTCCCTCCATTACGAGGACGGACAGTTGGTGCGGGCCGTGACACGTGGCGACGGCGTACAGGGCGACGACGTCACGGCGAACGTGCGAACGATTCGCTCCATACCCCTGCTACTGCAACAGGGTGGCGACTGGCCCGCGTCGTTTGAGATCCGTGGCGAGGTGCTGATGCCGTGGACGAGCTTCGAGGAACTCAACCGCCAGCGCGAGGCCAACGAGGAACAGCTCTTCGCCAATCCTCGCAACGCAGCAAGCGGTACGTTGAAGAACAAATCCACTGCTGTCGTGGCTGAACGTCGCCTCGACGCATACCTATATTATTTATTAGGGGACGTGCTGCCGACCGACGGCCACTACGAGAATATGATGGCAGCCCGCCGCTGGGGATTTAAGGTCAGCGAGGCGATGTGCAAGGTTCGCACCCTCGACGACATCTACGTCTTCATCGACCATTGGGACCTTGAACGCAAGAACTTGCCCGTTGCCACCGACGGCATCGTGCTTAAGGTCAACTCCTTGCGCCAGCAGCGCACGCTCGGCATGACGGCCAAGAGTCCGCGATGGGCCATTGCCTACAAGTTCCAGGCCGAACAGCAGTCCACCGTCCTCCGCGAGGTCACTTTCCAGGTGGGACGCACAGGGGCTGTCACACCCGTGGCCAACATGGACCCTGTGCAGCTCTCAGGCACCATCGTGCGGAGGGCTACGCTCCACAATGCCGACTTCATGGCGCAGCTCGACCTTCACCTCGGCGACCACGTCCTTGTCGAAAAGGGTGGCGAGATCATTCCCAAGATTGTCGCTGTCGATGAGGCTTTCATCACCCCTCAACGTGGACCGCGAGTGGAGTTCATCAGCCGTTGCCCCGAGTGCGGTGCCGAACTCGTTCGCTACGAGGGCGAGGCAGCATGGTATTGTCCCAACGAAACGGGCTGTCCGCCGCAGATTAAGGGTCGCATCGAACATTTCGTCAGCCGACGGGCGATGAACATTGACACCTTGGGGCCTGAGACGATAGACGATTTCTATGCCCGCGGTCTCATTCACGACTATGCCGACCTCTACGATCTTACCGTTGACCAGCTGAGCGGCTTCGGCGACTCGCGCATTGTCTCGGCTCGCAAGACGATTATGGCCATCGAGAAGTCCAAACATGTGCCCTTCGAACGCGTGCTATTTGCCCTCGGCATACGTTTCGTGGGTGAGACGGTGGCCAAGACGCTGGCCCGTCGTTTCCGTTCCATCGACGCCCTGGCACGTGCCTCGCTGGACGAGCTCTTGCAGGTGAACACCATAGGCGAGGCCATTGCCGAAAGCGTCATTCGTTGGTTTGCCGATGCCGACAACGCCTTCCTCGTCGAACGACTGCGCTCGCAGGGCGTCCAGCTGCAGCTCTCCGAGCAGGCCTTGGCCGAGCAGAGCGACCGCCTCGCTGGCAAGACCATCGTCATCAGCGGCGTGTTCCAGCACCATTCGCGCGACGAATACAAGGCGCTCATCGAGCAGCATGGAGGCAAGAACACAGGCAGCATCTCCGCCAAGACCTCTTTCATCCTCGCTGGCGACAACATGGGGCCTGCCAAACTCGAGAAAGCTCAGAAACTCGGCGTCCCCATCATCAACGAAGACGATTTCCTCGCCCTCATTCAATGATGACGAATGACGAATGATAGTTAATCATTCGGGAAAGGGATTTATGGTGCCTAAAAGTCAAATAAATGGGATTTCTTTTGGTGCGAATAGAATTCTTGATTAACTTTGAGGTGCAATAAGGATTGAACAGCCTATGAGTACAGAAACGATGACAAAGACCATAGCTGAGTATTTCAAGACCCAGCCAGTCCTGAAGGCTTGGCTCTTCGGCTCCTATTCGCGCGGCGAGCAGCGGCCTGACAGCGACGTGGATATCCTTGTGGCTTTGGACTATGACCAACCCATAGGTTTACGCTTTTTCGGAATGTATGAAGATTTGAAAAACCTATTGGGGCGTGATGTGGATTTAGTTTCCGAACGCACCCTTGAATCCTATGCAAGGGATAGTGTTGATCATGATAAAAAGCTTGTATATGAGAGAACTGCTTCGTGATAAGAATCGCGTGGAATACGAATTGCCATAATAACCATAATTATTACGTCCATTACGATAATTCGTGTCTATTTCGTTCTCGTCTATTCTTTTGATAAATTGTGAATTATGAATTATGAATTGTGCATTGTGAATTGTTTTAGTTTTCGTCTTCGTTTTCGTTATGGTTCTATTGGTTTTAGTGTGAATTAACGTATTTGCTTTATTCTCAACGTAGCCGATTTTTGTCAATGCGGCTGGCCAATTTTTCAACGCAGAGCCACAGAAGCGCAGAGAATCCGGAGATAAGGAGAGTTCGCAAAGGCATAGCAGCTGACCGTCCTCACGCGCTTAACGTCGACTGCTTCGGCTAAGATAAACTTTCCTCGCATTCGCCGAGCGCTGAGAAGTCATCTGAAATAATGAGGTTAAGACGCTCTGAGCATTCTTTTGGTATAGTTAATTCACACTAAATCCAAAAGAACCCCGAAATAACTATCCGGAATTGATATTTGTGGGGAACATCCCACTATGATTCTTCGTCCAAGCAACAGAAAATACGGTATATGATGCCACTATTATCAAAATACTTCGCCGCTCCAGAGCATCTTCATGAAGTCAAGGATGTAAATCAATTCTTCGTCACCGGATTTGCGGGTGATAGGATCGAGGGATACGAGAATTAGTCGGCAGTCAGGGTGCTCTTCCTTGAAGGCTTTGAGGCCTTTCTTGTGTTTCGTCTCCACATGCTCTGCAGATTTAATCTCAATGGCGACTTTTGCGTCCCCGATAACAACATCCACTTCCTTTTGGTCATAAGTGTGCCAGTAGGATATCGTGTCCCGTTTGTCGTTGTATCCTTTGTAGGCAATGATCTCTTGCATTACGAGGTGCTCAAAGGCGTGTCCGTAATCATCGGTACCGCGCTTCAGGGAGTTGCGGCCCATCAGGTAGTTGGCAAGGCCGACATCGAAATAGTAGAACCGTGGCGCCTGAACAATCTTCCGCTTGATTTCTTTCCGGAATGCAGGTATCTCATACCCGATGAGCGTGTCATACAGAATTTGGAAATACGACTTGACGGTCTTGGCTGAGACGCCACAGTCTGCGGCAATATTGGAATAGTTCAGCATTTCGCCGTCGGAAATGGCAGCTACCTCCATAAAACGTTCGAAGGCATCGAGCTCCCTTACTTCGCCCTCTTCCCTGATCTCTTCGTCCAGATACACTTTCACGTAACCGGACAAACGCTTGGTGGCATCCTCTACCATATAGTGACGCGGAATCATTCCGTTCTGTACAGCGCGGTCGATTTGGAAGTCGGTCACCTCTGGCCAAACCAGAGGAAATAGCGTTTCAGGTATTGCACGGCCACCAAGTGTGTTGGCGCCTGAACGCTTTAGTTTCCTGGCGCTGGAACCGCTGAGGATAAAGAATAATCCTCTTTCCACCATTAGGGAATGCACTACGTCCAACAAGTCTGGGACTTTCTGTATCTCATCAACGATGACCAGCGTGCCCGCAGGTTTATCTTGAAGAGCCTCCCAAAAGGAATTGGGATTCTGTTTGAGGGATTTTCTCACTCCTGGGTTTAGTAAATCGTAGTAAATGGCTCCTTTGAATCTTTCTTTCAGAAGCGTAGATTTACCTGTCTGGCGTGCTCCAAACAGGAACATTCCTTCGTCTAACTTACCTTCGATATCAAATATTCTATTATACATACGATCCTTTAATTTAGGGAATGTACTCCCGATTTTTATAGGAAATTCGGGAGTATGGTCACGAATTTCATTAATATTTCGGTGCAAAAATACGTGTTTTGTCGGAATCCGCAAAATGTTTTAGCTATAAATTGCCGAAAACCGCAAAATGTTTCAGATGACCGTCTTATTCTAATAAGTGAAGCCGCCTACCTTGGTGGGTGAGGCGGCTTACATTTATAGATGAGATGAGATTAGCGGAAGTCGGGCCAGTCGTCGGTGCGGAAGGGACCGACGGGGAGGCCGGAGGTGGTGACGAGGTTCGTGGCGGGGTTGTCAGCCCAAGCATAGCGCACAGCAACGGGTCGCGGCACTTCGGGCGCTTCGACGACGACGCGCTGCATGAAGCCTTCGCCTTCGGTGTGTGCCTTGGCGACGTACCATTTGTGGTCGGCGCCGGCGATGGTGAAGCCCTTGATGTCGGCGTTGTCGGCCAAGGCATCGCTGCCCCAGGTGCGACGGAAGGTGAGGATGGCACGAGGTGCATCGATGCGCATCTGGTAGTATTCGGGAGCTGCACAGGGCTCCGTCTTGCCGTAGGTGCGGTTCAAGGCGAGCAATGCCAGGCGGCGACCTACCTCCTGCTTGTTCTTCGGGTGGATGTCATTAGCCATGCCGATGTCGATGTTCACCGCCATGCCCACGCCGTCGAGCTGCAACGCCTTGCGCTGAGCCTCACGGATGGCTGCCCATTCGGATTGTGGCTGCACGTCCTGAGCACGGAGGTAGTTGGCAATCTGCACGAAGTAGAAGGGTAGGGCTTTGGACTCCTGCTGGGGGAAGAAACCGCGACGTCGTTCGCCCTGCTGGGGCTGTGGCTTGGGATAGGCTGCCACCTCGGCATTACGGTTGAAGCGCGACTGCCAGTCGAGGATGAGCGTCTCGAAGAGGCTCTCGTACTGAATGGCGCGACCGACGTTGCTGCAGCCCTGGTACCAGAGGAAGCCGCGGACGGGCATCGTCAGGAAAGGCGCTACCATGGCGTTGTAGAGGTTGGCGGGGTAGTGGGAGTCGTTGGGCCGTTTGGGCTCGACGGTTCCCGACAGGTGCTCGATGCTCTTGGCATCCATGCCCACCTGGTAGCGCCAAGGACCTGCGAGGGACAGCGTCTGGCCGCCGCCCTGAAGGTTCATGGCTTTGGCTTCGCCGCCGAAACCGCCGTTGCCGCTGGTGTCATAGACGCGAACGGTGATGACGTTGCGACCGGCTTTGACGAGACGGCCGGGTACGGTGTAGGAACGTACGGCACTCCACGAATTGGTGCCGCCGACGCGCTCGCCGTTCCAGTAGGTGATGTCCTGGTCGTCGATGGGACCGAGGTTGAGCTTCAGGTTCTTACCCACCATGGCGGCAGGGATATCCACGACACGACGGAACCACACGACGCCGTCGAAGGACTTGAACGGATCTGTAGTGTCCCATTGTGCGGGCTGCTCCATGGTCGTCCATGCGCTATCGTCGAAGTCGGCGGCTGTCCAGCGAGTGCGGTTGAAGTCGCCGTCGATGAGTCCGCCATCGTTGCCGAACATCTTCTTCTGCCAGGCGGCGTGGTCGTCGAGATAGAGGTCGTAGATCTTGCGCTCGTCGTAGCCCGTGGCAGCGAGGCGACGCATCTGCTCCTCATAGCCGGTGACGTTGGCGAGTGCTTCGTTGCTCACCCAGCTCTCGGCAGGTGTGCCGCCCCACGAGCTATTGACGACGCCGACGGCGATGCCGAGTTTTTGGGATACCTCGCGAGCAAAGAAATAGGCGCAAGCCGAGAACTCAGCCACCATCTCTGGCGAACACACCGCCCAGCCGAGGGTGTGTCCCTGCGGGACGGCCGTTTGCGGCAAGTGGGCCGTGGCACGTCCCACTTGGAAGAGACGTACGAGGGGATGGTTGGCATTGGCTACCTCTTGCTCGTAATTATTGACTTTTCCCCATCCGTTGACAGGCATTTCCATGTTCGACTGTCCGCTGCAGAACCACACTTCACCAGCCATGACGTTGGTGAGTACGGTCTTCTGTCCGTCGTCGAAGGTGAGGGTGTAAGGGCCGCCGGCAGCAGGAACGCGGAGATCAAAGTTGAAGGCTCCGGTCTTAGCATCGGCTTTGACCTTGGCGGTTTGTCCGTCCCACGATGTGGTGATCTTCACTTGTGCCCCCTTCTTGGCGGTGGCTTGCAGGTGAACGATGGTCTGCTGCTGCAGCACCATGTTTGATGTCATCCATTCCGGCAGCTTCACCTCGGCAGAGGCGGTGGCGGAGAGGAGGAGGAAGATAATAAAAGACCCACCCCTCACCCTCCCTGTGAGGGAGGAAGTGGATAGTTTTGCAAATAGTTTATTGAACATAAGTCTATATTGTTTTTATTCTTAGAGATTATTATTCGATTTCTCTTCTTGATGGTGACCACTCCCTCCCTCACAGGGTGCCAGGAAGGCGGAACTATTAAGTGTTCCTGCTGGACTGATTCGGGGGGAGGGTCTTCTATTCAATCACAGCAGCCCAACCGCCGTTCTTGACCATGTGCACGTCGATGACGGTGTTGCTGGATACATTCTGTTCCACCTTATTATAATGCATGGCCTGGTAGTCGGCGTTGATGCCGTCCTTGAAGGATGTCATGCGGAAGGTCTTGCCAGCGGGCAGGAAGTTGAGCTTCAGCTTGAAGTCGCGAGGGGCGTCACCTGTGATGCCTCCGACGAACCATTTATTACCCTTGCGCTTGGCCACGACGACGTACTCACCAGCTTTGGCTTCGAGGGCACGGGTCTCGTCCCACGTGGTCGGCACGCTGGCGATGTAGCGTGTGCAGTCCTCGTTCTGGTAGTAGCGAGTGGGGTTGTCGGCCAGCATCTGCACGCCGCTCTCGAGCACCACGTACAGCGCCATCTGGAAGGCACGCGTTCCCATGGCGCCGCTGTTTGGACGCGAGGCGCGGTACTGCTGCGGTTGCATATTGTTCATGCCGCCGGGGGTGAAGTCAGCGGGTCCTACGGCATTGCGGATGAAGGGCAGGAAGACGGTGTTCTCAGGCTTGCAGCCACCCATCTGCTCGAGACCGAGCACGCCCTCGTAGCTGATGAGGTTAGGATACTCATATTCGAGTCCTGCAGGTGTGAAGGCACCGTGGAAGTCCACGATAATCTTGTACTTGGCGGCTTCCTGAACAACGCGTTTGAAGAAGTTGACCATCCACTGGTCGGCATGGTCCATGAAGTCGATCTTCACGGCAGGGATGCCCCATTCGGCATAGGTCTTGAACAGCGTGTCGAGGTTCTGCTCTACGGTGAGCCATGGCAGCCACAGGACAATCTTCACGCCTTTGGCATTGCAGTATTTGATGAGCTCGGGCAGACGCAGGTTATCGTTGCCATGGAACGGATCACGGGTGCTCTTAGCCCAGCCCTCGTCGAGCAGGATGTAATCGACCCCGAACTTAGCGGCGAAGTCGGCGAAGTAGCAGTAGGTCTCGTAGTTGCAGCCGAAGCGGAAGTCCACGTCGGGACCAAAAGGAGCGGCGCCGTTCCACCATTCCCATGAGAACTGTCCGGGATGGATCCAGCTGACATCCTTGAGCACCGGGCGACGAGCCAGCTGTGCCGGCAGCGTCTGCTCGACAAGGCCCTTGGAGTCGGTCACGGCCACCCAGCGCCAAGGCAGGGCACGGGGCGCCGAGGTCTTGGCGATGTACGATGCCTCCTCGGTGATGGTCTCGCTGCGGTCGCCGCGCGGTTCCCACTTAATCGGCGACTTGGGATAGACGGGCACGATGGCCTGGCCGTCGGTGTTGAGGAACTGATGCGGATAGTCATCAAGGTCGCTCTGTCCGATGAGCAGCTGTGTGTCGTCGTCGGCAGAGAGCAGCAGGGGCAGGGTCGTCATCTTGCGGTCGGAGCCGTTCCAAGCTTCCAGCGTCTCGTGGCGATAAGCTTCTTCGAAGGAGGTGTTGAAGTTGTTGGGAGCACTCTGACGATGAGCCTTGAAACCCTCAGCGGGGACGAAGCGGAAAGGCTCGTCGAAGACTTCGACGTCGCCTTTCTTGTTGAGGACGAAGCGATGGGCTACGCCGTTGTTCATGACACGCAAGAGCGCCGTCACGCCGGAACCGACATTGATGGTGGTCTCGTTGTAGTCCTCGTTGATGGTCGAGAACTTCAAGGGCACGACGGGGCTGAAGCTCGACTTGACGTGCTGCGTGCGCCCCACTTTAACTTTGCCACCGTAGTTCTCATTCTTCAGCGAGAGAACGATGTCATTGATGGAGTACATGAGTTTGCCATCGCGACTGACGGTGTAGCCGAAGTTCGAGGTGTTCACCTCAACGGCAATATGTCCATCGGGCGATTTCAATGTTGTCGTTTTGGCGGCCATAGCGCCAAGGGGTGAAAGCATTGCGGCCAGCACCAATGAAAGGCTGATTCTTAATAGATGTTTCATAAGCTTTAGTTTGTTTTTAGGTTGAATATAGGTTTAGTTTTCGTTTTCTGTCGGCAAAGATAATACATTATTTATATATATATGCTATCGGAGTGTCATTATGGCACGAAATCGTACACCTATTGCAGGAAACCGTAGGTGTCGTGCCTTATTCGATGTCCACAATCTCGATGTCGTCGATATCGTCAACGTCCTCGATGTCTTCGTCGTCAATGATCATGATGTCCTCGTCCTCGCCTTCGTCGGCCAGTTCTTCCTGGAGGAACGTGAGGTCTTTGTCGCGATGGACGATGGCTGAGCTGTGAGCCTGCTGGCGGTCGGCGGTGTCGAGCTGTTGCCACAGGAGGTCTTTGAGCTGCGTGATGTTGAAGCCTGTGACCGCCGAGATGAAGATGTGAGGCAGGTCGTCGGGTAGGTCAGCGCTGAGCATCTGCATGAGCTCGTCGTCGAGGAGGTCCGACTTGGTGATGGCCAGCACGCGCTGCTTCGAGAGCAGTTCGGGGTTGTAGGTGGTGAGCTCACCCAACAGCACTTCGTAGTCGTGCCGTATGTCATCGGTGTCGCCGGGAATCATGAACAGCAGCAGGGCGTTGCGCTCGATGTGGCGCAGAAAACGCAATCCGAGTCCTTTGCCCTCGCTGGCGCCCTCGATGATGCCGGGGATGTCGGCGATGACGAAGGAACGGTTGTCGCGGTAGCTGACGACGCCCACAGAGGGCTCCAACGTCGTGAAGGGATATCCGGCGATCTTGGGATGTGCCGAGCTGATGGCGTTCACCAGCGTGCTTTTGCCGGCATTGGGGAAGCCTACGAGGCCCACGTCGGCCAGCATCTTGAGTTCCATGATGACGGTCAGCTGCTGCATCGGTTCACCGGGCTGGGCATAGCGAGGAGCCTGGTTGGTGGCTGTGGCGAAGTGTTTGTTGCCAAGGCCGCCTCGTCCGCCTTTGAGAAGCATGACGACCTGTCCGTCTTCGGTGACATCGCACACGAAGTGCCCCGTTTCGGCATCATAAACGACGGTGCCGCAGGGAACGTCGATGTAGCGGTCCTCGCCGTCGGCGCCGTGGGAGCCGTTCTTGCCGCCATTGCCGCCATGTCCGGCGAAGATATGGCGATCGTAGCGCAGGTGCAGCAATGTCCAGTAGTTGCGGTTGCCACGCAGATAAACATGTCCTCCGCGTCCGCCGTCGCCGCCGTCGGGGCCTCCGTTGGGGACATATTTGGCACGGTGCATGTGCATCGAACCCCGTCCGCCCTTGCCTGAGCGGCATATGATCTTCACGTAATCTATGAAGTTTGTTTCCATATTAATATATACGTTTCTTTAGTATAAAATAAGTTTTCCGTCTCAACGTTGCAGGTCGGCTCTCACCTCCCTGAACGCCTTCGGCAGATAGTTGATGATGTCGCTGGCGATGAGGCTCTCCTCGCAGAGATCCGCTGCGGCGAGGTCACCTGCAAGTCCGTGGAGATATACGCCGAGCTGCACGGCCTCGGCCGGGTGATAGCCTTGAGCAAGCAGTCCTGTGAGGATGCCGGTGAGTACGTCGCCGCTGCCGGCGGTAGCCATGCCGGGGTTGCCTGTGGGGTTAAAGAGGACGTCGCCTGAAGGCGTGCAGATCTGAGTGTAGTGGCCTTTGACGACGACATAGATGTGGTGATCTGCTGCCAGCTTCATGGCACGGTTCATGCGTTCAAATGCCGTCTTACAACGTCCTACAAGGCGCTCCAGCTCAGCGGGATGTGGCGTGAGGATGCTGTCCGTAGGCAGTTTGTCGAGCCATTCCGGCTGTTCGGCAAGCAGGTTCAGGGCATCGGCGTCGAGAATCATTGGTGCTGTCTGCTCGGCGATGTATGAATGCAGGGCGGTGGCGGTGTGGCGATGCTGCCCGATGCCGGGACCTATGCCTACTGAGGCAAAGTGGGACGTGTCGATGGCTGCGGTGATGATGTCGTCGTCGATGTCGATCTGGGCGATGGCTTCGGGGACGCTCGTCTGCAGGATATCGAGGCAGGCATGGGGGATGTGCAGGGTGAGCTTGCCTAAACCAGAACGCAAGGCGGCTCGTGCGGCGAGGATGGCAGCGCCCATCATGCCGCGACTGCCTGCTACGAGGAGGCCGTGACCCATCGTGCCTTTGTGGGCAAACATGGGGCGGCGACGCAGCATCGCTTGGATGTCGGTGCGTTCGGTGAGGCGGAATGGGGAGGCGATGCCTTTCAGTCCTTCCTCGCTCAGGCCGATGGGCAGCAGCACGACTTCGCCGATGAAACCTTGGTTCTCGGGGAAGAAGAAGGCGAGCTTGGGCATCTGGATGGATAGCGTCAGCGTGGCGTGAACGATGGTTTGCAGGTCGTTGTAGGCATTGTCCTCGCACATCAGACCCGATGGCACGTCGATGCTGACAACGGTGGCAGCGCTCTGGTTGATGCGTTTGACGACCAAGGCAAAGCCGCCGCTGACGGGGTGGCTCAGCCCTGTTCCGAAGAGTGCATCGATGACGATGTCATCGGCCTTCAGTTCGGGAAACGTGAATTCGGAGGTCACTTCTACCAGCGTGGCACCTTCGGTGATGGCCAGCCTGTCTCGGTTCGTCTCGCAGTCGGGGTTGAGCTGCCCCTTGACATTGAAGAGGTAGGCTACGACGTCACGTCCTGCTGAAGCCAGCATACGGGCTACGGCGAGTCCGTCGCCGCCATTGCCGCCCGGTCCCGAGAAGACGATGATGCGGCGTGAGGCATCGGGCCAACGACGCAGGATCTCATCGGCAACGGCGCGGCTGGCACGTTCCATCAGGTCGATGGAAGCGATGGGCTCATGTTCGATGGTGTAGCGGTCCAATTCGCGGAATTGACCCCCTGTAAGTATCTTCATGTGGGCTTTCTCAAAAAAATTTGCTGCAAAAATACGTAAAAGCGCGTGAAATACAAAATAAAATGCCTACTTTTGCCGTCGAAAAGCAAATTAAAGGGCATAAAAGACTTTAGAAGTATGGAAAAACTACAAGTTAAGGACAAGACTTTCGCCGTCAGTATTCCTGAGGCGCAGATTCTCGAAGCGGTAAAGCGCGTGGCCGGTGAAATCAATCGCGATTTCGATGGCAAGGAGCCTTTGTTCCTTCCTGTCTTGAACGGGGCGTTCATGTTTGCTGCCGATTTGCTGAAGGAAATCACCATCCCATGCGAGGTGAGTTTCATCAAGTTGGCCAGTTACCAGGGCACGCAAACCTCTGGCACCATCCGCGAGGTCATCGGTTTGGCCAAGGACATCACGGGGCGCCACGTCATCATCGTCGAGGATATCATCGACTCGGGACTCACCATGGCTCACATGATTGAGACGCTTGCCGCCCACAATCCAGCCAGCATCGCCGTCTGCTCCTGCCTCGTCAAACCTGATGCGCTGAAGGTGCAAATCCCCATCGACTACCGCTGCCTCGACATCCCCAACGATTTCATCGTAGGTTACGGACTCGATTACGACGGGTTCGGACGCAACACGAGGGATATCTATACTTTAGTTTAAAGTTTTTAGGTTTTAAGATTTTAAGGTTTTAAGGTCTTAAGGTTTTAAGGTCTTTAGGTTTAAGTTTAAATATTGAAAGTTAACAAACATCATATCATTACATTAAAAATGAAGAATATTATTATTTTTGGCGCTCCGGGCTCTGGTAAGGGCACGTACAGCGAAGAGATCAAGAACCGCTTCGGAATGGGGCATATCTCCACCGGCGATGTGCTGCGTGCTGAAATCAAGAACGGCACCGAGCTGGGCAAGGTGGCACAAGGCTACATCGACAACGGACAGCTCATCCCCGATGAACTGATGATAGACATTCTGGCGAGCAAGTACGACTCGCTGCCCGCCGGCAAGGGCGTCATCTTCGATGGCTTCCCCCGTACCATCGCTCAGGCTGAAGCGCTTAAGAAGATGCTGGCAGAGCGCGGACACGACCTCGGCATGATGATCGAACTCATTGTACCCGAGGATGTTCTCATGTTCCGCCTCCTGCGTCGTGCAGGACTCGAAGGACGAGCCGACGACAACGAGGAAACCATACGCAAGCGTTTCGAGGTCTATCACAACCAGACCGAACCCCTCTCGCGGTGGTTCGAAGCTGAGGGCATCCGTCATACCTTCGACTGGGGCGTGCTGCTCACAAAGGAAGGCATGATCGAAGCCATACTCAAGGAGATTGAGAAGGAAAACGGACTTTAAGCCATAAACGAAAGATGCGTAAATCATTCTTTGCTCTTTGTTCGCTGTTCCTCATGCTTGCGGCTTGTGCCACGAACATGAGTGCACAGACCGAGATAGAGCCGTTCCGCCCCGGCGCCACCTTGGAAGGCGTCAACTACTTCCTCCCCAAGACCGTGTTCCGTGTGGTTCTCGTGGCCGAGAAGACGGTTACCCTCCCGGGTGAGTTTGCACCCTATGCCGACCGCTATCTGCGGCAGCCCGACGTGCCTACGGCAGAGAGTACGCAATGGACCCTCAAGAGCCTCTCGCTCATACCGCTCGGCGTGCCCGATTCCACCAAGGCCTATAGTTTAAAGGTACGCTCGAAAACCTCGGCACCCCTCGTCAGCCTTACCGACGACGGTCTGCTCATCGGCATCAACACCGAGGTGTCACCCGAGCCTGCTCCGGTGTTGCCTGCTGCCGTGCCGGCGCCAAAGGCTGTCAACGGACGCGACTTCATGACGCACGACATCCTCTCGGCTGGCAGCACGTCTAAGATGGCACAGCTCACCGCGGAGGAAATCTACGACATTCGCGACAGCCGCAACGCCCTCGTTCGTGGCGAAGCCGACAACACGCCTAAGGACGGCGCACAGCTCAAGATCATGCTCGAGAACCTCGACCAGCAGCTCTATGCCCTCGAGTCGTTGTTCAAAGGTCAGCAGCTCACCTCCACGGAGGTCATCACCTTCGACTACGAACCCGTCATCACCAATCCCGAGGCCGACAACCGCCAGCTGCTCTGCCGTTTCTCGCAGCGTTTGGGACTCGTCGATGCCGACGACCTCAGCGGCGAACCCTTGTGGCTCACCGTCAAAGCCTTAGGTTCGCTGCCGCAAGCTGTTGACGACCCTGCCGTGGCGAAGAAAAAGGCTAAGATGGAACAGGGCGTGTATGTCAACCAGCCCCAGCGTGCACAGGTCATCATCAGCGATCCCCGCCAGGCGCTGCTCACTACCGAAATGCCCATCTGCCAGCTTGGTACCACCGAAGTGCTCTCCGATGCCCTTTTCAACAAGAAGATGGAAACGCGCGTCACACTCTTTCAGCACACGGGTAGCGTCAAGAACATCGAATAATATAAGGGAATAATATACTACTTGGCACAAAAGGTGTTTTATAAGACAACGAATTTTACGAATTAAACGAATTTTTCTTGTCCTATAGCTCTGCTTTTGCATAGCCACGATGCAGCGTAAATTCGATTAATTCGTATAATTAGCTGTCTAAAAGAAATAGCCAAGTGCTATATTGTTGCCTATAATACAAAAAGAGGAAGGAGGCTTGCAAGCCTCCTTCCTCTATTTGAGTATTCGAAATGCCGATGTTTCGATTTTCAGCCGGATTGGCTACTGGAAGCTCCTTTCATCTAAAGGTATCGTTCTTTAACGTCCCTTACCTCCTTTAACTTCCCGAATTCATCCCGATACCCCGAAAGGAATTCTTAGAATTATCTCTTTGCTTGCTTTTCAGCTTCCTCAGCTAAGCGTTTGGCTTGCTTCTCCGCCTCTTTGGCCAACCGTTTAGCTTCCTTCTCGCGCTGCTTTGCAGCCTTTTGGGCTTCCTTCTCGCGGCGCTTCTGTTCTTTGGCCAGCTCCTTCTCGCGCTTCTTCTGTTCCTTTTGCAGGCGCTTGAGTTCCTTGGCTTTCTCCTTGGCTTCCTGCTTCTCAGATTTCGCTTCCTCCCTCGCGTCGAGGGCTTCCTGAAGCTTATCCTTCAGCATTTCCTTGTCGAAGGTGATGACCTGTCCAAATAAGCCTGCCGATAGGATTTGATCCTTACCTTTAAGGCGAACGTAGGTCGTATTGAACAGGTAGTAGTTGTGGACGCGAAGCTTCGTGTTCAGCGCCACTTCCGCGGCCTTGATGACCACACCCTTCCCCAGGTCCGTCAGCAGATTATCGCCGAAGCCGTTCTCCTCAGCCTCGTCGTCGACGAACTCCGTGATGGCCTTCATCATCGCCTCCTTATGTGCCTGCTTGTCGGGCACAGTCTGCGACATCAGCACCGCCACCAGCAGGATAGCTACAATGACTAATAGTTTCTTCATGACAATTTCTGTTTGATTATGATTCAAAAATCGGCCGCAAAGATAGTGAAAAATGCACTATGCACATAAAAAAGTTAGAAAAAACAGCCTCAAGATAGATTTCTTTAATCATAAATCATCAATCCTTAATCTTTTTTATTACCTTTGCACGCACAACTCTCAACTTTAACTTTGCTGACTTTCGTCACGACTCGGCAATTCAAGCAAGCTTGATTGCTCTCGCTGCTCCGAAAGTTCAACTCTCAACTTTCAACTTTCAACTCTCAACTTTCAACTCTCAACTTTCAACTCCCAACTCCCATGTTTCGCAAACTCCTCTCTTTCCTCCTCACCCTGATGGGTTTCAGCGCAGCCTTCGTCTTCGAGTCGTGCTACGGCCCTATGCCAGCCAACTACGACCCCGACGAAGTCGATAGCCTCTATGAGACCCGTTGCGACACCATTGACCCCGACCTCGTCCCCACCGACTTCGACGAACAGGCCGAAGCCATTGAAGGCACCGAAGAGTGATGTCAGCGTCAAATATGATTCAAGTAATCCGTGAAGCACACCCTTCCGACGTGCCTCAAATCATGCACGTTATGGAAGCCGCGAAGCAGATTATGCGGCAGTCCGGCAACCTGCATCAATGGGTTGCAGACTACCCGTCTGAGGACATTCTCATGGCCGATATGGAGCGCCACGGCGGCTTCGTCGTGGAGCAAGAGGGCAGGGTAGTAGCTTATTTCGCTTTCCTCCCGTCGCCCGATCCTACCTACGACAAGATCTACGAAGGTGCTTGGTTGGACGATGTGCAACCCTACCATGTGGTTCACCGCATTGCCAGCTATCCTGACGTTCACGGTATCTTCGCCGCCATCATGGATTTCTGCTTCGCCCACGACCCCAATATCCGCATCGACACCCATCGCGACAACTCCATCATGCAGCACAACCTCGTGAAGCACGGTTTTGCCTACTGCGGTATCATCTATATCGCTTCCGGCGATGAACGCCTGGCCTACCAGAGGATAGCCCCTTAGTCGTTTTTCAACTTTCAACTTTAGCTTCGCTGACTTTAAATTTTCCGCTCGAGCTTGCTCGCTTCGACACTTCGAAGAACTTTCAACTTTCAACTTTCAACTCTCAACTTTCAACTTTCAACTTAATGAAGATTATTCTTACGGGAGCCACAGGATATGTTGGCGAAGGCACCTTGCTCGAACTCCTTAAGGTCAAGGAAGTCGAGAAAGTGCTCTCCGTCAGTCGACGCACAACGGGCATCCACCACGAGAAGCTTGAGGAATACCTCGTCCCCGATTTTATGCAGCTGAAGGCGGGCGACGAGCATTTCAAGGGCTATGATGCCGTTTTCTTCATCGCCGGCATCACGTCGGTGGGCACACCGAAGGACATTTATGTACGTATCTCACAAGAGATACCCCTTCACTTTGCCGAAATCATGCCCGACAAAGAGCAGATGACCTTTATCTATCTTAGCGGCGCTGGGACTGACCCCAATGGCAGACAGTTCTGGCAGAAGGTGAAAGGCAAGACAGAGACAGACATCCAGACCATGGGCTACCGCCGCACCTTTGCCTTCCGGCCGGCCATTATGCGGTGGAGCAGGGGGCAGCGGCATATTCAGGCGATGCAGTATGTTTTCATCTTGTTCTATCCCCTCGTTCGTCTGTTGGGGCAGGGCAACAACATGAGAGAGATAGCCCTCTCGCAGCTCGTCCTTGTCCGCGACGGCTACCATAAGTTTACCATCAATCCCAGAGACATCGTGACGCTCGCCAAGCAATTTCATAAAGATTGACTGATCGTGCATTGCACGTATTCAACGAATAAGAAGGAGAACCAATGACAACAATCGTGATAGGACTATTGCTTCCGCTGCTGGGCACTGTGCTGGGCTCAGCTTTTGTCTTTCTGATGAAGGACGAGATGTCCGTGCCGCTCCAGAAGTCCCTGCTGGGCTTTGCCTCAGGCGTGATGGTGGCAGCGTCGGTGTGGTCGCTGCTGATTCCTGCGATGGAGATGGAAGCCGGGAAAGGAGCTTGGGCGGTGTTCCCCGCTGCCGTAGGCTTCCTCTTGGGAATGGGCTTCCTGCTGATGATCGACGAACTGACCCCACACCTTCACATCGGAACAGACCAACCCGAGGGTATGCCCTCACGACTGTCGAAAACTGCCATGCTGACCCTTGC
Organism: Bacteroidaceae bacterium; assembly: GCA_016280855.1. Taxonomy (GTDB): domain Bacteria; phylum Bacteroidota; class Bacteroidia; order Bacteroidales; family Bacteroidaceae; genus Physcousia. Next base: position 27,097 of record JAEEHP010000249.1, read on the forward strand.
CGTCACCATTCACAACCTGCCTGAGGGTATGGCTGTCGGCGTGGTGTTTGCCGGAGCTGAGAGCGGAGCCGCACAGATATCGTTAGCTGGTGCCGTAGCCGTGGCGCTGGGTATCGCCATTCAGAACGTCCCCGAAGGTGCCATCATCTCCATGCCGATGCGAGCCGCCGGCAACAGCCGATGGCGCTCTTTCCTCATTGGTTCTTTAAGCGGAGCCGTAGAACCCATTGGAGCCCTTGCCGTCCTTCTCCTCGCATCATTCTTAACACCCGTGCTGCCCTACATGCTCGCCTTCGCTGCTGGGGCGATGTTCTATGTGGTGGTTGAGGAACTGATCCCCGAGGCCTCCAACGGACAGCACAGCAACCTCAGCACCATCGGCTTTGCCATAGGCTTCGTGCTCATGATGACGCTTGATGTGGTGATGGGCTAAGCCGAGAAGAAATTTAGTAGTAACATGATTTGGAAAATACCACTATGACTGAAATGGAGAAAATGAAGGCTGGGCTCGAATACACCTATGCCGATGAAGAACTGATAGCACGCAAGACACAGGCGATACAATGGTGTGAGGAATACAATGCCATTGACGGCAGGGATTTTCAAGCTCAGTACGACTATCTGAAAAAAATGTTGGGCAGCGTCGGTGAACGAGTATGGATAGCCAAGACCTTCTGTTGCGACTGCGGCAAAAACATCTTTATCGGCAATGACTTCACCGGCAATTTCAACCTGACTATACTCGACATCCGAGAAGTATATATCGGAAACCATGTAATGATTGGCCCCAACACGCTCATTACCACCGTCGGTCATCCGCTTTCTCCAAAAGCCAGACGTGACTATATGGCCATAGCTGAACCTGTGCGGATTGGTAACGATGTGTGGATTGGAGGCAACGTAACCATATTGCCAGGTATAACGATCGGCAACAATGTTGTAATAGCTGCTGGAGCCGTGGTCACAAAGGACGTGCCTGACAACTCCCTTGTAGGGGGGATTCCGGCTAAACTGATTAAGAAACTTGATAATGATATTGAAGGGCAACCAATATAGCACTTGGCACACTTCTTCTTTTTAAACAACGCGCTCGACCTTGGTCGCTTCACACTTGAAGAATTATACGAATTAAACGAATATTAGCTGGCATCGTGTCTATAAGAAGATACGACTATAGGACAAGAAAAAATTAGTCTAATTTGTAAAATTCGTTGTCTTATAAAACATTCTCTGTGCTTACTGATATATCATTGCTTATTGAAGAATGAGGAAGATGGCTTCCATGGGCGCAAACGCTTCAAGACAAGGTGTTCCTCAAATGTCATTTTTTGCTATTTTGCGCCTTCAACGAAGTACTTGTCATAAGCGCTTATTGGCTTTATGATGCTCATAATGAGCCTAATGTCAATTTTCGTTGTTCATTTTGGATTTCTCCCAAAAATTTTTTGTCGATTTTTGCCTATGCCTACACTTTTCGTTATAAGCAGAATATTTTCAATCGGTTATCTGTGGTGTAGGTTGCGATTATGCTTACACTTGCCTACACTTCGTTGGTGAAAAGTAAAACAAGTTGTTTTACCATAGGTCAGCTGGGTGTGAGAGACGATTTGACCAACTGTTTGAAGGTAAAACAACTTGTTTTACTTTTCGGCGGTTGGTCGTCGTTCGGTGAGCATCTGGTTGTCTCGATGAATTTGCTTAATCCATACTGCAGCCATGTCCATATATGCGTTTACTGTTGATTTCGTTAATGATAATGTTAGTGTTTTTACATAAGTTTTTGTGAGTATAATCTATGCGTGACAACACATCAGAACAGCTATAATTGCAAACTTTTACATTGTAAGGTCAAATATTGGGCTAAATAGTGTAAGCTAGTGTAAGCATAATCGTACCTTACACCTATAATTATCCACTATTAAACAGGCATTTACGGCAAGAAGTGTAAGCATACACAAAATTCAATACTTTCAATTCGCAAATATTCTATCACCATTCTTTTACATTGACAGTTGTTGTCAAAATATATCCACTCCTGCTTAACTGATAAATATACTTTAAAATGATGTCTAAGAATGGTTTTCGTCAAGCACGTGAGAAACAAAGAACCCCTCGGGGTTCAATTCCCGAAGGGTTCATGTGAGTGGAGCTGGAGGGAATTGAACCCTCGTCCAAACAGGGACATCCTGTGCTTTCTACACGCTTATTCCAGACTAAGTTTTCGAGCAGCGGCAAGACCTGGACCACCAGCCGGTGCCTTATCCTCTAAAAGCTTCACCCTCGGCGCGAGGCCACCGACGGCTATCCCCAATTTGGCTGCACCACTTGACCAGAGCGCTTTGGGGCGTGGAGCCTCTGAGTGATGTCTCGTCTCAGCACCTGGTGCCGAGATAGGTTGATCTACTATACTTCAATCAAGCAGCGAGAGCGTAACGAGTTTCGCCAGATAATTGTTGAAGACCTTGGATTAAAGAGAGCGATCAGCGACTCTCTGCGTGCTTACACAACATCTCATCCTGCTGTCAAATCCATGTCAGCCCCGATGACTTGCGATTAGCGGCCGCAAAGGTAGGTAAAAAAGTGAAAAGCGGAAAAGGAAAAGCGGAAAAAATTCGTCGAAAAGTGCAAAAAGAGGGTAAAACGAGAAAAAAGTGCGATGAAATGCGTTTTTTTTGCGTTTCTTGACAATAAATCGGGACTTTTTCAGTTCTTATAATAAATAACATGCATACGCAAAGAAGAAATTGAAAATTCAGATACAATGAAAAAGATAGCTATCCTTTTGTTTTTTGCCGTTGTCGCCGTCCGGCCCGCAGCGGCACAGTCGATGACTGACCAGCAGCTGGTCAACTACGTCATGCAAGAGAAAGAGAAGGGAACAGACCAACAGGTCATCGTGTCGAACCTTATGAAACGCGGCGTCACCGTAGAGCAGCTGCGGCGCGTCAAGAAGAAGGTAGAGGCCGAGCAGAAGCAGCTCGGCGCCACTGACCTTACAGGCAAGAACGCGCAGCAGAGCCGCAACCGCCTGCGTAATCAGCGTGAAATCAGTAACGACGAACGCCAGAAGCGCGACAACTACATGATCCGCTCCCAACGCGAGGACATGGACTACCGCTACATGACGCGTCAGCAACGTCAGCAGATGATAGAGGAGGAGAGCGAGTACTTCGACCTCGACTCACTCGAGTACTACAGCCAGCAGATTCCCAAGGATCAGCAGGTCTATGGACGAGACATCTTCAACCAGAAGAACCTCTCGTTCGAACCCAACCAGAACATGGCTACGCCGATGAACTATCGACTTGGTGCTGGCGACGTGGTAATTATCGATGTGTGGGGAGCTTCCCAGGAGACGTTCACAGAGACCGTTTCTCCCGACGGCACCATCACCCTTGCCGGCATCGGCCCCGTCAACCTCGGTGGCCTGTCGGTCAGCGCCGCTACGGCACGCCTGAGGTCACGGTTGGGTGAGTTCTACAGCGACTGTCGCGTCAGCCTCAGCGTTGGCGAGACGCGATCCATCGTCGTGCAGGTCCTGGGCGATGTCGTCATGCCAGGTACCTTCACCCTCAGCAGTCTATCCTCAGCCTTCAACGCCCTGTACGCCGCTGGCGGCATCAGCGAGATCGGTACGCTGCGCGACATCAAGGTGTACCGCGGCGGACGCATCATCTCGCGCATCGATGTCTATGATTACCTCACTAAGGGCGACAGTCGTGGCGACGTTCGCCTGCAGGACAACGACGTCATCATCGTGGGTAACTACGAATGTCTCGTTGAGGTACGTGGTAAGGTCAAGCGCCCCATGTTCTACGAGATGAAGAAGTCCGAGAGCGTCCAGCGTGTGCTGGAACTCGCAGGCGGTTTCTCTGGCGATGCCTACACCAAGAGCGTTCGCCTCGTTCGCAAGGCGGGCGACGAATATTCGATTCACAATATTGAGGAGTTCGAGATGAACGGCTTCACGCTGGCCGACGGCGACTCCATCTTCGTCGATAGCGTCATTCCTCGTTTCCGCAATATGGTGGAGGTGCGTGGCGCCGTGATGCACCCGGGTATGTTCCAAATGGACAAGGTGCAGAGCGTTCGCGAGTTGATTAACGCCGCAGAAGGGCTTCGTGAGGATGCCTTCACGGAGCGTGCTGTCATGCACCGCGAGAAGGACGACCTCACTCTCGAGATGGTCAGTATAGATATAAAAGGTATCGTTGAAGGCAGTACCGCCGACGTGGCATTGAAGAAGAACGACGTCCTCTACATCCCCAGCAAGGTTGATCTGCAGGGCGAGCAGACCCTCCGCATCAACGGCGAAGTCAACTACCCCGGCACCTATCAGTTTGCTGAGAACACCACTGTCAAGGACCTCATCCTGCAAGCCGGCGGTCTGACACGGGCTGCCTCGACCGCTAAGATTGATGTCTTCCGTCGCAACTATGTCCCTGATGCCAAGAAGACCTCTATGGACCTGGCGCAGATTTTTACTTTTAATTTGGCTAACGGCTTCATCATTGAGGACACAGCCTTCGTCCTGCAGCCCTTCGACGAGGTGCAGGTGCGTAAGAGCCCCACCTATGCCGAGCAGCAGAATGTGCGCATTTCCGGTGCCGTCAACTTTGAGGGTGAGTATGCGATGACGAACCGTGAGTTCCACCTCAGCGACCTCATCAAGATTGCCGGCGGCCTCTCGGAAGTGGCTTATGCCAAGGGCTCCCGTCTCATCCGCCAGATGACTCCCGAAGAACGCGAACAGCGCGAAGCTGCACTCCGCACTTCACAGATTGCCCTCTACGAGCAAGCTTTGGAGGGCGACAAGAACTTCGACATGGCACGTGCCGACTCGTTGCTGGACATGAAGATGAACCTCGGCAACAACTACAACGTTGCCATAAACCTCGAGGAAGCCCTGAAAAATCCTGGAGGCACTGAGGATATTACCCTCCGCGCCAATGACCAACTCATCGTGCCTAAACTCTCCAACACCGTTAAGATCTCGGGTGAGGTCATGTATCCCATTTCCGTGAACTATAAGGAAGGTGCAAATCTCAGCTACTACATCAACAGCGCCGGCGGTTACAGTAAGAAGGCCAGTAAGAAGCAGACATACGCCATCTACATGAATGGCTCGGTCGATAAGCTCGGACGACGGGCTGGCAGCAAACACATTGAACCGGGCTGCGAAATCGTCATCCCGACGAAACCGAAGAAGGAAGGTATGTCAATGGCTGAGATCTCCGTGCTCGGTACCTCGGCTGCCAGCTTGACGACGATGGTTGTAGCCCTCGTCAACCTGCTGAATTCAAATGGCTCAAATGGCAAATGACAAACGACTAAAGACAAAGGCAAATGGAAAATCGCAAGAAGCATAACATAGACATTGTCGGGATTGTACGCAACCTGTGGAGCAACAAACGGCTTTTCTTCAAGGTGTGGGTAGGGACGTTCGTCCTCTCGTGCATCTGGATCCTGCCCCAGCCACGCTACTACACCACCGAGGTGTCCATCGCTCCTGAGTCGGGCGAGAACGCTTCCGCAGGCAGTCTGGCGACATTGGCCGCCAATTTCGGATTGAACATCGGACAGGGAGCCACTGATGCCATATACCCGCAGCTCTATCCCGACCTGATGGGGTCAACGGACTTCCTCGTCGGACTGCTCGACATTAAAGTGACCACCCTCGAGGGCGACATCAGCACAGACTATTATACTTATCTTCGTAACTACCAGAAGAAAAACTACCTGACGTATCCTTTTTCATGGCTGCGCAGACAGATCACCAACTTCTTCAAGAAACCAGAGTCAGAAGACGTAGGCAAGGGAGGCAAACGATTCGATCCCTTCCGACTCAGCGAGTCAACCACAAAGGTGCTGAAGGGAATTCAGAATGACGTGGCTTGCACCTACAGCCGAACGACGAATGTCGTGACGATCAGCGTCACCGATCAGGACCCCCTGGTGTGTGCGACGTTGGCCGACAGCATCAAGGAACACCTGCAGGATTACATCACCGACTACCGCACGAAGAAGGCACGCATCGACTATGAGTACTACAAGCAGCTTACGAAGGAGGCGAAGACGCAGTACGAGCAGATCAGCCGTGAGTATGCTCGATATGCTGACACCCACCAGAACGTCTTCTTGCAGACGGTCAAGACCAAGCTCACCGACATGGAATACGAGATGCAGATGAAGCACGAGATCTACACCGCCATGAATACCCGAGAACAAAGCGCCCTTGCTGACTTGCAGGCAAGGACGCCTGTATTCACCACGCTGACCAATGCCACCGTGCCCATCAAACCCGCAGGTCCCAAGCGCATGATCTTTGTGGCGGCGATGCTCTTCCTGGCCACCATCGGCACAATCGTATATCTCTATCGCCGCGAGTTGCGCGAATGGTTCTAAATTAAAGAAGGAGGCGCACCGGCATGACACAGCGACGACAGATTGTAATGCTCTATGGTTCCACGCTGGTTGGCGTGCTCATGGGGGTGTTGGCATCTATCGTCAATACGCGTTTTCTGGATCCTGCCGAGTATGGCGACGTACGCTATGTGCAGAACATCATCAATTTCATCGCCACCTTCCTCATCTTCGGATATTTCCTCTCGGGAGCCCGCCTGATGGCCATTTCCGACGATCGTCAGCATGTGGCACGCATTAAAGGCACGATGGTACTCATCCTTTGTGTCGCCTGCCTGGTGCTGAGCTTGGCGATGCCCGTCTGCTATTTCCTGCATATCGGTAAGCCCGCCGTTGCTATGTTGTTCTTGTTGTCAATGCCGGTATGTTTCTATCCGCTGTTCCTCAATTACATCGACCAGACGGCTCAGGGCGACAACCAAATCGTACACCTGTCGCTGGCACGCCTGCTGCCGTTCCTCGTCTATGTTCCCATCGGCTACCTCGTCTATTCCCACTTCGGCGCCACCTCCCAACGCATGGTACTGCTGCAGTGGGGTATCTACACCTTAATATATATTGCTATCATCATCGCCACCCGTCCCTCGTTCCGCCACCTGCGCCCTGTGTGGCATGAGCTTAACGACGAGAATCGGCGCTACGGTTTACAGCTCTATATCGGTTCGCTGGTCATGGTGTCCACCAACTATTTGGCCGGTATCTCACTCGGCTATTTCAATCAGGACAACAGCGAGGTGGGCTTCTACACGCTGGCACTTACCGTCACGACACCGCTGGCGGCACTGCCTTCCATCATAGGCACGACCTATTTTAAGAAGTTTGCCAAGCTGTCCTGCATACCTCGCAAGGTTATCTGGGCAGCTGTCCTTATGACGATGGTCACCTGTGTCATTTTCGTCTTGCTGATTCATCCCGTCGTGCGCTTCCTCTACACTGATAAGTACGCCGTCGTTGCCACCTATGCCTCTTTCCTCTCCGTGGGTTTCTGCATCCATGGGCTCGGCGACATGTTCAATCGCTACCTGTGCAGCCATGGACAGGGCGTGTCAGTGCGCAATGCCAGCATTGCCAACGGCGTCTTCAAGCTTCTGGGTTACACTGCATTAGTTGCATTGTTTAATACTAATGGTGCCATAGCCACGACGATTATCTGCGACGTGGTCTATTTTGCATGCCTCATCTATTATTACACCCGATTCACCAAACGTGCGGCCTATGAAGAAGTATAAGTTTGTTGTTTTTGGTGATGAATGGGATGTTTATCAAGTGGCACATCGCGATTGGATAGAAGATCCTGAAATATGCTACATCTCTACTTTTCGTCCTTCAGGTTTCTTAGGGCTAATAAATCGCGTTCATCTCAATCCGAGCATTAATAGAATCATTCCTCTTCCATTCAAATCTTGTTGGAATGGGTATTGCCTCAAAAATATTGAAGGCGCATTTTTGTGTTTCCTTGTAACAGAGCATTGGCTGCGTATGGAGAGTGGACTCCGTTTACTGCCATATTTGCGGAGGCATTTCCCGAACTCCCGCATTGTCTGTTTCACTCAAGACATGGTCGCTACCATCTATGATCACTATACTCGTCGTCCTATAGATTTAGAATATTTACAACGCTATGCTGACTTGCTTATTAGCTATGATACAACAGATGCTCAGGAGCATCATATCCTTTACCATCCTACAGTATTCTCTTCAATTGATGTAATGGAGCAAGAGCCACAATCTATTTACGATTTGTATTTTCTTGGGCGTGACAAAGGCAGGCTGGATTGCCTTGTTGATATTTGTAAGGAGGCACAACGACGACAGCTGAAATGCCATTTCCTGATGGTGGAAGTTCCTAAGTCGCAACAAGTGAAGTGCGAGGGCATCACTTATCTGGATGGTACGCTGACCTATGCCGAGAACCTTCGCAACTGCGCTAGAAGCAAGTGTCTCGTCGAGATGTTGCAAAAGGACGCTTCGAGTCCCACATTCCGCAATTGGGAGAGTATCATGCTGAACAAGCGGCTGCTCACTAACAACAGAGCCATCATTGAGTCAGACATCTACGACGAACGTTACATCACCGTCTTTCACGATACCGACGACATCGATTGGCAAGCCGTTGCGGCTGGCAGCGGTTTTGCTGATGACGTGAACCCTTATCAGGAGATGATCAAACCCGTATCACTCATCCGTTTCATCGAAGACCATTTACATATCCAAATTGCACATTCATGAGCATCTTCTACCTCATATTCATCATGCTGACAGCTTATTTCTCATTCCGTTACGACGGGATAGAGGAATACGATTCGCATAAACAGCACAGGTTCTGGCTCATGTGCTTCTATCTGATCTGCCTCACGGGTTTCAGCTATGGTCTCGGAGGCGACAAGTTTGTCTATATGCGTGAGTTCGAGGAGTACCCTGACACCTTTACGGATGTGGGCGACTACGTGTGGTTGCAACTGATGCTGAAGGGGCAGATGCCGTTGTGGACGCTGCTCAATCTCATCTCCAGGTCTGTGTTCCATTCCTTCTATGCCTTGCAGCTTATCCAGAGCGCTGCCATCAACAGTGCCGTCTGCTACGTTGCCAGCAAATACACCCATCGCTATTTTCTCTTCCTGCTCCTCTATGTCTTCACGCTTCAGTATTTCATCTTCAACACCGAGATTATGCGCGAAGGTATAGCACTGTCGTTCGTGCTTATCGGCATGGAAGGTTGGATGTCAGGCAAGAAATGGCTTTATTTTGTGATGCTGCCCATTGGTCTGATGTTTCACGTCTCGGCTCTCACTGCACTCATCTTCCCCATAGCACAATACCTCAAGGCCTCATGGAAGCTTCTTGTTATTGGTATTTTGTCTTCATTCGCTGTTTGGGTTCTGAGTGACTTGCTGTTGGGATCCGTCATGATGGCTGTGTTGGGCGGAATGGGAGCTATGGTGCAGAAGGTACTGTTCTACTCGTTGCAGGCCAGCAGCATCTTCGGTTTCTTGCGCTCGGCCATCACCTTCCTGATACTTCCCTTCATTATCATGTACAGTGTGATGCTCAACGAAAAGGATGAGGATAAGCGGCGACGCATGGAGCACATGATAGGCTATATGGTGTTATTGGGCATTCTGGCCTGCTCCTTTGCGGGTTTTATTCGCCTCTACAATTATATTCGTATATACTATCTTGTTCTGATGGCTACGTTTGTATATGAACTATTCTGGGAAAAGAAACATTTGATTATCAGATGCACTACATTGTTGGTAACATCGTTCCTTTTCCTGTTGCAGTATTTTATTCACTACGAGACTACCAACACCTATTATTATAATTTTTTCTATCCTTACACTTGCATCCTCGACGAGGACAGCAGTGTCTTCTTCCGTGAGGTAGCTCATGAGGAAGCAGTGGATGCACAGGAGAGTGATAACAATGTTCGTGAAATTAATTAGTTTTGATGAAAAATATACTATTCATAAGCCATCATCTAAATCGTGCTGGAACAGAGGCATTTATGATGAATGTCTTTCGAGGCATTGATCACCAACGCTTTCATGTGGACTTCCTGGTTTATAATCAAAAGGAAACGGAGTATAGCCGGGAGGTGGAGAGTGCGGGTTGCAAAGTATGGCGCGTACCCAGCAGAAGAGAATCGCCGTGGGGATGGTATCGTTCCTTGAACAGATTCTTTCGTGAACATGCAGGAGAATATGTTGCTATCCATTACTGCGGCAATGGTCTCACGGCCATAGCTCCCATCGTTTTTGCCTATATATACGGCGTACCTATTCGCATTGCTCATTCCCATAGTTCATCGTCAAGCGGTCTGCACAACCATCTGCTTCACTTCCTGCAGCGTGGGGTTGTCCGTCGATTGACGACCCATCATTTCGCCTGCTCCTCGTCGGCTGCCAAATGGTTCTTCGGCAATGCACCTGTTGTAGTAATCAAGAATGGTATTGACACATCCCGTTTTGCCTACAACCCACAAGTGCGCGAAAAGGTTAGAGCAGAAGCCGGCATCCTCCCAACCACCACGGTGATTGGACATGTGGGACGATTCAGCGAAGAAAAGAACCACGTCTTTTTGCTGAAAGTATTTGCGGAATATCTGCGCATACAGCCAGATGCGTTGTTAATGCTTGTTGGAGTCGGTCCTTTGATGGATGTCGTCAGGCAACAGGCTGGAGCATTGCAAATCATGGACAAGGTGGCTTTTCTTGGTGAGCGACACGATGTGAACGAGCTGGTGCAGGCGTTTGACATTTTCATTTTGCCGTCTACCTTTGAAGGTCTGCCCTTTGTACTCATAGAGGCACAATGTGCAGGTCTCCCCTGTTTGGTATCAGATGCTGTAAGCAGCGACAACTGTCTCACTGATCATTTTGAAATCCTCTCGTTGAAGCAATCACCTGTTAAATGGGCACACAAAATAACTTCTATGCTCGGCTCATTCCAGAGAAAGGATGGGCGCAAGACAATAGAAGAACAAGGCTACTCTGCGGCCTCTACAATAAAGTATTTAGAAAACATTTATGACGCAAAAATATGAAAATAGCCATCAATTGTATGTTCTGCCAGCCACGCGGCGGAGGTATTAAGGAATACATAGTCAATCTGACTAATCATCTAGCTAAGGCTGACACGAACAATACCTATATATTATATGTTTTAGAGGATCAGTTGGACTTTGCCAAGAGCTTGCTGCCGCAGCGCTTTCGGATAAAGACTTTGCCTTACAATAGCGATTTCCTCTCTGTAGTGCGCCGTAGTCTCTTCTCGCAGCGCTTCTGGACACATGAGGAGGAGACGGAGCAGTTTGACATCTTCCATTCGCCCTTTTTCCATGCTCCGAGGATGAAACGGGCGAAGTTAGTGGTCACGGTCCACGATCTGCGCCTCTATCGTTATCCGCAGACTTACAATCCCTTGCGTTATCTATTCCTGAAGCATGCCGTGAAGGATACGATTCGGCGAGCCGACAGAATCATCTCCATTTCGGATTTCACCAAGCAGGAAATGATACAGCTTTGCGGTGCCGATCCTGATAAGATAACGGTTATCCACGAAGCTGTTAATCGGCAGGCCTTCTCGGCTGATGGCTTGAAAGGGTATGAGCTGCCGAAGGAGTATGCAGAACTGGCCTCCAGCCGTTTCCTCTTCTCGCTCGGACATATCGAACCCCGCAAGAATTACCCACGGCTCATTGAGGCTTTCAAGAAGCTGAAAGAACGGAAAGGGAATGCCGACCTAAAGCTTATCATTGCAGGCAAGAAATATGTTGACTACAAAGACACCGTGAAACTGATGGAGGAGACTCCCGACGTCATCTATCTCGACTTCATCCCCCGTGAGTTGCTCCTTTGGCTCTACAAGAACGCTCAGCTCTTCGTGTTCCCTTCCACCTACGAGGGTTTCGGCTTCCCACCATTAGAGGCCGCCAGCCTTGGCACTATATCGGCAGTGAGCAATGTGTCATCGATTCCAGAGGTATGTGGCGACTGCGCCTTTTACTTCTCTCCAACCGACACAGACGAAATGGTCTCGGTTATGGATTGCGCTCTGAACAATGCTGCCCATCGAATGGAGAAGCAGCGTCTGCTTGAGCCACAGCTGAACAGCTTCTCCTGGGAGAAGAATGCCATAGAAACCTTAAGTGTTTATCATCAGACAGCTATCGGGTAGAATACTCAACCATTATAGCATGAAAAGATTATTGTTATTATTGCTGATATTTACATCCTTACAGGGATTTTCTGCCGAACAACTGGATCATCGTATAAGAATTGATGAATTTATTGTTAATGGTTCAAGTCAGTGTGATTCCATATTAGACAATGTTCACCGCATCTATACAATTGGCAACAACTCCTTACAGGGCATTGTTTATCTTGAGGGGAAAAAGATAAATTTAAAATTGGTCAATAATAATAGAAGAAACGTCAGATATTATTTAATAGGAAACGGATTTGTACATCCTTTCAATGAGCCTGTAGGCAAGGAGAAGGTTGATTCTATCTACACTTATGATGGGACACTTGCACCTGGAGATTCTGCTTTTTACACGGTCGGTCATCGGAGTATGATTCCTGTAATTGGACATGGAGGCATACCAGCTGAGATGAATGATACTGTTGCCGTAGCTAAGGCATACTTGGATATGCTATATGCTGGTTTTGATGTCAGTACATGTCTTTCAACCAACATAAACAATTATAATAATAAACTACGAATTGCCGAAACAAAGGGATTGCAACTGATTATCGGAGAAATGGGTCAAAGTAATAATTGGTATCGGAGTCTGGTTAATGAAGCAGGTGCTTATAAGTCGGCTGTGTATGGTTATTATGTTGGAGATGAGCCTTTCTTAGTACATGATTCGAGCTCTCATGCCACAATAGACGATTTAGTCCCAAGAATAGATGCCATACATAGTGTTGACTCATTGGCTTTGATTCGCATCTGCCTTAATCCGATATATTGTCCTGCTATGCGTGATTTTGACAACCAGGGCCGACTGCTTAGTTATAACAGCAAAAGATACGATGATTATATTGATGCTTGTATTCGTAGATTGAGATTAAAGAATATTGCTTTCGACAACTATTCTGTCAGTTCTGCCACAGATCCTATTACTGGAGCGCCTAAAAGAGTTCTCAAACGTCAATGGTTTGATAATTTAGAGATCATCCGTAGCCATAGTATAAAACATAATATTCCATTTTGTGGATATGTGCTCTCAGCAAAGCATTTAACGTACTTACTTCCTACAATAGGTACAATGAGATTACAGATGTATGCTAATCTTGCTTACGGAGCAAAGTCTATCGCATATTATACTTATTGGCATAGGTGGCTTAGGAATGAAGGATCATATTATGCACCTATTGATTCATTAGGAAATAGACATAAAGATTTGTATTATACGCTGAATCGCGTCAATGAAGAAATGGCTCGTGTGAGCCCTCTGTTTGCAGAAGGAACCGTGAAAGAGGTCTATCATATAAATGAAGCCAGTTCAAATACCCTTGTGAAGTTCTTAACTTCAGAGCACTTGCCCGAAAACATTGATTCCTTATTGTTTGAAGGGAACAAAGGTGCTATAGCCTCTATCATTACGAAAGGAGATTCTACTTTCATGGTGATTGTCAACAAGGATTTCGAGGATTCTGCCCGTTTACGCATCAAGGGGAACAGATACCTTTATCATGTCTCGAAGCTTAATCTTAATAATGAAGTCATAACAACTGGGGATTACGTCATCGATCCAGGGGATATTATCATATTCAACCTGTCATAAAGACGAAGTCAGCTACCGATTGTCGAAATTGTAATTATACACTGCAAATGAAAAAATTATTCATGGTTGTCAACGAGGATCGTTTCTTCCTGTCGCATCGCAAGGATATCGCCATCGAAGCGCAGCGACAGGGTTGGAATGTCACCATCGTGTGTAAGGACACGGGACAACGACAAGATGTAGAAGCACTTGGACTTAAAATGTTGGAGTTACCCATCAACCCGACAGGCAAGAACATATCCCAAGAATTGAAAACATTCTTCTTCCTTTGCCGGCTTTATGCCAGCAATAAGGATGCTATCGTTCATCATGTCGGACTGAAGACAATCCTTTGGGGAAGTTTAGCCGCTAAGATCATTGGTGTGAAGGGCATGGTGAATGCCGTGAGTGGTTTAGGTGTGCTCTTCTCTGGCGAGAAATCTTCTTTTGTGACCAAAGGCGTGATGGCGCTGCTACGTTTCTCGCATCAGCGACCTGCCACCAAGGTTATCTTCCAGAATCATGAGGATGAGAGCCTCTTCCAGGGAATGAAGGTCATCAAACCTGCAGACAGCGTATTCATCAAAGGTTCGGGTGTGGATTTAGACGAATATCCCTTCTGCCCTCAGCCTTCGGATGAAGTCATCAAGATTATCTTCACAGCAAGAATGGTCAAGGAGAAAGGAATCGTCGTGCTCCTTGATGCCGCAGAGCAGCTGAGACCGCGTTACGAAAGACGCGTAGAGTTCTGGCTTTGCGGTGGCTTATCGGGTAATCCCAAGGCGATGACGGAAGCGGAGTTGACAGAACGATGCGACGGCAAATACATCCAATGGTTAGGATTCCGAAGCGATGTCAGGGAGCTGCTCATGCAATCGCATATCGTAGCTTTCCCCAGCTACTATCGTGAGGGCGTTCCCAAGTCTCTCATTGAGGCTTGCGCCATAGGTCGTCCCATCGTCACGACAAACTCTGTGGGATGCAAGGACACCGTAGAGGACGGAAAAAATGGTTTCTTAATACCCATCAAGGACAGCGACAGCCTGGCTGCCAAGCTCGCCATACTCATCGAAGACCGTCAGCTCAGAGAGCAGATGGGCAAATGCTCACGGGAGAAAGCTGAAAAGGAGTTCTCGCTGAAGATGGTGGTTGAGAAGCATTTAAACGTTTATGAGCAGCTTGATTGAGAAAAAACAGGGATAAGATATAATAAATCGGTTGCTGGTACGTTATATATATAGTTACGTAACAGAAAACCGATCGACATGTCATCGTACTGGCCATACATTTTGTTGGCATTCGTGATTGGATCTATCGCCACAGCTGTGACGATACCTCTGATTATTGCTTTTTGTCGTAAGTTCGGCTATTTTGATCAACCCAATCAGCGCAAGGTACATAAGGCTGCTATTCCGCGATTGGGCGGTATGGCTTTTCTACCTTCGTTAGCCCTGAGCTTTGCGGTGACGATGCTGGTTTATTTTTCCCAGACGATGACTTATCCCGACTTCCACTACACTTCTGCGCTGATGGTGATAGGTGCGGCGATTGTCTTCGTGGTGGGTGGCATGGATGATTTGCTGGATTTGCCGGCCAACCTGAAATTTGTTATTCTGGCTATTGGTTCCTTGG
Source organism: Bacteroidaceae bacterium (assembly GCA_016280855.1). Classification (GTDB taxonomy): domain Bacteria; phylum Bacteroidota; class Bacteroidia; order Bacteroidales; family Bacteroidaceae; genus Physcousia. The sequence continues at coordinate 42,422 of JAEEHP010000249.1, forward strand.
CGCTGCCCATCTGCAATCTGACGCTCGACAACATGCATGGCTTCTTTGGTCTTTATGCTTTGCCGCTGTGGATAGCCTATCCGCTGACGGTGCTGGTGATCATGACCATCGTTAATGCGATTAACCTCATCGATGGCATAGACGGCCTGGCATCGGGTATTTCTGTCATTTGTCTGGCTGTCTTTGTCTATTTATATGCCGATATGCGTAACATCGTCTTTGTGGTGATGTCCGCAGCGTTATTGGGCTCTGTGCTTGCTTTCATGGGCTTCAACCTCTTCGGCAAGGTCGGAAAGATGAAGATCTTCATGGGTGATGCCGGCAGTCTGATTCTCGGTTATGTATTGGCTTACCTGGCTATCAAGTATATGATGGTGACAGAACAGGATATCTACACGGACATCAATCCCATTCTGATACCATATTCATTGTTCATCGTGCCTGTCTTTGATCTGGTACGTGTGGCTTTTACTCGTCTGGCAGCAGGCGAACCCATGTTCCATGCCGATCAGCGTCATATCCATCATATCATGATGCGTTGCGGCCTGACGATGCATCAGGCTTTAGCTGCCATCTTAGGGCTCGTCGTGTTTTTCATCTTTGGTAACCTGTTGTTGGATGATATGCACGTGCCCATCACCATTATCTTTTTCATTGACATTGCTCTCTACCTGATGTTCTTCGTGGTTGCATTCGTGGTGATCGACCGCAAGGAATCGTTCCGCGAGTTGATGGATAGCGAAGTGATACCGTTCTGATTTACACCATATATGAAGATTTTTATGTGTTTTTGTCCACGCTTTATTCATAATGAAGAATGATATTCAACTCGTTTAATTTTATTGTCCTGTTCCCACTCATATTCCTGCTCTACTATGCCATCCCAGCAAAGTACGCGAAAGTTCGGAACCTGTTTTTACTCATCGTCAGCTATCTGCTCTATCTACAATGGAAACCTGTCTATGCACTGATCTTATTGGGCATCACTGTTGTGACCTATTACGCAGCGATAGCCGTAGAAAGGGCGAAACGCCCCAAGGGAATTCTGATAGTAGGGGTAATGCTTGCATTGCTGCCGTTGGTATTCTTCAAATATTTCAATTTTATCAATGACAGCATCAGCCATGCGCTGTCATTGGTCGGGCTGAACTTTCATCTGGCCGGATTGAACTGGGCTGTACCCATCGGTATCTCATTTTTCACTTTTCAGGCGCTGGGCTATTTGTGGGATGTCTATTACAAACGGGATAAGGCAGAACATGATTTCCTCATCTATGCACTGTTCGTCTCTTTCTTTCCGAGCATCCTTTCGGGTCCTATCAACAAGGCATCGCTCGTCATCCCTCAGTTGAGACATTTGCGCCCTTACTTCGATTATAGCAAAGCCGTCGAAGGATTGAAGATGCTGCTATGGGGTATGTTTATGAAGGTGGTGGTGGCCGACCGTGTGGCCTTATATGTAGATACGGTTCTTCCAAGTTACGAGAACTACACTGGTCTGTCGTGCTTCGTGGCGAGCCTGCTCTATTCCGTACAGATTTACGCCGATTTCGCGGGTTATTCGCTGATGGCCATCGGCGTCGGTAAGGTTCTTGGTTTTGAGCTGACAGAGAACTTCCGCCGCCCATACTTTGCCGTCAGCGTCTCCGAATTCTGGCATCGCTGGCACATCTCGCTATCCACCTGGCTCAAGGACTACGTCTATATCCCGTTGGGTGGCAGCCGATGCTCTAAAATGCGCAGCTATTGGAACATCTTCGTGACGTTTCTCGTCAGCGGTATCTGGCATGGAGCCAGCTGGACTTTCATCGTTTGGGGATGCATGCACGGCATTTGTCAGATCATTGAGAAGATGCTGGGTCAGCAGAAGTGCAACTACGGCTGGTTGGGGAAGAGTGTCAAAATCATCGTCACTTTCCTGCTCGTCAATTTTGCATGGATATTCTTCCGAATGCCAACGCTGGCTGATGCTTGTGGCGTGATTGCCAGAATCTTCGACCCGACATTGCCTTTGACGGTGTATATGAACAGTTTCACGACCACTGCTTTTATCGCTTTTGGCTTGACAATGCTCATTGTAAAAGACCTCTCAGACGAATTCTTTCCAGAGAAGCTGCACCTGTTTGACCACAAGAACATCTATATCCGCTGGTGTTCCTATTTGTTTATAATTGTTTCAATCATGTTGGTAGGTGTCTTCAGTGCCGACCAGTTTATTTATGCAAATTTCTAAACGATGAAAAAATTCCTTCTTCGCATTGCTATATTCTTCGCCATCTTGGTGGTCATTGACCGCGTAGCAGGTTATGCTTTCTCGTATATGTCTAAGCATTCTAAAGGCGGATATGTGGGACACCATAATTATATCACTGATGGCGTACATGAGGACGTACTGATCTTTGGCTCATCACGTGCTATCCATCACTATAATCCACAGATTATCGCAGATTCGCTTGGCCTTTCATGTTATAATTGCGGTCAAGACGGCAATGGAATCCTGCTTTTTTATGGTTGGTGGCAGATCATGAAAGAACACCACAAGCCCAAAGTTATCATTTATGATATCACTTCGGCATTCGACCTTCACGTAGGTGAGGATAATCATAAATATCTCGGATGGTTGAAAGAGTCCTATGAACGAGCTAATGTTCGTGAGATTTTCGCGGCTGTAGATAAAACCGAGAAAGTGAAGATGCTGAGTCAGATGTATCGGTACAATTCTAAATTCCATGAGATAGCTGCTGACTTCATACACCCATTACATTTAGTAAAGGAGAACGGATTCCTGCCATTGCAAGGTGAGGTTGACACGATGAGAATAAGAAAGGACAATAACACTCCTGTTGAGAAGATCCAAGATGACTCATTGAAGATTGCGTATATGAATAAGTTTATTGATGATACGGAGGGCGTACTTCTCATCTTTGCCGCCTCTCCTAAGTGGTATGGAAGTGTTCCAGGGGAATTTTCGGCCATCAGAAGTATATGTGAAGAGCGTAACATACCCTTCATTGATTTTTCAAGCGACCCGAAATATGTTCATAACAACGATTATTTCAAGGATGGCACCCATCTGAATGCCCGAGGTGCTGATGAATTTACGCGTGACCTCATCCGGGAATTGAAGAGTCGCGACATTACATATTAGCTCATCTACAAAACGAGCGGGAAACCGTGCCGACATCCTAGGCCTTGGTTTCCCGCTCATGGTTTTGTCTTTATCTTCTGCTGCGAGGCAGCATCCTATCATGGATGTACTTGCCCTAAGGCTTACTTGGCGTAGCTTACAGCTCTTGTCTCGCGGATGACGGTGATCTTCACTTGACCCGGATAGGTCATCTCGTTTTGGATCTTCGTGGCGATGTCGGTCGAGAGCGTTTCGATCTGCTTATCGTCGATCTTGTCGGCTCCGACGATGACGCGCAGTTCGCGGCCTGCCTGGATAGCGTAGGTCTTGGTGACACCGGTGTAGCTCATGGCGATGTCCTCCAGATCCTTCAGACGCTTGATGTATGCTTCGGCTATCTCGCGGCGAGCACCGGGACGAGCACCGCTGATGGCATCGCAAACCTGAACGATGGGAGCGATGAGTGAGGTCATCTCCATTTCTTCGTGGTGAGCGCCGATGGCATTGCAGATGTCGGGCTTCTCCTTATATTTCTCGGCGAGCTTGGCACCATAGAGTGCGTGTGGCATTTCGGGCTCCTCATCGGGCACTTTACCGATGTCGTGGAGCAGTCCGGCGCGCTTGGCCTTCTTGGCATTGAGACCCAGTTCGGAAGCCATGACGGCACAGAGGTTGGCTGTCTCACGAGCATGTTGCAGCAGGTTCTGTCCGTAGCTCGAACGGTATTTCATCTTACCGACGATGCGAATGAGTTCAGGATGCAGACCGTGTACGCCGAGGTCGATAGCGGTGCGCTTGCCCACTTCCATGATCTCTTCGTCAACCTGCTTCTTCACCTTTGCTACCACTTCTTCGATGCGGGCCGGATGGATACGACCGTCAGCAACAAGCTGGTGCAAGGCCAGTCGGGCTATCTCGCGGCGGACGGGATCGAAGCCGCTGATGACGATGGCTTCGGGCGTGTCGTCCACGACGATCTCAGTGCCCGTTGCTGCTTCGAGGGCACGGATATTACGACCTTCGCGACCGATGACACGTCCCTTGACATCGTCGTTGTCGATGTGGAACACGGTGACGCTATTCTCTACAGCGGTTTCTGTGGCCACACGCTGGATGGTCTGAATGACGATGCGCTTGGCTTCCTTGTTGGCTGTCATCTTGGCGTCGTCCATGATCTCGTTGATGTAGCTTGCGGCGGCAGTCTTGGCTTCGTCCTTGAGGGTCTCCACCAGACGTTCCTTAGCTTCCTCGGCGGTGAGTCCGCTGATCTTCTCCAGCTGAGTACGTTCCTGTGCGATGAGGCTTTCGAGACGCTGTCCGAGCTCTTCCTCTTTCTTTTGTAGGATGGCCTGCTGCTGTTCGATGCGTTTGCGTTCGTTCTCCTGTTCCGTCTTGCGGCGTGTGAGTTCGTCCTGCCGCTGGTTGAGGCTGATTTCGCGCTGTTTCAGGCGGTTCTCGCTCTGCTGGATCTGTTGGTTGCGCTGCTGCACTTCCTTCTCGAGTTCTGCTTTCTTGTTGAGGAACTTCTCCTTCACTTCGAGCAGTTTCTTCTGTTTGATGACTTCAGCGTCCTTCTTAGCTTCTTCATGCAGCTTCTTCATCTTGTTGGGCCTGGTGTGGCGATACCAGACGATCTGGTAGATGAGCACGGCCGCTGCAATGACAGCTGAGGCAATGGTGATTATCAATCCTAATGTTGACATTTGTTTGTTTGTGGGTTTAAATATAAAACAATGCGACGCTCCAACCTTCTCCTCGGCTTCGCAGAGCGGAGCACGCCGGAGTGGGGTGGTGCGTCGGTAGTGATTTCAGATGGGTGTGTGTCTCTGTTGGGGACAGACCGTTACGACTTACTTCAGGGCGCTGTTGATCTCGTTGACGAGACCGTTGAGGGTGGCCATGATGGGTCGTATGTTTCCGTTGGCGGATTCCTTCTGCAGGCGAACGGCGATGTCGAGCACCGTCATGAGCAGATAGGTCGTCACGTTCTGACCCGGGAAATGGTTGGCATAGTAGCTGTAACGTTGGTTGATCAGCTTCTCTGCATCGCGGTAGAAGAGCTCTTCATCACGCTTTATGGTGATGGAAAAGCTCTGTCCGCCCAGTTTGAGGGTTATCTGAAAGGTATCGCTGATTTCCATTTATTGTCTTCTCCTATTGTTGTATGCCCATAGTCTTGAGCAATGCGATACACTTATCTACGTCGCGCACCAGATGGTTGATACGCTGTCTGGCCATGGCGATGTCTCCGTCGCCGACCTCCAGCATCTTGGCCATCTTGAGGTTTTTGTATTCGGCTTCAAGGTCCTTACACTTTTGCTTGAACGTCTGAAGTTCATTGTCCTTGGAAACGAGCTCATTAAGCAACTCCTCATTCTCTTCCTTCTGCTGTTGGAACTTGAGGATGAGTTGCCGTGTGCGGGTCTCCAGGAGACGTATGGTTTTCTCTTCTTCGGCGGTCATAGTGTTCCTTTTCTGCCTAAAATATAGTTTTTACGGCACAAAGATAGCGAACCTTTTCGGTTTATGCAAGTTTTTTAGCGCTATTTTACTTTTTCGTGGCTTCATCGATGTCTGCGCGCTTCTCTTTTTTGGCGAGCATGACGGTTGTATGGACGTATTCAGTCATCCATTTTTCGGAGAAACCGAGCATCTGCTGATACTTTCGCACACCGGCTACGGTGCGGCGCACGTTCTCGTCTTTCCAATCGTTCTTGGTCATGATATCATGTACCGTTTTCTCGGTCATGGTGAGCAAGGCGCCCCTCATGAACGACGGCAGACGGAACTTCCACTGCATGAGGTTGCCCATGAGCATCATCAGATCCTGCGAGAAACCTTGGAATTGCAACAGGTAGGGTTGCACGTCCTGGATCTTCTTGCAACGTTTCTTCAGGCTGGCGTCAATCTCAGGGGTGAAGGTGTCGCTGATGCCGTAGATCTCAGTGAGCATGGTGTTGCAGCGCTTCTTCTCGGCAAGGCCCAGCTTATTGTTCAGCGTCGGCACTTTCAGCGTCTGCTTGAACACACGGAGGTCGGGCAGGGCTGCCAGGTTGGTGATGCCTACTTGTGAAGCCAGGGATGCCTGGAGATAAACACGGATGAGCGTCATGAAATCTTCCATGCCGCCCACTTTGGTCGTCTCGGTCTCTTTACGACCGAATAATTTGCTAAGGAATGACATATTATTTGTTGTTTATTTGCATTTTGCCGTGCAAAGATACGCTATTTTAAGGTCGTTGCCAAAGAAATGCGCTCCTTTTTGATGTTTTCCTGATGAAAAGTTCATATTTTCTCAAAAACTATTGTTACCTTTGCACCGCAATTCATGCGCGCACGACGCGTTCCTTTTATATATACATTGCGTTAACATCAAAATAAATTTATAATATGGCAGATTACGTCGACGAAGAAAGAAAGGACATGGAAGAATCCTCCGGGATTGACTTCCGCATGGTTTGGTCCATCATTGTGTTGAACTGGTACTGGTTCATCATCTCTGCAGTGGTATGTTTGGGATTGGCTTACGCCTATCTCCGTTATCAGCATCCGGTTTATCAGTCTTCAGCCAAGATCCTGATCAAGGATGACAACAACAACCGAAAGAACTCGGGACAAGGCATGAGCATTGATCAGCTGGGTATCATCACCAACACCAACGGTTTCGAGAACGAGTTGGAGATTATCAGCTCGACGGCTGTAGCCACTCGTGCCGTGAAGGCGTTGAAGCTCTATGTCACCTACACCATCGAAGGGCGTGTCACCGAAGCTGAGCTTTACAAGAACAGCCCGGTGCTCGTTGACCTGGAAGAGAGTCGTCTGGAAATGTTGAAGACGGCCATTCCCGTTGAGATGGTTAAGACGGGAAAGGACAAGATCCGCGTTTCCATCAGCCTTCCCTCGAAGGGCGACGAACCCGATGTCGTTTCGCGTGAGCTGACGACTTTCCCCTGCGTGGTGAACACGAAGGTGGGTAAGATCATGTTCTCGCGCAATCCCGGCTTCAACTTCCCCGACCGCAAGATTACGGCAGTCATCTATCCGCCCGTCAGCATGGGTCGTGCCTATGCTCGCCGCCTCCGCGCTGAACCGACGTCGAAGATGACCAGTGTGGCTGTGCTCTCGATCCTCGATACTTCCGTGGAACGTGCTCAGGATTACCTCGGACAACTCGTTACCTCTTATAATGAGGATGCCAACGAGGACAAGAACGAGGTGGCACAGAAGACCGAGGAGTTCATCAAGGAACGTATCGAGGTCATTCAGGGCGAACTTGGAGAAACCGAAGGTCGCATCGAGGGCTTCAAGCGCAGCAACGAACTCACGAACCTTCCCTCCGACGCTACGGCAGCGCTGTCGCAGTCCACGGAGTTCCAGAAGAAGCAGGTGGACATCCAAACGCAGATGAGCCTCGTCAAGTCGTTGCTCGACTACGTGCAGAACCCCACCAACTGCCTCACGCTCATCCCGGCTAACATCGGCATCAGCAATGCCAGCGCCAACGAGATGATCAAGGACTACAACACGAAGGTGCTCAATCGCAACCGTCTCATCCGTGGTTCGTCGGAGAACTCTCCCGCCGTCATGCAGGTGACGGATGAAGTGCAGGCTTTGTGGGAGGCTGTCGGACAGCAGCTCCGCGCCATCTATCGCGATTTGCAGATTCAGAAGAACTCCATCGACAACCAGTACGCCCTCTTTGCCGGCAAGGTCAGCAACACGCCGACGCAGGAACGTGCTATGAACGATATGGGACGTCAGCAGCAGATTAAGGCCAGCCTCTATCTGATGTTGTTGGAACGTCGCGAGGAGAACTACATCTCACTGGTCTCCACGGCTAACAAGGCTCGTATCATCGACCAGCCTCAGTTCGACGGCAAGGTCAGCCCGAAGAGCAAGCTGATTCTCTTGGCAGCTCTTCTCATAGGACTGTTCCTGCCTTTGGTGCTGTTCTATCTGCGTGAGATGTTGCGCTTCCGCATCGAAGGCCGCGACGATCTGGAGAAGGCCACCAAGGTGCCCATCGTTGCCGACATCCCCTTGACGGACAAGTTAGCCGACGGCGAACGTGCCATCGTGGTGAAGGAGAACAAGAACAATATGATGGAAGAGGCTTTCCGCGGACTGCGTACCAACCTGCGCTTCCTGCTCGGCAAGGGCGAGAAGGTCATTTGTGCTACGTCCACCGTGCCTGGTGAAGGCAAGACGTTCGTGGCCACGAACCTCGCCATGTCCTTGGCATTGCTGGGCAAGAAAGTCATCATCATCGGTCTGGATATCCGTAAGCCGCGTCTGGTGAAGCTCTTCGGCCTGCCTTCGAGCAAGCATGGTATCACCAGCTACCTGGCTGGCGACACGGCTGATTTCGACCTATTGGAGGAGCAGATCGTCAAGGGTGTGCATAATCCCAATCTCGATGTGCTGCCCGCCGGTATCATCCCGCCGAACCCCGGTGAACTGATTACTCGCGACCTCCTTGACAAGGCTGTTGACTACCTGAAGACGAAGTACGACTACATCGTCCTCGACACGCCTCCTGTAGGTCTGGTCAGCGATACCTTCGAGTTAGGTCGTCTTGTTGACGTCACCTTCTTCGTCGTTCGTTCTGAGGTTACGACCAAGGCTGATGTCGATGTCATCAACCGCACTGTTCGCGATGGCAAGATGCCTAAGGTGAACCTCGTGTTCAACGGTGTCAACCTGAAGAAGAAGAAGTATGGCTTCTACTATGGCTACGGCAAGTACGGCGGCTATAGCAAGTATGGCACCTACTACGGACGCTATGGTCACTACGGTTCCTATGGTCACTACGGTGATGCTTCCAGCAAGAAGGAACATGTAGAGAAGTAACAAAAAAGCCCCGCCATCCGGCGGGGCTTTTTTGTCTCTAGAATCTCTAGAAAATCTAGATGATCTAGAAAATCTAGAAATTAGGGATTCTTTTTTGTTGCCGTCAGATTGACGATTGAGATGGCGAGGGCTGTGACGGAGGCAAGGGCGCTGATGACGCTGCCGCCGACACCGAGGAAGGTAGAGAATGCGGAGCTCTTCACGTTCTGGCTCTTGTTAGGCTGCACGTAGATGAGGTCATTCTGCTGGACGTAGAAAGCGGGATTGTCGAAGATGTCGGTTGAGGTGAGGTCGAGGTGATACTTCGAGCGCTTGCCGTTCTCTTCGCGATAGAGTGTCACTTCCTTGCGCAGGGCCTGATCGCTGACGTCACCGCACTGCGAGAGAACGTCGAGAACCGTGTTGCGTTCCGAGGTCAGGCTGACCACATGCGGGCTCTTGACGGCACCGAGTACGGCAACACGAGCATTCAGCAGGCGTACGGTCACTTCCGGCTCACGGATGATGTTCTTTTCCTTGATCTTGTTCTCGACGGCTTTGGCGGCCTCGGCACAGGTCATGTTGCGTACATAGACGGTGCCCAGCATCGGGAGGAGCAGGTTGCCGTTGTTGTCAACGGTGTAGCCATAGACGTTGCCCATGGAACCGGACTGGCCGTAGTTCAGGTTGGCCGAGCCTGTGCGGCTGCCTAAACCCATGGTGACATCGAGGTTAAACACTTCCAGGAGTTCGGGGTTGTCGCAGGTCACCTTGATGAGCACCTGGTCGGCGGGTTTCAGACGCATCTCGTACTTCTGCAGGATGTCCTGAGCTTCCTCGAACATGATGTCGGAGTTCTGGAAGTAAACGATTTTTTTGCTGCTCACGCAGGAGCAGAGACAGACGATGGCAGCTGCCACGAATGTCAGGTTGAGGATTTTCTTCATAGAAATAATATTGAGGTTGATAATTGATTTTGATAGATACTATAGATGCTATAGATGCTATGGGGGGGAGTTATAGGTCTTTGATCAATTTAATTAAGTATTGGCCGTACTGGTTCTTGATCATGGGCTGTGCGAGCTGTCGCATCTTCTCGTCGTCGATCCATCCTTGTTCGTAGGCGATGCCTTCGAGGCAGGCGATCTTCAATCCCTGTCGTTTCTCGATGACTTCGATGAAGGTCGATGCTTCCGAGAGGCTGTCGTGGGTGCCGGTGTCGAGCCATGCGAAACCACGTCCCAACGTTTGCACTTTCAGCTCGCCGTCCTCGAGGAAGCGCTGGTTCACGGTGGTGATTTCCAACTCACCGCGTGCCGACGGCTTGATAGTGGCAGCTACATCAACGACTTTGTTGGGGTAGAAGTACAGGCCGACGACGGCATAGTTGGATTTGGGTTGGGCCGGCTTCTCCTCGATGCTGAGGCAGTTGCCATTGGCGTCGAACTCAGCCACGCCGTAACGCTCCGGGTCGCTGACCCAATAGCCGAACACCGTCGCTTTGTTCTCCTCCTCTGCGGTGCGAACGGCTTCGTGGAGCATGGGCTCGAAACCGTTGCCGTGGAAGATGTTGTCGCCTAAGACCAGACAGGCGGCATCGTCGCCGATGAACTCACGTCCGATGATGAAGGCCTGTGCCAGACCGTCGGGCGAGGGCTGCTCGGCGTAGGTGAAGTGTACACCATAGTCCGAGCCGTCGCCCAACAGGCGGCGGAAAGCGGGGAGGTCCTGCGGCGTGGAGATGATGAGGATATCGCGGATGCCGGCAAGCATCAGTACGGAGATGGGGTAGTAGATCATGGGCTTGTCGAAGATGGGCAAGAGCTGTTTCGACACGCCCTTGGTGATGGGGTAGAGGCGGGTTCCTGAGCCGCCAGCTAAAACAATTCCTTTCATGAGGGAGGTGTTTTTTGTCAATTCTTGGCGCAAAGATAAGGTGTTTTTCTTGAATGACAAAGGAAAAGGCCAAGAAAAGGGAAAGAAAAAGCCCTGCGCTCATTGCACAGGGCTTTTTCGAGGGTTTTATGTAGGTCGCGACTCAGTCGCAACAAACAATTTTGGATTACTTCACGAGCACCTTTTCAACCTTGCCGTTCGAACGGACAATGTTGATACCGCGGCGGAGCTGGCTCTGCTGACGGCCGTCGATGCCGAAGATAGTAGCCTTGCCGGCAGCCTGAGCGTCGATAGCTTCAACTGCGTCGGGAGCTTCTGTGCCGAGGTACTTCAGCGTCCAACCGGTGAAGATGGTCCAGTCGTTGAGGACAGCCTGGTTCTTGCGGATACCGATGGTGAGTTCGCCGTCGTCGCCAACCTTGACGTTGAGGGAAACGTTGTAGAGACCCATCTCGAGGTAAGCCTGAGCAGCTTGCATGTTGTTGGGGATATAACCCGTCACACCTTCAGCCTGCACTTCGCCACCTACGCCGATCATATCGGGCTGAACACCTTCGAAGATGCTCTTGAGGGCAACGGAATTGTCGCCTTCAGCGCTCTGGACGAACATCACAGGATTCAGCTCTTCCTCGCCGTTAGCAAATGCGTTACCAGCACCGGGAGTGCCAGCATCGGTGTTGGGATTGTAATCACCGAAGCGATAGAAACCATCCACGCTGACCGTGTAGTAACCCGGCTTGATGCCCTTCAGGGTCTGGGAGTGAGTGAAGTGTTCGTTGTTGCCCTGGTAGTTGAAGAACTCGCAGCAGGAGAAGTCTGCGCCATGATAGCTATCGCTGGTCCAGAAGTTATCGCCGTAAGCGCCGTCGCCATCAATGAGGCCTTCGTAGATAGGATTGAGGATCAATTCAGTAACATCGTCGCCAGCTTGGATGTCCTGAGAGGCAGCACCTGCCCAACCCTCTGCGAGGGCGTTCTGAGCGGCCTTCATGGCATCGATGGTAGCATAGCCGGATTCGTACTCGCCACGAGAGTTATCGACGAGGGTTGAGAAGTTACCGCTGACACTGAGGGATGTTTCACCAACTTTGCCCTCGAAGTACTCAATCACTTCGCCGAGTGCAGTGTAAGCAGCTGTGCTCTCCTTGACCTGGGCGATGACAGCGTCGATCTCAGCGATGGCAGCGAGTGCATCGTCAGCATTGTCGATGTCGCTGGTATTGATGGCCAGCTTCTCAGCCACGAGCTTATCGACGTCAGTAGCGATAGCCATAGGCTCCTGAGTATCGTAGAGGTTGCTGAGCTCGGTCTTCTTCTCTTCAACCATCTTGGCGAAGACGGCAACGTTCATACCTGTGTATTTGATACGGAAGTTGTCGAAGATGACCCAGTCCATGGTGCTTTGACAGTGAATACCGATGGTGAGGTCACCAGCTTTGTCAAGAACTACCTCAACGTGGTTGGTGTAGTAAGGTTCGCCCGTATTGGGGTTAATTTCACGGAACCAGTGGTAAGCACCAGTCATACCGTTAGCCTTATACATGCCGTTGGCAGCGGTATTGTCATAGTTGGCATCACCGAGGTTAGGATAAGTGTCGAGATTATCTGCACTGTAGATGGGGGTATCTCGCATCTGAGTCTCATCGTCATTGAGGCTGATGAGTTTTGCAGTGCCAATACCACCGTAGAGCCATGTGTTATCTGTGTCACCACCATCATGACGTGCAAAGCCTTGGAGAGTAACATCATAGACACCGGCAGGTACATTGTGCAGGGTCTGACTGATATCAAACTGAGCATGATAGGTCTCGATATTGTCTGTGCTAGCACGCAGTTCTGTCATGGAACCATTATTAACAACCCAACCAGGAACGGTATTGATGTTCCTGCCATTACCTTGTGTGAAGTGAGGATTGACAAGAAGAATGGTGAGGTCGTCGCCAACCTTGATTACGCTGGGATCGGAGACGAATTCCTGAACCAACGTGTTGACCTTGGTCTGGAACTCCTCAAGTTGGTCGGCATTGAGGGTACCGGCATTAAATGCATCTTCGAGATTCTCAAGGAAGTCCTCGATAGAAGTCTGCAGGTCAGTCCACTGGTTGTTTTCCATCAGCTGATCGAGGACGACGTTGCCAGCTTCATAGACAGCCTTGAACTGAGCGTAAACCTTCTTGGAAGCATCGACGGCTGCCATAGCGTCTTTCAGAGCTTGCGTTGCAGCCGTCTGAGCAGCTGCATCGCCAGAGATAGCGGATTCTGCTTCGCTGATAGCATTTGAAAGGGCAGTACGTGCCTCGTTGCTGTAGTTGATGTTGTCAGTCGATTCGATGTTGTTGAACTCAGACTCTTCAGCCAATGCTTGAGCCTTAGCCAGTTCAGCCTTCATGGTAGCCAGTTCGGGGCTGTCATTGGTCTCGCCATAGTACCAGATTCTGAAGTTATCGGCAGCAATCCAGTTAGCTGTAGCGCTTTCAGTTTTCAGACCGAAGGTGAGCACTTCAGAACCGTCGTTGATGAAGGTGACGGAGAAATGTTCAGGTGTGTTATTAGCTGTAGCCAATGCCTGCCTGGCCTCATACTGACCAGCTTGGATGAAGAGGAATACACCTTCAGCGGGGTTCTTACCGATACCACCATCGTTTGTGTGGTCTGCCCACTGATAGACAGAGATAGCATCAGCTTCGAGAACATACTTACCTTGTGGCATGTCATAAACAGTTTGCTGGAGGTAACCGTCGCCGATCGTCCAAGGTGAGCCATCGCTCTTCCATGCCTCGATGAAATGGCTAATATGGACATCACCATTAGTATAATTTGCGCCTTGGTAACCGATATTGTTAGCCTGCTGACCGCTCACGTAGTTCGTAGTCCATCCGCTGATGTTAAGAAGCTCGAAGTCGGGGTTGGTCAGACAGTCAGCGGTGACATCAATGGGGTTGTCCTCGCTGGCACCGCTGAAGACATCCTGGAACTTCACCTTGTTGAACTGGCGACGCAGATCGCTGGTGGCAGTTTCAAGCTGTTCTACGGTAGCACTGGCATTGTCGTACACAGCCTTAGCAGCAGAGCAGTCAACCGTGTAACCGGATTCCTGAATCTCCTGATACAGCTCATAGAGCTTCACGCGAGCGTTGTAAGTATTCCAATCCTTGTAGTTGGTGGAGAGGAACTGCCATACGGCACGTTCGCCGGCAGCAATGTTGTTCATGACGTTGAGAGCAATCTGCTCGTAGTCCTCATGAGCGGTTTCGCCTTCAGCGACACCGAAATAGGTGCTAGCCTCTACAGTGTTGGAAGCTTGGATGGTGTAGCCACCTTCCGTCGCTGTGATGATGAAGTCGATACTACGGCCTGCGTCTCCGTCGATCCAACTGTTGCCGTCCTCAGAAGTGAGGAAACAGGCGGCACGATTGGTGCCCATGTGCTCGAGTTTCCAATTGCCGCTTTCGAGCTTGGTGAGATGAATGGGAAGCGCTTGTCCGCTGCCCATGGCATCACCTGCGCCGGAGAGGGCGATGGCCTGATCCCAGAAGACTGCGGGGAAAGCATCGCTGACCGTGGTAGCGACGACGTGCGTACCCCAGTTGTTACCAGCACCTACGTACAGGTCTGTGGCGGCATTGTAGAGGAAGTAAACGCCTCCGTCTTCGGGTTCTGCAGCTGCGCCCATTGCGGGTTCAACGGCTACCGGCTCCGTCCACGACTGTGCCATGGCACTCGTACTCATGAACATTGCACCTGCAAGTGCAAAGAGAGAGAGTAATTTGTGTTTCATAAAGCAGTTAATTAAAAAATGTTAGTTAATAAATAAAGATGAAAATTAATTCCTTTTTGGGTGGATATTGGCCTTCAAAAGGCCATATTTATACCAATTGCGTGACAAAAATACACTTATTTTTATTAACGACCATTATTCTCTTGTTAAATCTTCGTCTTGTTAAGCATTATTAACAAATAGCCTTCCCGTCGATGGCGGAAAGGCTATTATATAATAATAAGGTATATATGTCCTTCGGCTCAGTCGATGACGGCGAAACCGGTGTAGGGCTGCAGGGCGGCAGGGATATGGATGCCGTCGGCGTGCTGGTTGTTCTCCAAGAGGGCAGCTACGATGCGGGGCAGGGCGAGGGCCGAGCCGTTGAGGGTGTGGCAGAGCTCGGGTTTCTTCGAGCCTTCAGCGCGGTAGCGGCACTTGAGGCGGTTGGCCTGATAGGTGTCGAAGTTGCTGACGGAGCTTACTTCCAGCCAACGCTGCTGCGCTTCGCTATAGACTTCGAAGTCGTAGCAGATGGCTGAGGTGAAGCTCTGGTCGCCGCCGCAGAGACGCAGGATGCGGTAGGGCAGTTCCAACTTGATGAGCAGACCCTCAACATGGGCCAGCATCTCCTTATGGCTCTCCTTGGAGTGTTCGGGAGTGTCGATGCGTACGATCTCGACCTTCGAGAACTCATGCAGACGGTTCAGACC
>JAEEHP010000250.1 GCA_016280855.1 Bacteroidaceae bacterium
ACTGCTGTTCTTAGCTGTACTCGTACCCCTCTGGGGACTCGATGGTGTGTGGATTCACCACGTCGTAGCCAGCGTGTTCAGTGCTGTCACTGCCATCCTCATCGTCCGCAGCGTACGATTACAGGCCCCACCTTCCGCACCGCCCGTTGCCTCATTCTACCAGCCGACGCTATCGTTCAACTATCGTAGAAAAAAATAATAAGATAATGATATGAACATCAAGAGATTCATTGACCGGCCGCTGCTGTCGATTGTCATCAACGTGATGGTGGTGGCGGTGGGCATCATCGCGCTGACGCGACTGCCAATTGAAAAATTTCCCGATATTGCGCCGCCTACGGTCTATCTGTGGGCGAGCTACCCCGGTGCGAGTGCCGAGACGGTGCAGAAGAGTGTGGTGGCGCCGCTGGAACAGGCCATCAACGGCGTGGACAACATGATGTATATGACCTCGTCGGCATCGAACGGCTCGGCCTCCATCAGCATCTACTTCAAGCAGGGCACCAATGCCGACATGGCAGCGGTGAACGTGCAGAACCGCGTGGTGCAGGCACAGGCACAGTTGCCCGCTGAGGTGCTGAAGATGGGTGTGGCCGTGGAGAAACAGCAGCCGGGTCAGTTGCGCATCCTCGCGCTGGAGAGTCCTGGCGGCACCTACGACGAGAACTTCCTCTCGAACTACTTTTATAATAACTTGCGCCCCGCCATCCTGCGCATCCAGGGCGTGGGCAAGTGCGAGGTATGGGGCGGACAGTACGCCCTGCGCATCTGGCTGAGACCCGAGGCGATGGCCCGCTACGGCATCGTGCCCAGCGACATCACCGCTCTGCTTGAGGAGCAGAACGTGGAGGCCAGCATCGGCTCCATCGGCGAAAACACCCCCGGCACTTTCCAATATACCCTGCGCTACACGGGCCGCAAGCAGGACGTCACGGAGTTCGAGAACCTGATACTGCGCTCCAGCCAGACGGGCGAGGAACTGCGCCTGAAGGATGTGGCCGACCTCGAACTGGGGCAGTCGGACTATGCCTACTCCAACCGCATCAACGGCCATCCCGGCGTGATGGGCAGCGTCAGTCAGGTGGCTGGCTCCAACGCCACGCGCATCAATCAGGACATCGACCGACTCATCAAAGAGGTAGAACAGACCATGCCCAAGGACATCCGCATCGTGACGTTCGACAACACCAACGACTTCCTCTTCGCCTCCATCCGCGAGGTGGTCTTCACCCTCCTGCTGGCCATCGTGCTGGTGCTCGTGGTGGTCTATCTCTTTGTGCAGGACTTCCGCGCCACGCTCATCCCCGCCCTCGGCATCATCGTGTCGCTCATCGGCACCTTCGCCTTCATGGCGGTGGCGGGCTTCTCCGTCAACATGCTCACGCTCTTCGCCCTCGTGCTGGTCATCGGCACCGTGGTGGACGACTCGATCGTGGTGGTCGAGGCGGTGCAGGCGCGTTTCGATGCCGGTTACCGCTCAGCCTACAAGGCTTCGGTCGATGCCATGAATGGCCTCACGTCGGCCCTCTTCACCACCACCCTCGTCTTCATGGTCATCTTCATCCCCGTGTCGTTTGTCAGCGGCACCTCAGGCACGTTCTACAAGCAGTTCGGCCTCACGATGGCTGTCGCCGTGGGCATCTCGCTGCTCTACACCCTCACCCTCGCCCCAGCACTCTGTGCGATGATTCTGAAACTTAGAGATGACAACAAACGGAGCCTTTCGCAGCGTGTCCAACGCATCTACGATGCATCATTCCATGCGCTGCTGGGTCGCTACACCAAGGTGGCGATGCTGCCCATACGCCAAAAGTGGATAGCGGCGGTAGGTGTGACGGTAGCCCTTGCCCTGACGGCATTGCTGCTCAGGACAGTTCCTACGGGGTTCGTGCCTGATGAGGATATGGGTTCGCTGATGATTGACGTGAGTGCGCCGTCGGGCTACACAATGGCGAAGACCGAGGAGGTGATGAACCGCCTGACCGACCAGATTCAGCAGTTGCCAGAGGTGGAGAGCGTAGGCGGTGTAGTTGGCTTCGGCGGTGCCAACAAGGGTATGGTGCAGGTGCAGCTGCGTCCGTGGAGACAGCGCAGCGGCAGCGACCACACATCGTGGGCTGTCAGCGAGCGCATCAACGAGATTCTGGCCAATGAGCACGAGGCCGAGAGTTTCGCTATGTCGCCGGGCATGATTGACGGCTACGGGCGTGGTGGCGGTTTCGAGCTGTCGGTCACCAACAAGAACGGGCAGGACCTGCGCACGTTCTTCGCCGTCACCGAGCACTTTGTCAAGGCCCTGAACCGCCGCCCGGAGGTGAGCGACGCCTACACCGGCTACGCCATCGACTATCCGCAGTATCGCGTGGATGTTGATGCCTCACGCTGCAAGAAACTAGGTGTATCGCCCTCGACGGTGCTAGGTGAAATGGGCGCCTTCCTCGGCAGCAGTTATGTTTCCAACTTCAACAAGTACAACCAGGTGTATCAGGTCACCATGCAACTGCGTCCCACCGACCGTGCCGACCTCCATTCGCTCGACCGCCTCTTTGTGCGCTCTGACAACTCCTCCTTGGGGGGAGGTCGGGAGTGGGTCATGCTGCCCGTCAGCCAGTTTGTCACCCTCCGTAAGGAGTACATGCCGCAGTCGCTGAGCCGCTTCAACATGGTGGGTAGCATTGGCATCACGGGCTCTGTGGCACAGGGCAGCAGCACGGGCGATGCCATCCGTGCCATCCGCGAGGTCGCCCAGAAGGAACTGCCCGTGGGCTACGGCATCGAGTTCTCAGGCATCACCCGTGAGGAGAGTCAGACGGGCTCCAACATCATCGTCATCTTCCTCATCTGCGTGTTCTTTGTCTATCTCATCATGGTGGCGCTCTACGAAAGCCTCTTCATCCCCCTGGCCGTCATCCTCGGCGTGCCCTTCGGGCTGATGGGAGCCTTGCTCTTCGCCCAACTCTTCGGTGTGGAGAACAACATCTACCTACAGGTGGGACTCATCATGCTCATCGGCCTGCTCTGCAAGACCGCCATCCTCCTCACCGAGTATGCTACCCAGTGCCGCCATGCCGGTATGTCGCTCAAACAGTCGGCTTTCTTCGCCGCTAAGATGCGTCTGCGACCTATCCTCATGACCTCACTCACGATGATTTTCGGCATGCTGCCCCTGATGTTCGCGTCGGGCGCAGGAGCCAACGGCAGCCGCACCGTAGGCGTAGGTACCGTCGGTGGTATGCTCATCGGCACCCTCGGCCTCCTTTTCGTCGTCCCTGCCCTCTTCGTCATCTTCCAGACTTTGCAAGAGCGCTACAAGCCCGTCGAGTTCCAACCCTCCGACGACCCACTGATTATCGAAGAGATAAAACAAATAGAAAACTAAACAAAACCATAAAGAAAGATGAAGAAATTGTATTCGACAATTACAATGGTGCTACTGTCATGCCCCGGTATGATGGCGCAGAGCACGTTTGAAGTAAACGGCACAGTAGTGGACAAGGCAACGGGTGAAGCCGTCATCGGGGGTTCCATCAAACTGTTGGCCCTGCCCGACAGTTCGTTTGTGGAAGGTACAATGACCAGTACGCAAGGTGAGTTCTGCCTGAAGAACGTAAAGAAGGGGACGTATGCGCTGCAGTTCTCGTACATAGGATATGCTACGAAGAGCATCAGCGTGGACCTTACCCAACAGAAGAAAAAGGCCGTGAACATCGGATATATCACGATGGCGGCGGATGCCATCGAGCTGCAGGGCGTGGAGGTGACGGCACATGCCGCGAAGGTGACCGTGTCGGGCGACTCGCTGGTTTACAACGCAGCGGCCTATCGTGTGCCTGAGGGTTCGACGCTGGAGGCACTGGTGAAACAGTTGCCCGGCGCCAAGGTGGATAAAGACGGTACCATCAAGATCAACGGAAAAACGGTAAGCAAGATTCTCGTCGATGGCAAGGAGTTCTTCCTGAACGACAAGGAGGTGGCAATGAAGAACATCCCCACGGAGATGATTGACAAACTGAAGACGTATGACAGGAAAAGCGACCTGAGCCGCGTAACGGGTATCGACGACGGCGAGGAGGAGACGGTGCTCGACCTGACCGTGAAAAAGGGAATGAAGAACGGCTGGTATGGCAATGTGAACTTAGGAGCGGGCACACAGCACCGCTATGCGGAGAAATTCAACGTGAGCCACTTCAAGGACGACTTCCAGGCCACGCTGCTGGGGAGTGCCAACAACGTGTCGGACATGGGTTTCGGCGGCGGTGGCGGTCGCTGGGGCTGGGGTGATCAGGGTCTGAAAAGCAGCAAGGAGATAGGTGGTAACTTCGCCACGGTCAAGCCGAAGTTAGAGACGGGTGGCAGCATTCGCTATCGCTACGACGGCAGCGACTTGGAGAATACCTCATCGACGGAATACTTCAACGCCACGTTAGCCAGATACACCGAGGACTACTCGAAGAATATGACATCGAACAACCGGTTGACGGGCAACTTCCGCATAGAATGGAAGCCCGACACGATGACCAACATCATCTTCCGTCCTGACTTCACCTACCAGCGCAACAAAGGAAGAGGCAACAGCACGTCGGCCTCGTACAGTGCCAACCCTACGGACACCATCCTCAACCGACTCGCGGACATCATGGTGAACAGCAACGCCAACCGCAACATGAGCTACAACACGAACACCACACTGAAGGGTGAACTGCAGGCGAACCGCAAGCTGAACAACCGAGGGCGCAACCTGACGCTGCACGTTGTGGGGAACTACGGCGACGGCAGGAGCAAGCAACTGTCGGCAGCCAATATCACTTATAACACACAGGGCACCGACCAGCAAAATAACCGCTATTACGAGACACCAGCGAAGAACTTCGGTTTGTTGGGACAGTTGACCTACAGCGAACCGATTGCCGACCGTACCTACGTGCAGTTGAGCTACACCTACAACTATAGCTTCAGCCGTAACGACCGCCGCGCCTACATCTACGATAGTGATGCCTATCAGACCCTGTCGCAGAGCATGGAGCAGAACCGCTACGACATCCCAGCCGTGCTGCGGTTCATGGAAGAGATGAAATATACGCTCGATGGGAATAACGAAGTGGCCAACCGCCTGAGCCAGTTCTCGGAATACCGTAACTACAACCAGACCATCAACCTGAGTTTCCGTCGGGTGCGCGAGTGCTACAACTTCAGCATCGGCCTCGACTTTCTGCCGCAGCGCACCACACTCAATTATAAGTACATGGGTAAGGAGTATCCCGAGATTACGCGCAACGTCTTCAACGTAGCGCCACGCGTCAACCTGCGCTGGAACTTCGACAAACAGACCAACCTGCACGTGCGCTACAACGGACGGACACGTCAGCCCAGCATGACCAACCTGCTTGACATCACCGACGACTCCAACCCGCTCGTCATCACCAAGGGGAATCCCGGTCTGAAACCCTCGTTCACGCATACCGTCTTCGCCAACTTCAACAGCTTCAAGGCCGAACAGCAGCGAGGCATCTACTCTTGGCTGTGGTTCAGCACCACCCGCAACAGCATCGACAACAAGACCACCTACGACAATACGACGGGCGTGCGCACCACCATGCCGATGAACATCAACGGGAACTGGAACGTCGGTGGCGGCGTGGGCTTCAACACGGGGCTGGGTTCGCAGAAGCTCTTCAACCTCGGCATCGACCTGGGTGGTGACTATTCACGTCGTGTGGGATTCTTCAACAACGACTTTAAAGGTGGCAATGCAGATAGAAAGTCGGTCACACACAGCATCAACCTCAACCCCGGTCTCGACTTTTCCTACCGAAAAGACATGATCAGCATCGCGCTCAACGGACGCCTCGACTATACGCACTCCAAAAACGACCTCAACCCGATGGAGAATATGAACACCTACGACTTTTCCTACGGTGCCGAACTGGAATGGACTGCCCCTTGGGGCACGTCGCTCTCCACCGACATCGGCATGAGCAACCGAAGGGGCTATTCCAGCAGCGAGATGAACACCAACGAACTGCTGTGGAATGCACAGGTGTCACACTCGTTCCTCCGTAGCCACGCCCTCACCGTGATGCTCGAAGTGAACGACATACTGGGTCAGCAGACCAACATCAGCCGAACCATCGATGCCCTGATGCGTACCGACTCGCGCCACAACGCCATCTATCAGTACGGCATGCTCCGCGTCGTCTATCGTTTCAACATCCTGGGAGGCAAGAACAATCTCAAGGAGAAGAAAGGTCACGAGGAATGGGACGGCGACTGGGGCGGCTTCGGCGATTGGGGCGGCGGATGGTAATAATTTTGCTGCCGCTATTCACATATCAAAAATAATTAGTATATTTGCCGCATGAAATTGAAACGAATCATACATGGCGTATTGCTGGTGCTGGGGCTTTCGGTGCTGGGACTGCTGTTCTACTATGCGATGTGGCTGATTACCGACGAAGATTTCAGGGAGATGCTGAAGTACGGCTGGCCCTGGACATCGGGAATGGTGCTGGTGGATTATGCTGCCTGCTGCCTGTTTACGACGGTGGTGACGCTCTACTACTGGCGGAGTCGCGAGAAGGCAGAAAGGGAGCGCGACAAGTTCCGCCTGCAAGCGCTGGAGAACCAATTGAGTCCGCACTTCGTATTCAATAACTTCAGCATCCTGGCCGACCTGATAGAGGTGGACCCTAAGCGGGCATCCAACTACCTGATGAACCTCTCGAGGGTATATCGTTACACGTTGTCGCACCTCAACCACAATATGGTGCCCCTACAGGAGGAACTGGAATTCCTAATGCGTTATCTGGCCTTGTTGCAACAGCGATTCGGCGAGGGCATACAGGTGAGGATAGCCGACGAGGTGATTCATTGTGAAGGTTCGGTACCGCCTGCTGCCCTGCAGATGCTTATCGAGAACGCTATCAAGCACAACGAGCATACGCAGGCCCGTCCACTCATCATCGATGTGAAGACTGACGGCCAGCGCATAAGCGTGAGCAACAAGAGGCAGCCCATCACAACGGGCGAGAGTACGCACGTGGGACAGCATAACATTGCCGAACGCTATCGGTTGCTGACCAATAAGAAGGTAGAGATACGCGAGACAGCCAACGACTATTGCGTGACGATACCGATATTAAGTGAAAAATGAAGAGTGAAAAGTTAAGAGTCATGAGAATACAGATTATAGAAGACGAACAGAGCAGTGCCGACCGCCTGCGGAGGATGCTGGAAGGTGAGCACGAGATAGTTGGCACGTGTGCCAGTAATGCTGAGGTAAGGACGTTCTTTGCCAATAGTGGTGCTGAGGTCGACTTGATTCTCAGCGATATCCAATTGGGCGACGGACTCAGTTTTGAATCGCTACGCACGGTACCATCGGCTATCCCTGTCATCTTCACTACCGCCTACGATCACTATGCTGTGCAGGCCTTCCGTTTCAATAGCATCGACTACCTGCTGAAACCTATCGACAGCGAGGAGTTGCATGCGGCCTTAGCAAAGGTTGAAAGAACTCTCAAATCTCAACTCTCAACTCTCAACTCTCCATCTACTACCGATGCCATCGCCCAGATTCTGGAGTCGGTGAAGAGTCAGACCATCCGCTATCGCGAGCGTTTCCTCATTCCCCATCGTGCTGACGAGTTTCTGATTATCCCCGTGAGCGATGTGGGTCATATCACCATCCGCGATGGTGTGGTGCGCCTCTGCACTTTGGAAGGCAAGCATCATACCCTGAACATGACGCTTGAAGAAGTAGAAAGCCAACTCGACCCGCAACGCTTCATGCGCGTGAATCGCCAATTCATCATCAACGCCGCAGCCGTACAGAAACTCTCTACCTACTTCTTAGGTAAGATGCGCATCCACATGATTGCTGCCCCTGACGAAGATATTATCGTCAGCAAAGACAAAGTTGCCGCCGTAAAACGCTGGCTGGATTCATAATTTCTTTTTTTTCGTATATTTGCAGCAAGATTTAAGAAGAATTGTGAATATGAAATAACTATGCTTATGGACAGAAGAGATTTCATCAAGGAAGCAACGATTACAGCGGCTGGAGCAGCTCTCGTATCACCCGTGTCAGCCATGCTACATTCGACAGTGGCTGGCAAGACTCCCAAAGTATTGATTGGTCGAGTCGTGACGAGATTCAACTTTTGTTAAAACTGATGGCAAAGATAGCGATTTTACGCTGATAATTGGTAATTTTGCAACGAAAGTTGCGAAAATGGGCTGCATCTCAGCAAAAAGCAAGCTTTCTGCATTCGATTTGCACCATCTTTGCCTTCACATTTAAATGAATTTAGGCAAACCCAACAGATGGGAACCACCCAGAAAGCCATTCAGAAGAAACTCGTCTCAATCGTTGAGAAACTACGGCATCACGACGATTCCATTCTGCTCTGGAAATATCTGAATCGATAATAATAAAGGATTATGAAAAG
This sequence comes from Bacteroidaceae bacterium, assembly GCA_016280855.1. Taxonomy (GTDB): domain Bacteria; phylum Bacteroidota; class Bacteroidia; order Bacteroidales; family Bacteroidaceae; genus Physcousia. Next base: position 8,448 of record JAEEHP010000250.1, read on the forward strand.
TATCATCACAAGAGAGGCAGCGTGGGAGCTGCTGAGAAAGTATAACAAAGACCCGTTTCACCTGCAGCATGCACTGACGGTGGAAGGTGTCATGCGCTGGTATGCCGAGCAACTTGGGTTTGCCAATGAAGTGGACTTCTGGGGAATGGTCGG
>JAEEHP010000251.1 GCA_016280855.1 Bacteroidaceae bacterium
AAATGCCGATTACATGTATAGCCGCATCTGTCACACGATAGGTGCCATTCTTTCTTTCGTCATTATACTCACAGATATAGAAATAATGAACAAAAATAGGTCTTCACAGCAATGTGAGACGATTAAAATTTACGTATGAAACAAACCATACACCTTATTATATTTATAGCGATAGCAGCTTTTTTGATGACAAGCTGCACTTACAATGGTGGCAGGAAGCACGTGCCACAGTCATCGGATACACTCTATACCGAGAAGGCTGCGATGGATGTGTATGGTACGCAGCCGGAGCGGGCATTAGTGATTATTGATTCGGCGGAGATTGTAGGCAACCTGACTGAAGACCGCGCCACGTTGCTCCGAGCAAAGGTATTTTGTTTGACATGTGGAGAGGAACGGCTCGACACAGCGCGGCAGATTTGCGAAGCTTTGTTGCAGAGTGATTTCGTGAAGGAGGCTCCTGAAAACCGTGAGCAGGTGCTCGATCTGCTCGTCACCGTCTCCCGCAAGAAGCACGACAACGAGCAGTGGTTGCGGTGGGCAACGGAGAAGGCCAATTTCTGCCGCCAACAAGGTAACGAGACCGAAGCTCTTCGCACAGAGGCCGAGATAGGTATCATCCTCACCCATCTGGGTCGTCAGTACGAAGGTATGGCCAAACTTGACGATGTGATCCGTCAGCTCGACGGGACGCGGAAGTTCAACGAGACCGACGCCTGCATCATCGCCCTGCGTCGCAAGGTGGACGTACTCACTGAGCAGGGGCGATACGCCGACATCATTCCTCTGGCCGAAAAGATCGTGGAGAAAATGAATGACTACGAGCAGCATCCTGACGAGTTCCACGACGGTACCTATCGTGAGCCCGATGCTGCCGACGTGCCAGGCTACTGCGATTTTTACCGCGTGAAGGGCTACGCCTATCTGGCCACTGCCTATGCCAATGAAAGTTTAAAGTTTAGTGATGAGCGTTTAGTGAGGGCTGACGCCGTTAAAAAAGCCCGCGAGTATTTGCGGCTTTTCGAGCAAAGCCGATGGGGCCAGACCATCGACGGGCGTAAGATGATTGCCCCGACATGGTGCAAACTGGGTGATTACGACAAGATGCTCGCTGTCTATGATGAGCTGGAGCCACACATGGGCACCGACACAATATGTTTCGACTATGCTTCAATACTTCACGACCGCGCTATAGCCGCATACGCCCAAGCAACAGGTACGGCGGCAGCCAATGGTCAATGGTCAACGGTCCGCTCGGCCGAAGGACGCTTGCAAGGCAAGAATGGTCAATTAATTAAGGCCTACGACTATATGAGCCGCTATGCTGCGCTGAGCCAGTCGCTCAACGACAGCCTGCAGGCCAGCGAGGCTCATGAGTATGCCGCCCGCTACCACGCCCAGGAGCAGCAGATGGAGATTCAGGAGCGCAAGGCCGAGGCCTCGCGCAACGCCCTCATTGCCTGGTTTGTGGCCGTGATAGCCCTGTTGCTGGCCTGCTTCGCCATCTATTACTATCTGCGACATCGCGAGGAGATGCGCAAGAACCGCATACTGGCACGGCAGATTACAGAGGCGATGGACTATAAGGAGAAGTACCTTGAAAGTGAAAAATTAAGAGTGAAGAGTGAAATATTTGCTACCGCGCAAGGAGGAGAAGAAACAACAAAGCAGCCTGAAATACTTCTTGAAAGTATGTCGAGCGAAGCGCTCTTCGCCCACATTAGCCAAGTCGTCGTCAGAGATCAGTTGTTCCTCGACCCCGCCTTTGACCGTCAGGCCGCCATCGACCATTTCCACCTGTCGAAGGAACGCATCGGTGCTGCCTTCTCTCAGGGCAGCGACTATGCCTCCATTTCCGACTTCATCAACGAGTGCCGTCTGGAGTATGCTGTCAACCTGTTGTGTAACCAATCCTCCCTCCCCATAACCCAGATAGCCCAGGCCTGCGGCTTCTCTGATGCCAACTATTTCGGTCGCAAGTTCAAGGCCCGCTTTGGTCTCTCACCCACAGATTATAGAGTTGGTAACTCGTAAAACAGTATTGAAACACCCGTAAATCTGTCTGGCGACTCGTAAATCTGTCTGAAAACACTCGTAAATCTGTCTGTGCTATTGCACAAATAGCCTGTAAAACCTATCTTTGCGCCATCAATAATTAAAAGCGCAAAGATTATGCATACATCAACAATCATCCTCATGCTTGTCGGCATCGTAGCGGTGCTGACGGCAGTCGTTGTCGTTCTACTCTGGCTGATGCATCGCAAGGACGAGGACATCAAGCAGAAGAACGATGTCATCATCCACGAGGTACGTCGTAACCAGACCATCATCGACAAGGCTATCGGCCAGGGTGTCAACCGTGCCGCCCTGCTTTGATTTAAGAGCCCTTAGAAAACTCTGCAATAGTATAAATATTGAAAGTATCGACAATGAAAACAAGGAATCTTCTTCCCATAGCTTTGCTCCTTACGCTTATCTCATGTAGCAGCAACGATGATGACTCATCCGACACATCGATGCCTCCTGGCATAGAAGTGTGCATCGTCTTCGCCCCCAACGAGCTGGGCGACCAAGGCTATGCCGACCGTGTGCTGGAAGGCATGTTACTCTTCAAGCAGCATCTCAGTGCCGGTGACAAAAACCGTGTGGAATTTCACTACATTGCCGTGAGCGATACCGATGCCGTCAGGAATGAACTGCTTCGCAGGAACCAGCAGGACACTAGCCCCTACACCCGTCGTGCCTATGAGCGCCGCCTTCTGATACTCACCGACCGGTCGTTGCTACATCTTCTGATTGACGTGCCACTTGGCGAAACCGACGAGGTTCTGGTGATGAATGTAGCCGACCAGTATTTCCAGCAGACTCCAAAAGCGGGGTGGCTTGGCACTCGCCTCCACCTGCTCAACATCAGTGCCGCCGAGGCCGCCCGAAAATTCTGCCAGCGCATCGACAGCGAGACCAACGCTGATGTCGAGCGGCAGCGCGAGGTCTGGCTGTTTCAGGGATATGAACGAGACGAGGTGCTGGCCGATAGCATCAATCAGGCCATCGATGAATACTTCAGTAATGGAATCTCCAAGCGTATCTACAGCACGGAATACATGGGAACAGGCAACGAGGCCTTCAACTTTGCCTATATCATGGGCAGTATTATCCAAGATGGGAGCTATGCTGTCTGCAACTGGGCATCTTTGAATGCCGCCCTCTATGCCAACCTCTACCTTGAAGGCAGCGGTGACGCCGAGGTCATCTTCGTTGATACCGAGATTGGCAGTAGTGCGAAGTATTACCCAACCATCATCCGCCACTACGATCGTGCTCTCTACCAGTGGCTTGAGCGCTGGCTCCATGCTCCTGCTGCCACCATGCCGCAGAAGGAATGGCACGGTGCATGGGACGGATACACGACAGACAATATATAGAAACCCACCCCCAGCCCCTCCCCCGCTCGGCTATGCCGCTTGCTAAAGAAGAGACGCAAGAAGGGAGGGGAAATAGAATAGACCCTAAGCATAATTTTGACATGAATGTATATGAAGAAGCATATCATATATAATAAAATAAGAACCGCTGCTGTCTGGCTACTTGGCATCTTAACGCCCCTCCCTTGGGGAGGGGTTGGGGTGGGCTTTACTTCCTGCAAGAGTGATGATAGCCCCACGCCCACTGCCTCCCGGCAGGAAGTGGTGACGGTAAATGTCGATGTTATCCTGCCGCTGACGAAGCAAGCCTCATGGCAGTCTGCCATCGATGATGCACTCAGCAATATAGACCGTGCCCAGCAGTCGTGCCCGAAGCGCGTGAAACTAAACCTTCGCTACCACGATGAGGACACTGATGACCTGGAGGCATTGGCCTACGCACTCACGCATCCTGGCAAGGGCGAGGCACCCTATGTGCAGCCCGACACCTGCCATGCCATTATCGGCCCCTACCACTCCGCCAATGCGCGCACCATTCTCAATCAGGCCCGTCGTTCGCGCCTGCCCGTGGTCATGCCCACCTGCACCAGTGCCGACCTGCAGCGCAGCGAGGCACGCCAGACCAACTCGTTCTTCCTCACCGAGAGCGACATCACGCAATGCGTGGTACTGCTCACCGTCATGCAGACCGTGGGCCACAAGCGCGTAGGCCTGCTCTATAGCGACGACAACTACGGTCAGTCGTTCCGCGACTGGTTCGGCTTCGCGGCAACACAAATTGGCCTCGACGTGGTGCCCGGCGGTATACGGGCATACAAGGTGGGCGATGACCTCAACGACTATTACGAACTGATGAGCCACCCCGTGGGTGATAATGTCGATGCCATGCTCGTGGCATTAGGCCGAGCCGAGGACTACCCGCAGGTGATGGAGGCGCGCGAAGCTTTTTTTCGCAGCAAGCGGGAACAAGGCATCGTTGCCTACGTCCCCACCGCCTACGTCCCCGACGTGGCCTACTCACCCCAGATATTGAATTACATTGCATACGGCACCTATCCCGCTGGTTCCACCGACAATGGCTATGTACAGAGCCACAAGGCCATCCACGGCAGTGATGCACCTTATGGTGCTGCCCAGATGTACGATGCCCTGACCATCATTGCCCTAAGCAGGGCTGCCCAGCTCTATGCACCTGACCCCAATAGTCTTTCCATCGATGGCCAGCGTGTACAGTTCGAGATAGCCCCCTACGGCCCCGTGCTCAGCGACTGGATGCGTGCCGTGGTGGCTGCCGATGACCCTGCCCCCATCACCCTCTGGTATGACTATGGCCTGGCTTCTGCCTTCCGTCTCATCGAGGGCGGCATGCTGCCCAGCCTGCGCGGTGCCACAGGCGAGATGGAGTTCGACCCCCAGACGCGCACCACCATGCTTCACACCAACTACCAGCTTTGGGATAGCGATGGCACTGGTGATATCACACACTTTGCCACCGTCTCCACGGGTGGCGGTGGAATGGGCCTATCCACCGATGCGCTATGGAACTGGCATACTATCATCCAGTCTCTCGACCCCGAAGCAGGAGCTACCGTCAGTCACCAACTGCCTGACCTTCGCCAGCGGTGGGCCGTGGTCATCAGCCCCAGCACCACTTGGGACAACTATCGCCATCAGGCCGATGCTCTGGCCATGTACCAGTTCCTGAAGAATCACGGCTACGATGATGACCACATTGTGCTCATCGTCGAAGACAATCTGGCCAACGACCCACGCAACCCCTTCCCAGGCGAAATATATTTGGAGCGCAGCACCGTGCAAAGCTCACCTGATGCCTTGGTCAACGCCGATGTGCGTCAGGATGCCGTCGTTGACTACCACTTCAGCGACCTCTCCGGCCCTACCGATCTGGCTGACATTCTCTTGGGGCGTCAGTCCCAGCGTCTGCCCCACGTCATCCACAGCACCGAAGCCGACAACGTGTTCTTCTTCTGGAGCGGTCACGGAGCCGATAGCGGTGGCCCGCTCTGGGGCAATGAAGACTCCCGCGAACCCTTCAGCACACAGCGCATCCGCAGCATCATTGCTGAAATGGCAGGCGATGGCACACAAATCGTAAACAGTCAATCGTCAAATCGTAAATACCGTAGATTGATGCTGGCTTTGGAGAGTTGCTACAGCGGACAGTGGGGTGAAGCCCTCACTGGTCTTCCCGATGTCATCGTGCTTACTGCTGCCAACGCCTTTGAGACCTCAAAGCCCGACATCTATGACACCGACATGGGAACCTATCTCTCAAACGCCTTCTCACGTGCATTCCTGCGCACCGTGGGCGGCAATCCATCAGTCTCCATTTCCGACCTCTACTACCAGTTGGCACGTACCACCAGCGGTAGCCACGTCACACTCTATAACATTGAACAATATGGTTCAGTCAATAAGAGCGATATGAGCGACTACTTTAGAAGCCTCACCCCAAGCTCCTCTCCCGCTCGGCCTTCGGACGCTTGCTACCAAAGGGACGCAAGAAAGGGTGAGGGAGTGAATAGACCGAATAACGAATAAGCAGTATAAAATATGTATATTATGAATTGGAAAAAGTATCTACTGGGGGTGAGGCTCCTTCTGCTGTGTCTCACTTTGGGCTTCGCTGCGTGCAGTGAAGACGACAAGCCCAACGAAGAACAGCAGATTGAGCAGG
>JAEEHP010000252.1 GCA_016280855.1 Bacteroidaceae bacterium
AAAGAGAAACCCCTTCAGGGCACTGTCGTGGCCGTAGGCAATGGCACCAAGGACGAAGAGATGGTGCTGAAGGCTGGTGATCAGGTTCTCTATGGCAAGTATGCCGGCACCGAACTGGAACACGAAGGCAAGAAATACCTCATCATGCGCCAGAGCGATGTCGTAGCTGTGCTGGCATAACAGACCCACCCCCCGAACGAGTCCAGCCGGAACACTTAATAGTTCCGTCTTCCTTGCACCCTGTGAGGGAGGGAGTGATTACCTTTCAAGAATTAAACACATCCATTTAATTATTCATCAAAAAAAATGGCCCTATAACCTCTCCAAGCAAAACATTCTACTCTCCCCCTCACAGGGGGAGCGGGGAGGGGGTCCTCAACTATCATGGCAAAAGAAATCAAATTCAATATCGAAGCCCGCGAACAGATGAAGCAGGGCGTGGACCAGTTGGCCAATGCCGTCAAGGTAACCCTTGGCCCGAAAGGTCGTAATGTTATCATCGAGAAGAAGTTCGGTGCTCCTCAGATCACTAAGGACGGCGTGACCATCGCCAAGGAGATCGAGCTGGCCGACGCCTTCCAGAACGCTGGCGCACAGCTCGTCAAGAGCGTAGCCTCCAAGACGGGCGACGATGCCGGCGACGGCACCACCACCGCTACCGTGCTGGCTCAGGCTATCGTTCGCGAGGGCTTGAAGAACGTCACCGCCGGTGCTAATCCCATGGACCTCAAGCGCGGTATCGACAAGGCTGTGGCCAAGGTCGTCGAGAGCATCAAGGCTCAGAGCGAGCAGGTGGGCAGCGACTACGACAAGATCGAGCAGGTGGCTGCCGTCAGCGCCAACAACGATGCCGAGATCGGTAAACTCCTGGCCGAGGCCATGAAGAAGGTGTCGAAGGACGGCGTCATCACCATCGAGGAGGCCAAGGGCCGCGACACCACCATCGGCGTGGTCGAAGGTATGCAGTTCGACCGCGGCTACCTCAGCGCCTACTTCGTCACGAACGCCGAGAAGATGGAGTGCGAGATGGAGAACCCCTATATCCTTATCTATGACAAGAAGATCTCCAACCTGAAGGACTTCCTGCCCATCCTCGAGCCCGCCGTACAGACCGGCCGTCCGCTGCTCGTCATCGCTGAAGATGTCGATAGCGAGGCACTCACGACATTGGTTGTCAACCGTCTGCGTGGCCAGCTGAAGATCTGCGCCGTGAAGGCTCCCGGCTTCGGCGACCGTCGCAAGGCTATGCTCGAAGACATCGCCATCCTCACCGGCGGCGTGGTCATCAGCGAGGAGAAGGGCTTGAAGCTCGAACAGGCTACCATCGAGATGCTGGGCTCCGCCGACAAGGTGACCATCTCGAAGGACAACACCACCATCGTCAGCGGACACGGCGACAGCCAGGCTATCCACGACCGCATCAGCCAGATCAAGACCGAGATCGGCAACACCACCTCCAGCTACGACAAGGAGAAGCTGCAGGAGCGTCTGGCTAAGCTCAGCGGCGGCGTGGCAGTGCTCTACGTCGGTGCTCCCTCCGAGACCGAGATGAAGGAGAAGAAGGATCGCGTCGATGACGCCCTCTGCGCCACCCGTGCAGCCATCGAGGAAGGCATCATCCCTGGCGGCGGCGTAGCTTACATTCGCGCCATCAAGGCTCTCGAAGGCCTCAAGGGCGAGAACGCCGACGAGACGACAGGTATCCACATCGTGGAACGCGCCATCGAGGAGCCGCTCCGTCAGATTGTCGAGAACGCAGGCCTGGAAGGCAGCGTCGTTGTCAACAACGTGCTGGCTGCCGAAGGCGACTACGGCTACAATGCCCGTGCCGACAAGTACGAGAACCTGAAGGCCAGCGGCATCATCGATCCTGCCAAAGTGGCACGTGTGGCCCTCGAGAACGCTGCCAGCATCGCCGGCATGTTCCTCACCACCGAATGTGTCATCTGCGACGCCAAGGAGGATAAGCCCGAAATGCCGATGGGCGGCGCTCCCGGCATGGGCGGCATGATGTAAGCCTTACGTACAATCCTATTCAACATAAAACCTCCGATTCCCTGCGAGTCGGAGGTTTTTTATGTGCCATTTTTTTCAAAAATTAGCAGATTTCCTTGGACGTAACGAATATTTTTGTACTTTTGCACTCAAATAGCATAGTTTCATCAAAATCATATTCTTTACAGACATGAAAAAAGCGCTTATTATCTCCGCAGTAGCCGCTGTGCTGGCTTGCGCCTGTACGTCCGACAAACCCGCTGAGGTTTACATCCCGAAGAACACGGTGGAATTTGCCGGCAACATCTTCTCAGCCTTCAGTCTGGGTGCCGACGTCAAGTTATACTCCGTCCAGAACCCCGACAACAGTTCCGAATGGTCTATTCAGGCTGTCGTCCCCGTTCGCAAGGAAGCCAACGGGTTGCTGGATAACCTCACCATCGACCTCGTTCCGCTGGACGACCGCGGTGTTCGCGTTCGCGACGGCCTGGTGCTTCACGGCGAAGACCTTGCCAACCTGATTCCCGTGTTCAATGCCGGCGTGAATGTCGAGCGCACCATCGTCTTCTCGGCTGCCGACCACGAGCGCAAGTACATGTCAGGCAGCGAGGCTGCACGCCTGTTGGAGAACACCAAAGGTGTCCGCATGGACTTCAATATCCCCGTCACGTCATTCAACGACCCGAATGCAGCTGCTTTGACACCCGCTCCCGCAGCCACGCAACAGGCAACGATGCTGACCCCACAAGGCGCTCCCGCCCCTGCCGCTCCTGCCGCAGCACCGGCCGCTCCGAAGAAGCCGAAGGAATATCCCATGACGTTGGACGGCCTCTGCCGCAAGCATGGCGTGTATGGTCTGCTCTCGCGTTACGAAACAGCAATCCGCAACGACAACGGCAAGGCTGCGAAGAACATCGAGGACCAGCTCTGGTCCATCGAGAAGATGATCAAGAACGACGGCTCTATCCCCAAGTATCTCCGCGAACAGTTCGTGGATTACATCGAGGACAAGGAAGACGAGATCGAGGATCGCTATTGACGCATGAAGTCGGGGAAGGCTACGGGTTCGTTGCCGGCCTCGATGGACAGGAGGGAGAGAGGAATCACTGCGCACCACGAGGCCAGGTCATAGACGTCGATGTCTATGGGCTGGCCTTGATTGATGCAGGCAATGAGGCGACGCAGCATCTCATAGGTCATGGGGTCGTGCACGGAGCGGAACGAGGAGCAGATGAGCTCGGGATCGGTGCCGTTGTCGCTGCTCGTAGTGATGTCGCCCTTCGTGCCGATGATGTGCAGGCTGCGGCTATAGGGCTGCGGCGTGATGACATCGTGCTGCAGGAGAATGGTCTTACCGAGCGCCGTACGAAGGAAGGTCATCGTATGGTCGCCGTTTCTATAGTCAGGGGCTGCAGTTCCCGTTTCACGCTCATAGACGCCGGGGCCCGAGAAGGCATTGCTGTCCATGCTCACCAGCGAGGACAGGCGATCGGAACGGTTGATGTCCAACGCCATGCATAACGGTCCCAGCTCATGTGTCGGGTAGAGATCGCCACGGAGGCTGCGGTTGAGATCCAACCGCCATTGCGACCAGCGGCCGTCGAGGTGGTGGTAGTAGCGCCCTTCGGCATGGACGACCTCGCCGATCGTTCCCTGATGGATGGCACGAATGGCGGCGATCACTTCCTCGTCGTAGCAACAGTTTTCGAGCAACGTGCAATGGCGGCGCGTCTGCTCCGAGGTATCGACGAGGCGCCAGAGGTCGTCCATCGTCAATGCGGCGGGCACCTCAACGGCCACATGTTTTCCGGCCTGCATGGCGGCAACGGCGATTTCGGTGTGAGCGTTCCAATCGGTGCTGATGACCACGAGGTCCACATCGTCGCTACGACACAGTTTCAAGTAGCCGTCGTCTCCGCTGTAGCGGGCAACACCATCGGGGTCTATCGCCAAAGCCTCGCAGGCCGTGTCGATGGCAGAGGCCGAGATGTTGCAGAGCGCCGTGACCCGGGCTCCGGGGACGAGAAGCATCAGCCGCAGCAACGTCAGCCCTCGGGCGCCGAGGCCGACGATGCCGACGCGCACCACGGGCAACGGTTCGCACTTCATGCCGCGTACCGAACATTGCCACTCTGCACGCTGAGGTATGGTAATCCTTATCATGAATATTAGAACAACATATTGCGTTTTCCGCTGCAAAAGTAGTCAAAAATCGAAAACCAGCAAAAGAATCTTCGGAATACTGAAAGCAAAAAAACGTTAACAGATAGTGCTACTTTAGAACTTTTTGTGTACTTTTGCCCCCAAATTGCGAAGAATAATCTTCAAAGACAGATAATACCTTATATATTATATAATGGAAACAACCCTCGTCCTGCTCAAGCCCAGCTGCGTGCAACGCCAGCTGATTGGCGAGATTGTCCATCGTTTTGAGCGTCGCGGCCTCGTCATTGCCGGCATGAAAATGATGCAATTGGATGACAACATTCTCAGGGAGCACTACGCTCACCTCGTGGACCGCCCGTTCTTCCCGCTTTTAGCGGCTTCCATGAAAGCATCGCCAGTCGTAGCGTTAGCCATTTCAGGCGTTGAAGCTGTGGCTGTCGTGCGTGCGATGACAGGCTTTACCAACGGTCGCAAGGCAGACCCTGGAACCATCCGTGGTGACTACGCCATGAGCAATCAGCAGAACATCGTTCACGCTTCGGACTCGGTAGAGAATGCAGCTATCGAGCTGAACCGATTCTTCCGCCCGGAAGAGATATTTACCTACAGAAGTGCCGTGATGGATTACCTTTATGCCGTCAACGAGTGCTAAAAAATCTAAACGAACTGATTAAATCAAAAAGCATAATGATCTTAAACATCATCAAAAAAACAAGCGCTGCATTCCTTCTTATGGCTTTGGCCACTCCCGCGATGGGTCAGGACCTCATCGCCCGCCAAGCTCCTATCGACAAGAAGATGCGCGCAGTAGATAGCATTGCTATCCAGCGCCTGTTCCAACAGGAGCAAATCCAGCAACAGTTTGAAGACCTCGAAGACCCCGCAGCGGAGCTGTATCCCGATTGGGAGGACTCCGGTATCAATCTCTACGGCAACGTGCAACTGCCTAAAGACTACCAGATTGACCTGCGCGGTTTCTGTATGCCTACCTCCAATCGCATCGTCACCTCGAACTACGGGTATCGCAAACGCTTCCGCCGTCAGCACAAAGGCATCGATATCAACGCTTATCCCGGCGACACCATCCGCGCAGCCTTCGACGGCAAAGTGCGCGTCGTCGATTTCCAGGCTGGCGGCTACGGCAACGTCGTCGTCATCCGCCATCCCAACGGCCTCGAGACCGTCTATGGTCACCTTTCCAGACACCTCACCAAGCAAGGCGCTACGCTGAAGGCCGGCGACCCCATCGGTCTGGCTGGCAGCACAGGACGCAGCACGGGTACTCACCTGCACTTCGAGACACGTCTGCTCGGCGAATATATCGATCCTGCCAAGCTCTTCGACTTTGCTGCACAGGACGTTACCGGCGACTTCTATGTCTTCAAGGGGCGTGGACGCGGCACGGTGATGGGCAAGCACGAAGCCGGCAGCGAGGTAGCCGTGAACGAAGAAGTCAGCTACATCAGCTCCGAGAGCGAAGCTGCCAAGGCGCAGGCTCAGAAGGACACCAGAGTACGGATTCACAAGGTCAAGAAGGGCGAAACGCTTTACAGCATCGCACGTAAGCATGGCATCAACCTGAAAGCCCTGTGCCGCATGAATGGCCTGAAGACCAACTCCAAGGTTCGCGTCGGTCAAATCCTCAAATATTCCTAACGCTAAGGCATGACAACAGAAGAGCAGTTTCGATCGGTCATGCAAGAGTGTCGTGAAGTCTTCGTCAAGAAGTTGCACGACTACGGAGCTGCCTGGCGTATCCTGCGCATTCCCTCGCTCACCGATCAGCTCTATATTAAGGCCAATCGCATCCGCTCGCTGGAGATGAAGGGCGAATCGCTGGTGGGCGAAGGCATACGTCCGGAATTCATTGCCATCGTCAACTATGCCATCATCGGCCTTATCCAGCTCGCACATGGCATCGCGGAGAAGCCGGATGACATGACGCAAGAAGAAGCCATCAGCGAATACGACCGGCTGGCCGAGGACTCGCTGCAACTCATGCTGCGCAAGAACCACGACTACGACGAAGCGTGGAGAGGGATGCGCGTCAGCAGCTACACCGATATCATCCTTCAGAAAATATTCCGAACCAAGCAAATCGAAGAACTCGACGGAGTCACATGGGTCAGCGAAGGCATCGATGCCAACTACATGGACATGATGAACTACGCCGTCTTCGGCCTCATCAAACTCACCTTTGAGGAATAACGGCAAAAGCTTAGGCACATGACGAAAAAGATACAATGGATTGTGGTGAACATCTGCCGCCTGGTGGTGTCCGCCACATTCGTTTTTTCAGGACTTGTCAAGCTCATCGATCCTGTCGGCACGCAGTACAAGATCGAGGACTATGCCGCGGCGCTGAACCTCACTCATCTTGCCATCGCTCCCGTCCCCCTCGTGCTGGCCGTAGTGCTGGCCATGCTCGAATTCTGTTTGGGCATTTATCTCTTCTTCGGCATCCGGCGTCGCTTCACGACCTACACGATTCTGGGCTTCATGATCCTTTATACGCCGCTGACCCTATGGCTGGCCGTCACCAATGCGGTGGCGGACTGCGGTTGCTTCGGCGACGCCATAGTGCTGACAAATTGGCAGACCTTTTGGAAGAATGTCATCCTCCTCGCCGGTGCCATTATCCTCTTTTGGCGCGGCAACCTGCTGACACGCTTCATCTCCGAATCTGCCCAATGGCTCATCTCGCTGTATTCCATCATCTATTCCGGCTTCCTGGTATTACTGTGCATCTACGCAGAACCTGTCATTGACTTCCGCCCGTTCCACATCGGACAGAACATGAGAACCGCCATGGAATGGCCTGCCGATCCGGAGCAATTGCCGGAAATCATTGACTTCAGCATCGAACCGACATCCTATGCCGGAAAGCAGGGAGCCGGCATCGACACCGAAACGCTGCTGGCTGACACGTCGTTCAACTTCCTCCTCATTGCCCCGCATCTGGAACAAGCCGACGATTCCAACATGGAACGCATCAATGCCATCTACGACTATGCCGTCAAGGGCGGGTATGGCTTCTGGTGCCTCACCGCTTCCGGCGAGAACAGCATCCGGCGATGGCAGGATCTCACGGGAGCAGAATACGACTACGCCTTCGTGGATGAACTGACGCTGAAGACCATGGCACGCAGCAATCCTGCCTTGATCCTGCTTCACGACGGCACCATCGTGGGCAAATGGAGCCAGAACCTGCTCCCCGAAGAGGAGGAGCTGTCAGGTCCACTGCACAGCCTGGACATTGCCACCCCCCATTTGGCAAGCTACCACAGAATGCTGCTCCGACTGTTGCTGTGGTACATCGTTCCGCTAGCCATTTTCACCTTCATTGACCGCTTCATAGCCAGCGTACGATGGTGGCGTAAGAAGAAAAGAGCACAAAAAGGAGAAAAACTTTAAACTTTAAACCGCAAACTTTAAACTTTTTATTACCTTTGCACCCGAAAAGCAGTTATCATACATCATATCGACCATTTAACCCATAAAAATATCACACTCATGAGAAAGAAAATCGTAGCAGGCAACTGGAAAATGAACCTGAACCTGCAAGAAGGCCTCGCCCTGGCCAACGAACTGAAGGAAGCCCTTGCCGCAGAGAAACCTAACTGCGACGTCGTCATCTGCACACCGTTCATCCACCTCACCAAAGTGGCCGACGTGGTCGAAGGTACGGTCATCGGTCTCGGTGCCGAGAACTGTGCCGACAAGGAGAAGGGTGCCTACACGGGTGAAGTCAGTGCCGCTCAGGTCAAGAGCACGGGTGCTCAATATGTCATCCTCGGCCACAGCGAGCGTCGTGCCTACTACGGCGAGACCGCTGAAATCCTCAAGGAGAAAGTCAACCTGGCACTGGCCAACGGACTGAAGGTCATCTTCTGCATCGGCGAAGTGCTCGAGGAGCGCGAAGCAGGTAAGCAGAACGAAGTCGTCGGCGGACAGCTTGCCGACAGCCTCTTCGACCTCACCGCCGAACAGCTCTCCAACATCATCCTGGCTTACGAACCCGTTTGGGCTATCGGTACCGGCAAGACCGCAACCGCAGAGCAGGCTGAAGACATGCACGCTTTCATCCGTGGCGTCATCGCAGGACGTTTCGGCGAGGCTGCTGCCGAGAACATCAGCATCCTCTACGGCGGTAGCTGCAAGCCCAGCAACGCTAAGGAAATATTCTCCAAACCTGACGTTGACGGCGGCCTCATCGGCGGCGCTGCCCTCAAGTGCGCAGACTTCAAGGGTATCATCGATGCCTGGAATTAATCACTGAATGAGATTTCTCTCCATCATATCACTGTTAGTTCTTTCGCTGAATTTAACAGCTCAACAGAACTTCACCGATCGCCTCACCCGCAATGTTGCGGGTGAAGGCATGGTGACGTTAAACCAGGACGCTGAGATCAATGCGCTGGTCAATGGCACGCCACAAGTGAGGACACCGAGGTCACTCTCGCAGATCCTCGGGCAGTGGAACGACACGACAGCGATCAACGACACCATCACCCTGGCTCCCACTCGCCGGGTCCGTACCGTCGGCTACCGTATTCAGGTATTTGCCGGAGGCAACAACCGTAATGCCAAGAGCGAAGCCTATCGCATGGCTAATCTGGTACGTTCCGAGTTCCCTGAGCTTTCTGTATATACACATTTTATCAGCCCCAGATGGATCTGCCGCGTCGGCGATTTCAGAACCAACGAAGAAGCTCGCACAATGCTGAAAAAGATGCGCGAAACGAAGAAATTCCGTGAAGCAAGCATTGTCAAGAGTCAGATCATCGTATATCAATAAATGGAAGCACTACAGGAAGAGCTTGCTGCTCATTATCTCCAAATCCTCAAATTATTGGGCGAAGATCCTTCGCGCGAAGGACTGCAGAAGACACCCATCCGCGTGGCTCGTGCATGGCTGGAACTGACACGTGGCTATCATGAAGATCCTGTTGCCATCATCCGCTCAGCCCTGTTCAAAGAAAGCTACCACAACATGGTGGTCGTCAAAGACATCGAATTCTACTCTCTTTGCGAACACCACATGCTCCCCTTCTTCGGCAAGGCTCATGTCGCCTATATCCCTAACGGCGAGATTACAGGGCTGTCGAAGCTCGCACGCATCGTCAACACTTTCAGCCATCGCCTGCAAGTGCAGGAACGAATGACCGAGCAAATCGCCGAATGTATTCAGGAAGCATTGAATCCTCTTGGCGTCATGGTCGTTGTTGAGGCCAGACACTTGTGTATGCAGATGCGAGGTGTGGCCAAACAAAACGCCCAGACAACCACCATGCACGCCATCGGTGCCTTTGAACAACCCGAGAAGCGGCAGGAGTTCCTCGAACAGATCTTCGAACGTACGAAAGAAAGGAACGACTGAGAACTGACCTTTTTCACCCATCATGCTCGCTAAAACCAACAGTGCAACCGTCAGCGGCATCGCTGCTTTTCACGTCACAATCGAGGTTAATGTCGTGCCCTCTCACGCTGAGGGACCATCGCGCATGATTATTGTCGGATTGCCCGACAACAGTGTCAAGGAAAGCCACAGCCGTATCGAGGCGGCACTGCTCAACACCGGGTACAAAATGCCGCGGCAACAGGTGACGGTCAATCTTGCGCCTGGCGATATCAGAAAGGAAGGCACGGGATTTGATCTGCCCATCGCCTTGGGCATCCTGAATGCCAACAGACTGATCGACGGTTCAAGGATGTCACGTTTCATGATCGTCGGAGAACTCAGCCTCGACGGCAGCATACAACCCATACGCGGAGCCTTGCCCATTGCCATCAAAGCCCGCGAGATGGGATTCGAGGGATTGATCGTACCGCAGCAGAACGTTCATGAGGCGGCGGTCGTCAATCGACTGGATGTCTATGGCGCGACAACCATACAGCAAGTCATCAATTTCTTCAATGGCATGACAGAAGTCATGCAGCCTACGGTGATTGACACACGTGCTGAATTCTATGCACAGCGCAATCATTTCGAACTCGACTTTGCCGATGTCAAAGGTCAGGAAAACGTCAAACGTGCTTTCGAGATAGCCGCAGCCGGTGGACATAACCTGATCATGGTGGGACCGCCGGGAGCCGGCAAGAGCATGATGGCCCGACGTCTGCCGTCAATCCTGCCTCCCCTGACCTTGGCAGAAAGTTTAGAGACCACACAGATTCATTCTGTGGCCGGTAAGCTCAAGGGGGAAACGGGCCTCATCACCGAACGACCCTTCCAGGCACCCCATCACACGGTGTCTCAAGTAGCACTTGTCGGAGGCGGCACCAATCCCATGCCCGGTGAAATCAGCTTGGCGCATAATGGTGTTTTGTTTCTTGACGAATTACCTGAATTTTCGAGAGCAGCCCTCGAAGTACTGCGGCAACCCCTTGAGGATCGTAAGATTACGGTATCACGTGCAAAATACAGCATCGAGTATCCCTGCAACTTCATGTTCGTCGCCTCGATGAATCCATGTCCGTGCGGCTACTACAACCACCCCACCAAGCACTGTCAGTGCACGCCCGGACAGATTCATAAATATCTGAATAAGATCAGCGGTCCCCTACTCGACCGTATAGACATACAAATCGAAATCACGCCTTTGAGCTTCAATGAACTCAGCCGCACTCAACCTGGCGAGCCCTCTGAAGCCATCCGTGAGCGGGTCATCCGTGCCCGTCAGATTCAGGAGGAACGTTATCATGAGTACAACGGCATCCACTGTAATGCCCAGATGACGCCTTCGCTGATGAGAGAATTTGCTACTCCTGCGCCGCAGGATATGGCCATGCTGCGCGAGGTCATCAATCGCCTGCAACTCAGCGCCCGTGCCTACGACCGCATCCTACGTCTGGCCCGCACCATTGCCGACCTCGAAGGTGTTCCCACTATCCAGACTCATCACCTCGCCGAAGCCGTAGGCTACCGCAATCTCGACCGCGAGTCGTGGGGCGAATGAGGACAGCCTATTGCATCTTCCATTTCTTACCGACCTTGACCATCGGCAGCCCTATTTCTTCAGAGGTACTGTCGGCATAGACGACCTGAAGATAGACGTGCGCCTGATTGCCGATGATAGTGTCGCCTGTGACCTTCACGTCGCTCAGTTTGCCATGACGTTGTGTCTCCGAGGCGGCATAATCACGCAACAAGTCCACCATCTGCTCACGATAGTCCTCGGACATGGAATCGGCATAAGCGATTTCATCAACGAACTTGTCGTACTTCTCGTTCTTGAGGTACTCATAACACTTTTCGGCAGCCTTACGCACCCGACGCTGTTCCCGGCTTAGATCCGAACAGCTCATGACCCCGGCAATGACGACGACCGAAAGGATGATTTCAATGAAGTAAAAACGAAGTTTATGCATACTTTACGCCATTTTGGCAGTTTTCATGCCGACAAAGGTACGAAAAAAGTGAAGAGCAAAAGAATGAAAAGGGAAAAATCAACCATCTTTTAATAAATAATAAGGAACGCATACGCGCGTAAGGGTTTTGGCACACTGTTTGCTTCGATATTGGCAAAGTAAAACTGCGTGATGACATTAGTAAACGCTAAACGTTAAACGCTAAACGAATAATAACTTATTTAAATCATACAACTATGGGAAAGATTATTGGAATTGACTTGGGTACCACCAACTCGTGCGTATCCGTTTTCGAGGGCAACGAGCCCGTCGTTATTGCCAACAGCGAAGGCAAGCGCACCACGCCTTCCATCGTCGCCTTCATGAAGGACGGCGAGCGCAAGGTGGGCGATCCTGCCAAGCGTCAGGCTATCACGAACCCGAAGAACACCATCTTCTCGATCAAGCGTTTCATGGGCGAAACCTATGAGCAGGTGCAGAAGGAAATCGCACGTGTGCCTTACAACGTGTCTAATGAGAACGGCTATCCCCGTGTGGACATCGATGGCCGCAAGTACACCCCGCAAGAGATCAGCGCCATGATTCTTCAGAAGATGAAGAAGACCGCTGAGGACTACCTCGGACAGGAAGTCACGGACGCCGTCATCACCGTGCCTGCTTACTTCTCCGACTCTCAGCGTCAGGCTAC
>JAEEHP010000031.1 GCA_016280855.1 Bacteroidaceae bacterium
CCGCCGGGTTTGAGCACGTGCCAGATGTCCTGCAGGATGCTCCGTTGCCTCTGCTGACACATCCTGACGTTATCGAGGCTCCACTCCTTCCTGGCGTCTTCGTCCTTGCGGAACATGCCTTCGCCGGAGCAGGGGACATCAGTCAGGAGGATATCGACCTTGCCTGTCAGGGCTCCGAAGTCCGCGGGATAGTTCTGCGTCACAACGACTTGCGAAGCCGTGGCGGGCTGTCCCGTCATCCATTTCTGCATGTTCTCGGCCAGCACTTGTGACCTTTTGGCAATCGGTTCGTTACATATTAGGAGCGAGCCCTCCGGCAGAAGGCTTTGCAGGAGCGTGCTCTTGCCGCCCGGCGCAGCACAGAGGTCGAGGGCAAGCAAAGGGAAGTGAAGAGAAGATAGTGAAGAGTGAAGAGTGAAGAGTGAAGAATCAGAGTTACAATCAAGCGGTTGAGGTGACTGTAATTCTTCACTCTTCACTCTTAGTTCTTCACTAAGAATCTGGGCTACATACATCGACGAAGCCTCTTGCACATAATAGGCACCGGCATGGAGCAAGGGGTCGAAGGTGAAGGCAGGTCTTTCCTTGAGGTAGAAAGCATCGGGACACCAAGGAACCCTCTCGAGGCCAGGGCGATAGGCAAGCAGTTCGTCGGACGACAACTTGCGGGGATTGAGGCGGACGGACACTTCCGGCTCGGTCGTCGCCAACGCTTCGCAAAGCGCATCAGCCGTTTCATCGCCATAGTGTTCGCGCATCAAACGGACAAAGTCCTCCGGTAATCTCGTTTGCATCTCCATATTGCGTCACTTTTCGCCACAAAGATACAACATTTATTTACAATTTGACAATTTACAATTTACAATTTCACCTTTCTTGCCTCTCAGTCTTAAGTTTTCTCCCCTAAAGTTTGGCAGTATCGTGAAAAAAGAGTAATTTTGGGGTCGAAATTAACAACTAATTAAAATATTAATCATGAAAATGAACAGACGTTCCTTTATTACGAGAGGTGCGGCAGGTGCTGCGCTTTTCAGCATTATGCCCCGCGAAGTCTTGGGCAAAATGGGAGGCAACAACAACTTCATCGCTCCCAGCGACCAACTGACACGAGGCTTGATCGGCGTGGGCGGCATCGGTCGCTCAGCCTCACACTTCGTCAGCGACCAGAACTGCCGTCTCGTGGCTCTTTGCGACGTGGACCAGAAGCACCTCGATTCGGCTCTTGCCGCCGCTAAAAAGAATTGGGGAGAGGACTTGAAATCGTATCACGACTTCCGCGACCTGATTAACGACCCGAATGTTGACATCGTACACATCGCTACCCCGCCCCATTGGCACGGACTCATGTCGGTCATCGCAGCCAATGCCGGCAAGGATGTCTTCTGCGAGAAACCTATGACGAGGACCATCGGCGAGGGCAAGCGCGTGGAAGAAGCCATCAAGCGCAACGGCCGCATATTCCGCCTGAACACCTGGTTCCGCTTCAAGGACACGTTCTATGGGCTCGGCACGGAGGTGAAGCCTCTGAAGAAGCTCGTCGACAGCGGCTTGCTCGGCTGGCCCCTCAAAGTCAGGATTTCCGGCGCGACAGGCTTCGCATGGAAGTTCTTCTGGGTAGGTAAGGAGAACCTCGAGGTGCAGCCCATCCCCAAGGAACTCGACTACGACCTCTGGCTCGGCCCGGCTCCCTACAAGCCCTACAACATACACCGCACGCACCAGACCTTCCGCGGCTACTTCGACTACGATGGCGGCGGCCTGGCCGACATGGGTCAGCACTACATCGACCCCGTGCAGTACATCCTCGGCAAGGATGAGGAGTTCCCCATCAAGGTCGAGATTGACGCTCCGCAGCAGCACCCCGACGCAGTAGGCATTTGGAGGAACATCACTTACACCTACGCCGACGGCTGCCAGATTATCCTCGAGGGCGAAGGCTTCGAGAGTCAGGGCAAGGTGCCCTACATCGAGGGACCGAAGGGCAAAGTGTACAAGGGCTTCGAGTGTACGATACCCAATGTGCAGCAAATCATCAACGAACTGCCCGACCCCGAGGAACGCAACACCGATTACTTGGAGTGTGTGCGCACTCGCCGTCAGTTCGCCCTCAACGAGAGCAACGGTCACCACAGCGCCACCATCGTCAACATCGGCGTCTGCGCTCTGCGACTCAACCGCACGCTCAACTTTGACCCGAAGACGCAGACCTTCATCAACGACGACGAGGCAAACCGTCTGGTCAACCAGCCAATGAGAGGCGAATGGGCAAAGCTCATCTGACATAAATAATTAAAAATTAAAAAAGAAGGATTAAGAATTAATGCGATGGTCGCAGCTCTATTCAAATCGATTTAATTCTTAACTCTTAATTCTTAACTCTTAAATTATAGATAAACAATGAAACGTACATTATATATTATTATAGCAGCGCTTTTGCTGAGCATCTCTTCGTTTGCACAGGATGCACGCAACCGCGCTCCCGAGACCATCGTGCAGGATGTGCTCGCCCTCGTGCCCATACAGAACCAGGCCGATTTCAACAACGAGATGCAACCCCTTGTGCAGGCTGCACCAAAGACAATCACAATGCTTGCCGCCATGCTCAAGCCGGCAGCAGAGCGCGTTAATGCCAAGGTGGAATACGCCATACATGGTGCCGTTGCCTATGCCGGCACGAACGACGCCTGGGCAGCTAATGTAAGCGAAGGCCTCAAGCAAGCCATCGCCGCACAGAGCGACAAGGACGCCAAGCAGTTCCTTGAAAACGAGCTCCGTCTGCTCTCGAAGACAGAGGACGTGACCTACGTCGCTCCGAAGGCTTCCACATCTTACGCCAAGGCTTACGACAAGCTGGTCAGCCTGGGTGCAGGTGCAGGCAAAGTCATCGCCAAAGCAGTCACGAGCAAGGACCATGCCCTCCGCATGCAGGCCCTCAAGTTTGCCACAGCCAACGGCCTTGCCACGGGCGACTTGGCTGCCAGCGTGACGAAGAAGTTCAACTCGCTTAGCGACGAAGCCAAGAGCGACATCCTCTACTGGATTGGCGACAACAAGATAGCCAGCCAGAAGTCTTTGCTGACCGAGGTTGTTGCAAAGGGTGGCCAGCCCGCTAAGGCTGCCATCGAGGCTTTGGGCAAAATCGGTGGCGACGACGCCATGAAGGTGCTCATCGACCAACTGGGCGGCGCAAACAACACAGAGGCATTCCGCGCGCTCCTCTCCTTCCCCGGCAAGCTGAACATCCTGGAGCCGCTGAAGGCTGCCACAGGCGACAAGAAGATTTCTCTCATGAAGCTTGCCTCTGCCCGTCACTATACGGATGCCGTGGAAGATATATTAAAGTACGCCGTGAAAGGCGAGTATCAAAGTGCTGCTCTCGATGCGCTGCCTGGCGTTATAACTCCCGAACTGGCGAAGATTGCCTTAGGCTCTTTGCTGAGCCAAGATGCCGGAGCTGCATCGAAATGGCAGAAGGTCGCAACGGCCAGCCTGCAGACGCTCACTGCCGACCAGCAGTACGTCGAGATATCCAACTTCCTGAAGTCAGACAAGATAACCAACAAGGAGCGCCTCTATCCCTTGCTTGCCGCAACAGGAACGGACGCTTCGGTTGCTGCCCTTGAGAAGATAGGCGATGTAGCAGCCATCGAAGCCCTCGGAACATCGACGAACTACAAGGCCGCGAAGCCTCTCCTCGATGCAGCCAAGAAGGGTAGCCAAAAGGCATTGATGAGCTATGTGAACCTTGTGAACAGCAAGGAGGGCAACCTCGACAGCCGCTCCTCAAAGCTTAGCGAAGCATTTGCTTTGGCCAAGAGCGTAGCCGACAAGAAGAATATCCTTTCGAAGCTCGCCGGTGCACCGACCCGCAACGCCTTCCTGCTCGCCAGCAAGCAGCTCGACGACAAGGAGCTCGGCTACACCGCAGCTACTGCCGCTAAGGAAATCATCACGAAGACGACCGAGGATATCGAGTACGACGTTGCCAAGAGCAGTCTCGAGAAGTGTATCAACATCTTCAAGGCTACGGGCGATGCCGACGACGGCTACGCTGTCGATGCGCTCCGCCAGAAGCTCTCCGAGATGAAGCCCGTGGAGCCTTACGTTCTCTCCGCCGAGGAAAAGGCACAAGGCTTCGAGCTCCTCTTCGACGGCACGAACCTCGATAACTTCGTGGGCAACAAGGTGGGCTATGTGCCCATCAACGGCTGCATCAACGTGACGGCCAACTACGGCAACGAGAGCAACCTCTACACCAAGAAGGAATACCGCGACTTCATCTTCCGCTTCGAGTTCTGCTTCCTGCGCCCGGGCGTCAACAACGGTGTGGGCATCCGCACCCCGATGGGCGTCGATGCTGCCTACGAGGGCATGTGCGAGGTGCAGATACTTGACCACGACGACCCCATCTACGCAGGTCTGCGCGAGTATCAGGTGCACGGCTCCGTCTAT
This sequence comes from Bacteroidaceae bacterium, assembly GCA_016280855.1. Classification (GTDB taxonomy): domain Bacteria; phylum Bacteroidota; class Bacteroidia; order Bacteroidales; family Bacteroidaceae; genus Physcousia. The sequence goes on from JAEEHP010000031.1 coordinate 4,453, forward strand.
GGCGTAATCCCCGCCAAGCGCATCAAGCACAAGCCGCTCGGCGAATGGAGCGAGGAGGAAATCCGCGTGCAGGGCAACCACATCACCGTTACGGTCAACGGCGAAGTCATCGTGGATGGCGACATCAAGGAAGCCTGCAAGGGCCACAACGTGGCTCCCGACGGAAGCAACAACAATCCCTATACGGTGGACCACCACAACCATCCCGGCATGTTCAACAAGACGGGACACATCGGTTTCCTCGGTCATGGCGCCGGCCTGAAGTTCCGTGCCGTCCGCGTCCTCGACCTCACAAAGAAGAAATAGTCAGACATAGCAACTGATAATCCCACGTGAGGGAAGAACGTTTCCCTCACGTGGGAAAAGCAAACGCCACAGCAAGGAAGCGGACTTCCTTCACGTGGGAAAAGCAAACGCCACAGCAAGGAAGAGCCTTTCCTTGCTGTGGCGTTTTTTGTGCCCTCACGTCGAGCGGGCGTTTCCTACATTTCCTCTTCCTCGACGGGTTCCGTATCGTCCTCTGGCTCAACCGGTTGTTCCTGCTCTTCGAGAGAGAAGGGATTGCCTGTCTCCTCAGTTTCGTCGGACGTGTCGGAGTAATCGTAGTCGTAGGATGTCGTGTCGGGCTGCGTGTAGGCATAGCCGGAGCCCGTCCACAGACGCGGGTCGAGGCCCTTTGCTGGCGGGAACTTGACGCGATACTTGCTGAAGCTTTCGTCGGAGAGAACGCTCTTGATGAACTCGCCGAAGATGGGGAGGGCCGTCTTGCTGCCCTGCCCGAGCGCTCCCGTGCGGAAGTGTATGCTGGGGTATTCGCCGCCGACCCACGCGCCGCCCACGAGCTTGGGCGTCACACCCACGAACCAGGCGTCGGCGTGATTGTTGCTGGTGCCCGTCTTGCCGCCAAACTCGGTGTCGGCATAGAAGGGGCGTACGTAGTTCCAAAGGCTGCTGGACGTGCCCGAGAGGCCTCCCTCCAGCATCTTCTGCATGAGGTAGGCCGAGCGATATGGGATGGCCTTCTTCTCTTTCCTCTTTGCCTGATAGATAAGGTTGCCGTCGCGGTCCTCGATGCGTTCCACGAGCATCGGCATGGCATAGCGTCCCTCGTTGGCCACGGTGCAGTAGCTGTTGACGAGCTCAAGCAAGTTGACCTCGCTGCTGCCGAGTGTCAGGGAGCGCGTCTCGTTGAGCTTCGTCTTGATGCCCATGGCATAGGCGGTCTGCGCGATGTTGTGGACGCCGCACTCCATGCCGACGCGGACGGCGATGGTATTGACGCTCATGGCAAACGCCGTCTTCAGCGTCAGCTCCTTGTAGCTGTACGTGCCGTTGGCGTTATGCGGAGCCCAGACGCGCGTCTTGCCTCCGCCGATGTTGTCGGTATAGGAGATGTAGGAGTCGAGACGGCGGTCGGTGGGGTTCAGTCCCTGATTCATCGCCTCGGTATAGACGAAGAGTTTGAACGTGGAACCCGGCTGATGGACGGCCCTGACGTTATCGACCTGCCAGCTGTGGAAGTCGATGTCGCCCACCCAGGCACGTACGAAGCGGGTGTCGGGCTCGATGGCGACGAAGCCCGTGTGCATGAAGCGGAGCATGTAACGCACGGAGTCGATGGTGCTCATCTCTTGCTCTATCGGCCCGCCGTAGCTGAAGAGGCGGACGGTATGCGGCTGGCGGAGGTAGTAATCGATGGAATCGGCGTTTTCCTTGAACTTAGCGCTGAGGTAGCGACCGTGGGGCGAGCGCCGTGCGATGTCTTCCGCAAAGCCGCGTATCTCCTGATGGTTGGCGTTCTGCCACGGATTCGTCTGCCCCCAATGCTCATTGAAGCGGCCCTGGATGACCTGCATCTGCTTCCGCACTGCCGCCTCGGCATACGCTTGCATACGTGAGTCGATGGAACAATAGATGCGGAGGCCGCCGGCGTCGAGGTCGAGCTTGTTGATGGCGTCGTGTCCCGGCACCAGTCCCTGGTTGCAGAGGTAGTCGATGTAATTCTTGAGGGCCTCGCGGAAATAAGGTGCCATGCCGTCCTGATAGCTCTCGGTGACGCGTGGTTTCATAGCGATGGGCAGGGAGAGCAACGAGTCGAGCTGCGAGGGCGTTGCCATTTGGCCGTCGAGGTAAATGTGTCCGTGGTCATAGACCAACTGCAGGACCGTGTTGCGGCGTTGCAAGCTGTTCTTCGGGTTAAGGCGTGGGTTGTAGAGGCTCGTCGCCTTGAGCAGCCCGACGAGTGTGGCCGCCTGCTCGTAGGTCAGCGCATCGGGCGTCGTGCCGAAGTAGGTGCGGGCCGCCGTCTTTATGCCGTAGGCGTTGCTGCCGAAGTCAACGGTGTTGAGGTACATCGTCAGGATTTCCTCCTTCGAAAACAACCACTCGAGCTTCATCGCCACAATCCACTCCTTCGCCTTCATGACGAGAATCTTGATGCCAGGTATCTGCCCCAGCAGTCCCGTCGAGTAGCGAGTGCGAGTGCGAAACATGTTCTTGGCCAACTGCTGCGAAATGGTGCTGGCTCCCCTGCCGCGGCCCAGCACGATATCCCTCGCTGCGGAGAAGAGTCCGACGACGTCGATGCCATGATGCAGGTAGAAGCGTTCGTCCTCGGTATCAATGAGGGTGCGGATCATGATGGGCGAGATTTCCTCGTACGTGACGGGGGTTCGGTTCTCGTTAAAGTAGCGGCCCATCAGCACGTCGTCGCACGTATAGACTTCCGACGCTTCGTTGACCACCGGGTCTTCTATATCGTCGAAGCCCGGCGAACGCCCGAAGAGGTAACAGAAGTTGCAATCGACGGCAACGAAAAGCAATATGATGAGGACAAGGAAGGCGACGAACCAAGCGGCCGCACACCTGTACCAAGGTCCTGCGAAGAATAGCTTCTTTAGTTTTGTTCTCATAAAACGACTTTCATAATTGAAGGCTCATCGGGATGAAACCACTTTATCTCGTTATCGTGAGCGAACCATGTCATTTGTTTCTTGGCATAGTCGCGCGTGTTCTTCTTTATCTTCTCGATGGCGAAAGGCAATTCCCATTCTCCTTCGAGGTAACGGAAGAGCTCTTTGTAGCCGACGGTATTGAGGGCGTTCTCGTGTCGGAAGGGGCGAAGCCTGCTGACTTCGTCGAGCATTCCTGCAGCCATCATGGCATCGACACGCTGATTGATGCGGTCGAAGAGCTCCTGGCGTTCGCGTCTGAGACCTATCTTGACGACGTCGAAGGGACGTGGCTTGCGCTCTTTTGTCAGGAAGGAGGAGTACGGTCGCCCTGATGTGTAGCAGACCTCGAGGGCATGGACGACGCGCTTCGGGTTGCGGGTGTCGGCCTCGCGATAGTAGGCGGGGTCGAGCAGGCGCAGTTCGCTCCGCATCTCGTCTATCTCGCCGTTATTCAATCGACGCCTCAGCGTCTCGCGCACCTCAGCATCCACCGTCGGTATGTCGTCGATGCCATTGCAGACGGCATCAATGTACATCATGCTTCCCCCTGAAAGCAGGAGCGAGCGGTGCTCGTTACTGAGCTCGCGGACAAGCGAGAGGACGTCCTGCTCGTACTGAGCCGCGCTGTAGTACGCCCCGATGTCGTGGGTGCCGACAAAGTAATGCTTGACGCGCTGCTGCTGTTCGGGAGTCGGCGCCGCCGTGCCAATCTCCATGCCGCGATATATCTGGCGGCTATCGCAGTTCAGTATGGGGCTCCCCAGCTTCTCGGCGATCTGCAGGGCGAGTTCTGTCTTGCCGACTGCCGTGGGACCAAGCAGGACGTAGAGCTTCATTGAACATTGACCGTTGAACGTTGAACATCAGGCCCTTCCCTTTGGGGGAGGAGGCCGGCGGGACTACTCGTCTATCTCGTAGCCTTCCATGTCGAGCTCCTCTGCCTCGAAACCCTCGTCGCCATAGAACGTCTCGTCAATCTCTTCTCTTACGTCGTCGTCGGCAGCTATGTCGGCAGCGGACACGAGTTCCTGCATGGGGGGTTGCCCGTGGCGACGGTTCACGATGGCTTTCTTCTCCGTTCGGCCAAAGACGTTCTCCGTGAGTTCCATGAGGAAGAATCGCTTTCCGGCGGGGTCGAAGACGTATGCCAGCCGCTGCCCCTCGTCCTCGAGAAACTCGCCGATACTGGTGCGCGACATCAGGATGAGGTCTTCGTCGAAGCCCGTCTCCTCGTTGTCCTGGAGGCGGATACGTTGCCTGACGCGCCAGTCGTCGTCGCAGATGAGGAAGCACTGGCTGTCGCGCTCTTCGAAGTTGCAGTCGTTGAGTATGAGCTGATGCAGTTCGGAGAACTTGGCATCGCTGTCGATGAGGATTTCCAGTACGAAGTCCTCTTTCTCTTGGCTGAATAGTGTAAGCTTTAATGTCATTTCATAAAAGGATGAAAAAGTGAAAAGGTGAACAGGTGAAAAAGCAAAAAGGTGAAGAGGTGAAAAGATGAAAAGACTTTTTTGACTTTTAAGCTTTCTGATTCTTTAACTTTTAGGACTTTTACCTGATGAATCCGCGCTCGCTGCCCCTGATGAAGTCGAGGATGTACTCTATCTCGGGACTCATGGGTATCTCCTGTTCCACTCGGGAGAGCAGGTCATTGAGTTTGCCCGTGCCTTGCAGGATGATTTGGTAGGCCATGTGTATGTTGTTGATGAGGTCGCGGTCGAAGCCTCTGCGCCGAAGGCCGATGGTGTTCAATCCACAGAATGCCGCGGGCTCACGCGCCACGAGGCTGAAGGGCAGCACATTCTGCGAGAAACGCGTGCCACCGCCCACCATCGTGTAGCTCCCCACTCGGCAGAACTGGTGCATCAGCACGTTGGCGCTCAGGATGGCGTTGTCGTCGATGACGATTTCGCCAGCCAGCTTGGTGCTGTTGCCGATGATGACGCCGTTCCCAATGAGTGCGTCGTGCGCCACATGCGCTCCCTCCATCAGGAGGTTGTCGTTGCCGACGATGGTCCGACCTTTGGCCGCCGTGCCTCTGTTGATAGTGACGTTCTCGCGAATCTTGTTGTTGTTGCCGATTTCTGCCGTACTGTCCTCGCCCCGGAACTTGAGGTCCTGCGGGATGGCGCTGATGACGGCGCCCGGGAAAAAGATATTGCCGCTGCCTATCCGCGCGCCGTAAAGCACCGTCACGCTGTTCATGAAGGTGTTGTTGTCGCCTATGACGACGCCTTTGTCGATGTAGCAAAACGGACCTATCTCGCAGTTCTGGCCGATGACTGCTTCCGGATGAATGTATGCCAGGGGACTTACCATGTTATTTACGATTTGACTATTTACGATTTACTATTTTAATAAGGTCGATGCCTGATTTGACTATTTACGATGTATTGTTTTATGATGCCCGCCGTGCCGTTTGGCCTTGCCAAGTTTCTCCTGTCGCTCTACCCAACGCTTGCTGTGGGATTGCTTGAAAGTTCATGATGTTGCAATTGCATGTACATGAAGTTGCAATTGCAAGTACATGATGTTGCAAACTACCTGACGTGTGGAGAGGGGCTTCGCGACGCTTTGCATTGGCTGTTTCCTCGTTTATTTGTTGCTGATGACTTGTGCGGTGAAGGTCGCTTCCGCCACGCAGTTCTCGCCGATGAAGGCGTAGCCCTGCATGGTGCCGATGCTGTGGCGAAGGGGTGCGACGAGTTCGACGCGGAATATCAGGGTGTCGCCGGGCACGACCTTTTGCCTGAACTTGACGTTGTCGATGTGCAGGAAGTAGGTGCTGAAGGTCTCGGGGTGCTCCTTGTCGTGCAGGACGAGGATGCCTCCCGTCTGTGCCATCGCCTCGACCAGCAGGACGCCCGGCATGACGGGTTCGCTGGGGAAGTGTCCCTGGAAGAATGGCTCGTCGCTCGTCACGTTCTTGACGGCCACGATGCTATTCTCCTTGATGTCGATGACCTTATCGACGAGCTGCATGGGATAGCGGTGAGGCAGCAGTTTCCTGATGGCGGCCACGTCCATCAGAGGTGTCATGTTCGGGTCGTATTTAGGAGCCTGCACTTCGTGCTTGCGTATCTCCTTGCGCATCATGCGCGCGAACATATTATTTATAGTGTGTCCCGGGCGCGTTGCGATGATACGCCCTTTGATGGGCTTGCCGATGAGGGCCATGTCGCCTATGATGTCGAGCAGTTTGTGACGCGCCGGCTCGTTGTCCCAGACGAGTGGCTTGTGCTGGATGTAGCCGAGGACGTTGGCGTCGTGATGCTCGGCGCCCGTCAGTTTGCAGAGTTTGTCGAGGTTCTCCTGCGTGGTCTGGCGCTCGTAGATAACGATGGCGTTGTCCAGGTCGCCGCCTTTGATGAGCCCCGCCAACAGCAGCTGCTCTATCTCGCGAACAAAGACGAAGGTGCGGGCGGCTGCAACCTCCGTGGCGAACTTGTCCATGCTGTCGAGCGTGGCAAACTGGCTGCTGAGCACCCTGCCGTCGAAGGCTATCATGCTCGTGATGGAGAAATCGTCGTCGGGCAGCAAGGTGATGCACGCGCCAGTCTTGTCGTCGCGGAACTCCATCTTTTTGGTGATGTAATAGTAGTCTTTCGGTGCGTCCTGCTCACAGATGCCCACGCGCTGTATCTCGCGTACGAAGGGCTCTGCGCTGCCGTCGAGGATGGGGAACTCAGGCCCGTCGACCTGCATCAGCACGTTGTCGATGCCCAGGGCATAAAGGGCGGCCAGGGCGTGCTCTACCGTGCTGCAACGCACATCGCCCTTTCCCAGGACCGTACCCCTCTGCGTATCAACCACGTTCTCTGCCACAGCGTCTATGACGGGCTCCCCGGGGAGGTCCATCCGTTGAATCTTGTAGCCGTGACCCGCCACAGCAGGCAGGAAGGTTACCGTCAGCTGGAGTCCTGTATGGAGAGCTTTTCCGCTGAGGGAGAAGCTGTCTTGGAGTGTATTTTGCTTCAACATGTTTCTTTTCTTTATAAGGCTTTAAGGTTATTCTTTGTCCTCAAGCTGCTGCTTGAGCATCTTGATGTCTTTCCTCATCTGATTCATTTCGGCCCAGACGTCAGGCAGATTCTTGAAGATGGCGCTGCTCTTCCAGAAGTTGCGGCCATCGATGGCGGGCGAGCCCTGGACGGCAGCCCCCTCCTTCTTCACGCTGTTGTGGAGGCCGGCCTGAGCGCCTGCCATGACGCGGTTGGCGATAGTGGCGTGGCCTGCTATGCCGACCTGTCCGCCGAACATACACCACTCCCCTACCTTCGTGCTGCCTGCGATGCCCACTTGCGCCGACATGACGGTGTGGCTGCCTATCTCGTCGTTGTGCGCAATCTGCACAAGGTTGTCTATCTTCACGCCGCTGTGGACGACGGTGGCTCCCATCACGGCGCGGTCAACACACGTATTGGCGCCTATCTCCACGTCATCCTCGATGATGGCGATGCCTATCTGCGGTATCTTCCTATAGCCCGTCTCGGTCGGCTCGAAGCCAAAGCCGTCGGCACCGATGACGCAGCCGGCGTGCAGGATACAGCGGTTGCCGACCTGGCAGTCGTGATAGACGACGGCGTTGCTGTAGATTTCGGTGCCGGCGCCAATCTTCGCGTTCCTGCCTATCGTGACGTGCGGATGCAGGACGCAGCCGTCGCCTATCTCCACGCCTTCTGCGATGGCGACGAACGGCCCGATATAGCACTTCTCGCCTATCCGCGCGGAGGGGTCGATGAAAGCGAGGTCGCTGACGCCTTCACGCTTGGGCTTCATGCCTTCGTATATCTGAAGGAGCTTCGCCACTGCCTCGCGGGCATTTGCCACCTTGATGAGCGTGGCCTTTATCTCCTGCTTCGGTTCGAAGTTCTCATTGACGAGCACGACGCTGCTCTCTGTTCCGTAAATGTATTGCTCGTACTTGTCGTTGGCCAGGAAACTGATGCAGCCAGGCTTCCCCTCCTCTATCTTGGCGAAGTTGTTGACCTTGGCTTCGGGGTCGCCCACGATGGTGCCGCCTATCAGCCCTGCTATCATTTGTGCTGTAAATTCCATGTCTTTTCGTTTATTTAAGGAGGCGTGCCATCTGGTCTGCCATCTCTTTGGCCTTCTCAGCAGCAACCTGCGCAAAGCGTTCTGTATTGTCGGCGTAGATGATTGCGCGGCTGCTGTTCACCAGCAGGCCACAGTCGGCTATCATCCCGTACTTGCAAACCTCTTCGAGACTGCCGCCCTGGGCGCCTACGCCGGGTACGAGCAGGAATGACGTCGGGGCAACCCGGCGGATGTCGCGGAACATCTCGCCGCGCGTAGCACCTACCACGTACATCATGTTCTCGTCGTTGCCCCACTCCTGACTCTTGCGGATGATTTTTTCGAAGAGACGCTCGCCCTGCCTGTCCTCGGTGAGTTGAAAATCGAAAGAGCCTTTGTTGCTGGTCAGAGCGAGAAGGATGACCCAATGGTTCTTCTTTGGGCACTCCCCCAAAGGGGGAGCGGGGAGGGGGCTTATGAATGGCGTCACGCTGTCCTCGCCCATATAGGGGGCCACGGTGAGCGCATCCACGTCGTACTCCCCGAAGAAGGTGCGGGCGTACATTTGGCTTGTGTTGCCGATGTCGCCACGTTTCGCGTCGGCGATAATGAACTGGTCGGGGTAGTTCCCTTGCAAGTACTTCACCGTCTTCTCGAATGCCATCAGTCCCTTCACGCCGAAAGCCTCGTAGAAGGCAAGGTTGGGCTTGTAGGCCACACAGTAAGGCGCGGTGGCATCGATGATGGCGCGGTTGAAGGCGAATAGCGGGTCGTCCTCCTGCAGCAAGTGTTGCGGTATCTTCTTCAAGTCGGTATCGAGGCCGACGCAAAGGAAGCTCTTCTTCCTTCGTATGTTTGCTATAAGTTCCTGTCTTGTCATGTGTTAAGTTTCTTTACGATGCGTCTTATTAAGCCTATCACTACGCCTGTGGCCACGGCAATCACTATCCAGACTCCGAAGAAAGCCCATGTGTTTTCTTCCCACCCGAGCCATTCCTGCACGGCGGGAGTAAGCAGTCCCGCTACAACAATTGCAACTATGTCCGCCCAATGCTCCCTGAAGTCGGCCTTTATGCCGGCCCAAGTCCATTCTTGCTTTACATCATTCCAAAATCCCATGTCTCTTCTCTTTCTTTATAGTTCAGATTCCTTGAGCCTCTCTGCATTCTCTGCCACGATCAAGTGGTCGATGCAGTCCTGTATATTGCCGTCCATGAAGGATGGCAGGTTATAGATTGTGTAGCCGATACGGTGGTCGGTGATGCGGCCTTGCGGGTAGTTGTACGTCCGTATCTTTGCCGAGCGGTCGCCCGTCGAGACCATCGTCTTGCGCTTTGACGCGATGTCGTCGAGGTACTTCTGGTGTTCCTTATCATAGATGAAGGTACGGAGGCGGGCCAGAGCCCTTTCCTTGTTCTTCGGCTGGTCGCGCGTCTCGGTACACTCCACCAGGATTTCCTCATCCTGATTGGTGAAGGGATTGCGCCAGATGTATCGTGCACGGACACCCGACTCGACTTTATTGACGTTCTGACCGCCGGCACCGCTCGAGCGGAAGGTGTCCCACTTGATAGCGCCCTCATTGATTTCCACATCGAACTCCTGGGCTTCGGGCAGCACAGCAACCGTAGCGGCGGAGGTATGCACACGGCCTTGCGTCTCCGTGACTGGGACGCGCTGGACGCGATGCACGCCGCTCTCGTACTTCATGATGCCATAGACGCCTTCGCCCGTCACGGAACAGACGATTTCCTTGTAGCCGCCGACGGCTCCCTCGCTGTAACTGCTGACAGCCATCTTCCAGCCTTTCATCTCGAAGAACTTCGAGTACATGCGGAAGAGGTCGCCCGCGAAGAGTGCCGCCTCGTCGCCTCCCGTGCCGCCACGTATCTCGAGCACAATGTTCTTGTCGTCCTCGGGGTCGGCGGGCACAAGCAGAAGCTTTATCTCTTCCTCAAGCTCGGGGATGCGCTTCTCGCTCTCCGAGAGCTCTTCGCGCAGCATTTCCTTCGTCTCGGCATCATCCTCGATGGCGAGCATCTCCTTGGCGTCGGCCACATTCTGCAAGCAGCCGATGTATTCCTTTCGTGCCTCGACAATCTTCCCGAGGTCCTTGTATTCCTTGGTGAGCTTGACATATCGCTTCTGGTCGGCAATGACGGCAGGGTCGGTAATCAGCGTACTGACCTCCTCGAAGCGGCTCACAAGCCCGTCAAGCTTATCCAAGAGATGATTGTTTTCCATTAATCCTATATTTAAATTAGTCATTCAGCCTCGGCTACACTGAGGCATCCTGTGTCCTCATCTGTCCCGTATTCATATATTGTGTCGCTCGGCAAGTCTATTCTGTCGTTCCAAGAGATACATGTACGGCTGGCATCGAGCTGCGCATTCTGAAAGAGACCGCACTCCGTCTCCAAAGCACGGAAGTCGGGAATCGTGCGAATGTCGTCTTTCAAGTCATACGTCACGATGCGCCCGTCGTCGAACACGACTCTCAACAGGTAGTCCTCAAGGGGACAAAATGACTTTATTCGAGGTATCATAGCTAATGCTTAGAGAGGTGGTAGCTTAACGATTTTCTGTGTTTGCCACATGTTGAGCAGTTCATCCTTATGCTCGCCCATCCATTCCTTCACGAGTTGCTGAGCACGAAGAGGTAAGTCGCCTTCGGTCATTTCAAAGGTCTGGATGTCAAACAGCCCGACAAACTCGTTGTAAAGGGCATGAATATGTGCTGGTTCATGTTCCTTGGGCTTGAAGAACATCTTGATGATGATTCCGTAAAAACGTACTATCTCAGGCATGGTGCTTATGTTTGTTGTTCTTTTTCTTGTGTGTGAGATAGAATTGCCGCCAGGCGAAGAACATGACGACGACGAGGGCAATTAGAAATATGTATTCCATTCTCATTTTTTTAACCTTATCTTTTTACTACTCCCCCTAAAGAGGGTTTGGGGGTCAATATTCAAACTCCCCGAACTCGCTCTTGATGAAGAGGCTCTTCTTACCTTCTTCTATGCGACCAACGACTTGTGCGTCGATGTTGAAACTCTTCGAGATGCTGATGACCTTCTCGGCATCTTCGGGAGCGACATAGACCTCGAGGCGATGGCCCATGTTGAAGACTTTGTACATCTCTGCCCAGTCTGTGCCGCTGCAGTCTTGGATTATCTTGAATAGCGGCGGCACGGGGAACATGTTGTCCTTGATGACGCGGCAGTTTTCGCCGATGAAATGGAGGATTTTCGTCTGTGCGCCGCCCGTGCAATGCACCATGCCGTGTATTCTGGGGCGCATCTCGTCGAGCATCTTCCTGACGACAGGGGCATAGGTTCGCGTGGGAGAGAGGACGAGTTTGCCCATAGAAGCCCCCTCCCCGCTCCCCCTATGGGGGAGTGCCTCATTTCCGCCAAGACTTTGCTGAGTGTTGCCCGCATCCGAAGCACTCCCCCAAAGGGGGAGCGGGGAGGGGGCTTCCGTGAGTTCATACTTCCCGCTATACACCAGCTCCTCTGGCACTGCGTGGTCGTAGCTCTCGGGATACTTCTCGGCGAGGTACTTGGCGAAGACATCATGGCGGGCGGAAG